>JADHXI010000047.1 GCA_016783065.1 Desulfobacteraceae bacterium | reverse complement strand
AAGAAGGGTGTATTGCCGTGCACCCAAGTGATACGGCACCCGCACTGATCGCGCTCAACAGCAAGATAAGGACATCCAGGCGAACAATCAATGCAGAGGATTTTTTTCAGGTGGAGGTGTCAAAGACAACGGTTCTGGGTTATGATGAAATAGTTGTTGAAATCCAGGCACCTGAACCCGCTGACGGGACAAAGAGTAGTTTTTTTAAGTTTGCCCTCAGGAAATCCATTGACTTCCCGATCGTTAATTGTGCTGCCATGATAACTAAGTCAGCAGGCAAAGTTGCGGCTGCCAGGATCTGTTTGAATGCTGTGTATGTCAAGCCATACAGAGCTGTAAAGGCGGAGGAGGCAATTATCGGCAAAAAGATAAATGAAGCCAATGCCCAAGCTGCGGGTGATGCAGCTGTTTCTGCCGCAAAACCTTTGGCTGACAACAAGTATATGGTTCAAATTGCCAAAATCATGGTGAAGAGGGCTATTCTGGCCTGCGAATAATACCTTTGGCTTTTAGGGCCCTAATAGCTGCCTCTCCTCCCTGATGAGACTCCAGAAATCCCATTATTTATCCCGGACTTATTGAGAAGTTACGTAAGAGATACAAGAAATGACGCGTCTTCCTTGAGTGGCCATTAGGGTAAGGCAAGTCGGCGTTTGTTTGTGCCAAAAAGGAGAAACACTTTGAAGATAAATGTAAATTTGTCTGGGAAATTTGCAGATATTTTTCAGACAGGTGATCTTTCGGTAAACCTCACCGAGGGAGATAATATTCGAGACCTTCTAAACCTTATGTGTACCACTGAAGAGCGTCGCGCAAATATATTTGACAGGAGTAAAACGAAACTAAAACCCACCGTGACCATAACAAGAAACGGCAGGTTTATAATCCATTTGGATTGGCTTGACACTGTACTTGCCGACAATGACAACGTCAGAATCTTAACGCTTCATTCCGGAGGATGAACGAAAAAGCGATTTTTCTAGTTTTGATGCATTCGTAAAGAATCAAAATCTCACGCAAAGGCGCAAAGCTCGCAAAGTTAACTTGTTAATATTAAAAGATATTTCCTTGACGTTCTTGACGTCTTTGGAAGAAAACATACTTTTTACGAGACCATCAGTTTTGAACGGGTAAATATTAAACTTGTAGCACAAAGGAGGCTGCGACATGGATTTAGGAATTAAGGGAAAGGTGGCCCTCGTCACGGGAGGAAATCGGGGGATCGGGAAATCGAGTGCGCTGGAAATGGCCAAGGAAGGCTGCAATCTAGTCATCACCGGAAGAAATGAAGCCGATCTGGCGGAAGCTGAAAAAGAGATACAGGCCCTTGGCGTTGAGACGCTGACCATAGCAGCCGACCTGGAACAAGCAGAAGGCGTCAATGCGACTGTTTCAAAGGCATTTGACAGATTTGGCCGGATTGATATCCTTTTTAATAACGCAGGCCATTCAACTCCCTGCACGCCCATTGGGGCGACGGATGAGGCGTGGGAAGCAATGTTAAATATCCATCTCATGGCCTGTGTGAGAACCTGCCGATTGATCGTCCCCAAAATGATCGAACAAAAATGGGGGCGTATCATAAATATGAGTTCCATGTACGGGATTGAACCTGGTACCGGGGTCACCGATTACAATGCCGCAAAGGCCGCGGTTATTAATTACACTCGCTCCCTTGCCATGGAATATTCCAAAGAGGGTATCTGTGCCAATGCAATATGCCCCGGGCTGATACATACCGAGATATGGGACAAGTTCGCCGATAACATTGCGCCCGAGTTCGGCTCGACGAGACAGGGCATTCTGGATTCGGCGGCTGCTCAGGCAAGTTCAATCAAGCGTTACGCCAGGCCCGATGAAGTGGGCAAAGTGGTCGCCTTCCTGGCATCCGAATGTGCCAGCTATATAACAGGGTGTGCGGTTCAGGTAGATGGTGGGGCCTTGGCGGGGATAGAGATCAACTTTTAACTCCTTTGGGAAACTCAGTTTGGGGCAAATTCCCAAAGAGGTCTTTTTGTGCGGGGAGGGAATCTGCCGTTGCCATGTTTTCACTCTATATGACGATCATCGTGTGTACCATCACGTATGGGCAATTGATAAAGGCCATGGATTCCGTGGCTTAGCGCTTGTGAAAGAATAACTTGGCAGAAAGCTATATCTTTTGGGTACAAAGGGAGGTGTAGTAATGAAAAGAAAAGAAGCCATGGATAAGGTCAAAAGAGCGATGCTTGCCATGCAAAGGTATCCATGGGAACAGGGGATTGCATCGCAGGCCATTTTAGCATTAGGAGATTACGAGCTGACTTTTTTGATGGCCAGAGATGCTGCGCTGCGTCAATCACATGATGGCCGGCTTGGCACGGCTTTTTATAGGGATGATGTTGCCATCATGGGTGATGATTATACAGTGACAGACCCCGCAGCCAATGGTGAAGCGGTTCTGTATGTTGCAAAAACTACTGGTGATAGATTGTTTAAGGACGCGATACAAAAGCAGGTCGATTGGTTAATCAAGAAAGCTCCTAGAACCAGTGAAGGTGTTTTATCCCATGTGATAACCAAAAAACAGGTATGGGTAGATTCCATTTTCATGGCCATACCCATTCTGAGTATGACAGGTCATCATCGCGAAGCCATCACACAAATTGAGGGCTTTAAAAAAATATTATGGGATGTCGATAAAAAATTGTTTTCACATATCTGGGATGATGACCTAAAGGAATTTGAACATAAAGATTTCTGGGGTGTCGGGAATGGATGGGCCGCCGTGGGCATTGCTAAGGTAATTGATTCTCTACCGGGTGATATGCTTGATGAGAAAAAGAAACTTGCAAGTTTCGTAAGAGAATTAATTGACGTTTTTCTTCACTACCAACGTAAAGATGGCCTGTTTCATAATATAATTGATGACCAATCAACTTTTATTGAGACCAATTTTGCCCAAATGATAAGCTATACCATCTATTCAGGAGTTGCGGGTGGCTGGTTAGATAACGAGTATTTACAGCATGCAAATAAAATGCGAGAAGCTGCCTATGAGAAAGTTGATGAACATGGCTTAGTTCAAGGGGTATGTAGCTCTCCGACTTTCGCCGCCCCTGGTACAGCGGTGGAAGGACAGGCATTCTTTCTATTGATGGAAGTAGCCGCATCAAAATTTGATAGTGATTACATAGAACCTCATTGATTCGACGTAGTTTCCGATTAGCCCCTCGCAGAAACCCTTCAGCGGGGTTTCACCGGTATGACTCACCGGTCCCATATGCCTAGCCTTTGACTGCTCCAAAAGTCAGCCCTCTCACGATAAACCTTTGCATGAACCAACCGGCAACTAATGTTGGTAAAATGGTAAAAATGACTCCGACAGCCATAGGGCCCCACTGAACCACCACAGAGCCCCAGTGAGATATCAACCCAAAGGAAACTGTTCTGGCGACAGTCCGGGTGAACATATAACCGAAAAAGAACTCATTCCATGCGAATATGAGACAAAACACAGTCGTAATAACCGCACCAGGCATTATTAGTGGAAATACAATCTTTCGAAGGATTGTCAGTCTTCCAAAACCATCTACCATAGCAGCATGTTCAAGTTCTTCGGGGATTTCTTTAAAGAACCCATACAGTAGGAAGGTGGCAAACGACATATTGAAGTACAGATACAGTAGAATTAGCCCAATGTGTGTGTCCAAAAGCCCCAAGTTTTTAAAGAAAATGAAGAAGGGTATTGCTGCCACTGCGGGGGGGAACATCCTCGTTGTGAGGGTAAAGAATAGAAGGTGCCCATAACCGGTGTTGAATCGGGCAAAGCTGTAAGCAGCGGGAAGTGAGACGACCATCACCAAAAATGTACTGAAAACTGTTACGATGAACGTATTTAGAAGCTCTCTCAGGATAGGCATGTTGTAGAATTCATATATATAGTTCGCTAGGGTGGGTTTGAAGAATAACCTCGTTGGCACCATGATATCTGCTGGTCCCTTAAACGATGTCACGAATATCCATGCTATCGGAAAGATAAATACAAATAGAAGAACGGCTACTCCCACCCAGAAGATGACTCGTTTCATTTTTCCTCTCCTAATCTATCTTGACGTTCCCAGGGCCTTGATCAGCTGGCGGAACAGGATGGCTCCGATAATAAGTGTCATAACCAGGGTAATAATTGCGAGCGTTGCTCCCTCACCTAAATCAAAGCGCACAAACGCAATTCGATAAACATACCAATCCAACACTTCTGTTCCTGCACCGCCTTGCGTGGTCCCAAAGAGCGGATCGGACAACCTTATCAACCACATTACTCTGAGCAAGAGCACAATCATTATGAAGGGCCTCAACATGGGCAGGGTTAATCTCCGGAACGTATACCAGCTTTTAGCACCATCAACACTTGCCGCTTCAAATACATCCCTGGGCATGCCTCTTATGGCTGCGAGAAAAACAAAAATAGAGAAGGGGAGCCATTTCCAGATCTCCATGGACATAATAGTCGCAAACGCGAGCCCGTCTGTTGAAAGGAACGAAATTTGTGGTAACCCTACCCCACTTATCATTGCATTTATTATACCGAATTGCGGTTCAAGAAAGTACTTCCACATGAGCGACATAGCAAGTGGTGATACTACCAAAGGTAGCAGGCAAAGCCCTCTTACGATATTTTGCCCTCTGAATTCTCGATTCAGAAAAACCGCGATTCCCAAGCCAAGGGTTATTTCAACTCCCACACACACAATTACTGCAGAACTCGAACGACCAAGGATTGTCCAGAAGTTTGGGTCATGCAGTATCTTACGATAGTTCGTTAGTCCAATATACTCAGGAGGTTTTACCAATAGTGCCTCGTTAAAGGACATATATAGACAGTAAAATAGCGGATAAAATGCAAATACTGCCAGAATCGTCAAAAGCGGAATCAAGAGAAGCCACTTAAAATATTTCTCACTGGTCAAAATTTCCCAAGCGGTTTGGTTTTCTAGAAATTGTGTGGGTAAGGTCTCCATCCTCGCTTTATTTCTGTGACGCGACATCCAGATTGCTCCCATCTTAGTCTTTTATTATTTATTGAAACGCACTTATCCCTTTTGCAACCCTAAACCCCAAATTCTGACACCCGACACCTGTCGAAGATCCCGCCAAAAGCGGGGAAACCTTATTGTCAATGAATCATAATGGTTAGCTTTGACAAAACAGCTTCGCGTTTTACATAGAAGTTACAAATTGAGACTCTAAATTCAAGGGCACCCCTGAAGACGATGATATCTTAGTCCAGGGATGCCCCAGATATAATGAATGGTTACTTTAAGACCGGCAGATTCCCAAATTTCGTTTGCAGCTCGGTGAATGTTTTCACCCATTTATCCACGCCTTGTTGCGGGGTCAGCGCACCCCTCGCAACATTGTGACACAACTCTGTCATGAAATCGTAGATTTTGCCGAATGCGGAGCTATTGAAGTGGAGATAGTTGTTCACAAAGGGGTATTGATAGTCCCACGTGTAAAGCATGGTTGGTATCCATCCCGTTTTTTTGTACAAATCTGGATTCTTGTACATGGGTTCCTCAACAACGTCTCTTCTAGCAGGTATAAATCCCGCTCCGATCCAGGCCTTATGAACGTCATAGGAGCCGAGCAACTTCGCCAGCCAGTAAGCTCCCTCAGGGTTCTTGGCGGATTTGGGAACAGCAAAATGGAAGTTACCACAATACGGCTGAACCCCCGCAGTTGGCGCTCCGCCAATTTTGGCACCAGGGCCGACATCCTTGCCCCAGTTACTCATCCAGGGATAGCAACTGTCGTATAACGCAGGAGCAATGATGATATTTCCTGCGGAAAACTGTGCCATGACAAAATCCCAAAAGGCATTTAGGCTACCTGGAGGTGCAAACTTCAGCAGGGCTACATAAGTTTCAAAAGCAGCCTTTAGCAAGGCTTTATTCCGTTCGGTTATCTTGAATCCCAGAGCTTTACCTGTATCGTCCCTGACTATTTTAGCCCAATTTCCACCCATGCCCCATAAAATCGAGCTTATCTCATCCTGCACATGAGGAAATCTGCCAGCCATTAGGCCCACTCCGTAAAGATCATGGTTAAGTGGCTTGCCTTTTAACTTTCCCCCTTTCTTTCTGGTAAAAAATTTGGCTTGATCAAGCAGCTGATTCCAGGCCGTTGCTGGTGCCAGTTCATATCCATACTGATTCAAGAAGTGTGTTTTTTCTGTGGGATTTTCAAATACATCGGCGCGGTACATCATCATCTCGGTATAGCACTCATATGGCCAGCCATAAACCACTCCGTCCCGGGTAGAAGCCATGCGCAGCAAACCTTTATCAAGATAACCCAAATCTCTTTGAACTGCTTTCATGCCTTCAGGCTCATATTTCTTAGCTAACTCTTCTAGACTGAAAAGATAAGGAGCCCATTCATTTGTCCAAGATGCTTCGACGATGACAACGTCATATGCTCCGGTTCCTCCCACGAGTTCGATGTTTTCCTTGCCATACATCACAGCAAAAAGCATAACATCGGTATTAACCTTGATTCCGGTTTTTTTCTCGAACTCCTTGATAAACGGTTTTAGCGTATCCTCTTCGCCTCCCGCTTCGATAGCAATGGTAATGGGTTTTTTATTCTTTATCTCCGGAATATCGGCAACAGTAAATTTCTCTGCCGCTGGGGCCATGCTGGTCAATGTCAGTACCAAGAAGACCCCTAAAGCAACTGCCATTGTCTTCTGAACGATATTTTTCATCTTGTAACCTCCTTCTTCCATTTGGTTGTTGGTTCGCCTGAACACCCAGTTGTTTTCTCACCTCCCCTCTAAGTCTCATCTTCAGGTTGCCGCCATACAGAAACAAAGTCTGCCTTTCAGACTTCAACAAAAAAAGCCCTTTATCGACCTCTATTCCTCTGTTTCCTCTTCCTTTTCCCGAGGCCCATATATAAGGAAAACAAGAAAGATGAAAAATCCAACGAGTGCTCCTATCCATTGGGGAATGAATTCCTCTAAAAGGCCGAGCCATAAGAAGTTAGTTACTATGAAAGCCATAATTCCCCAGAAGAGCCAGTTGCCAACTGTCATACGTGGTAACATCTTTAATGTCCTTCAGTTATGGAGCCTATGAATAAAATTTGATCTCACACCCATTTTTTGGGATGAGATTTCCGGATATGCTGCCATGCTATAAAGTATAAAAAAAAATGTTTGTCAAGGGTTTTCAGTCAGGGAAACGTCTACCCAAATTCGGAATCCTCGATTTTTGAGAAGATATGCCTACCAATCCCTACTATCCAACACAAGACTCCCCAGGCTAGCAACCCAAAACCTCATTTATATATTGTGCCTGCCACTTTTTTCCTTGACTCACAAGGGGGGGTTCTCTATAGTCCATTTTCTGAAAAGACAAGTTCTTATGGGGCAGTAAAGGGTTATAGGCTTACAGAAAAACATTTTATGATTGTTTTGATCCTCCTGAAAAGGAATTCAGGGGACAGTTGGGGTGCGATACTTGAAACTGGAAACTCGAAACTTGGGAAAGAAATGAGAATTTAGGTTGTCTCTTGGGAACCATGAAATTTTTTCCCAAGCCCAGGACGGAAGAAACACCAGAGGGGAGTAACTGAAGCAATGGCAGGCTTGAAACTCGCGGACATAACAATGAAATACGGGAGTCTGGTTGCCCTTAACAACATCAGCTTTGAATGTCACGAAGGGGAGTTTTTTACCCTTTTTGGTCCTTCAGGAGCTGGGAAAACAACCACGCTTGAACTAGTGGCAGGGATAAAGAAACCCACGAAGGGGGAAATCTTCATTGGCGAACGAAGAGTCAATGATCTTACTCCGGACCGGAGGGATGTGGCCATGGTTTTCGAAAACTATGCCCTTTATCCTCACTTTACGGTCTATGAAAATGTTGCTTTTCCTTTAACGTCTTCGAGAAGGAAAGAAAAGCTCACCCCCAGTCAGAAACGAGAAAGGGTGGATGAGATCACGACCCTCTTAGGGATTCACGAGTTGCTAGATAGGAAGCCGCAACAGCTCAGCGGGGGGCAGAAACAGAGGGTTTCCCTGGCACGTGCCATGGTACGAAGGCCGGAAGCCTACCTGCTGGATGAACCCATCGCCCACCTTGATGCGCAATTGAAGGTATCAGCCAGAAGTACCCTGAAGCAGTTCGCACATCAACGGGGCACTACCATTCTCTATGTGACCCATAACTACCGGGAAGCACTTGGGCTTTCGGACCGCATCTTAGCCCTGAGAAAGGGAAACATCGAACAAATTGGAACTCCTGAAGAAATTTATGAGTCGCCGGCAAGTGACTTTGTGGCCAGGCTCATGGGGGACCCGCCTATCAACCTGGTTGATGTGGAGATCGTGAGTGAAAACGGAAAGGTTTTTTTCCAGGCGGATCGAGATTTTCGCTTTCCCATGAGACAAGGCCTGCTTCCTAAGTTGGAAGGGATTTCCTGGGAAGAGGATGGTAAGCGCGTGGTTCGCATAGGCGTGCGGCCTAAACATGTCAGGGTTTCTTTACAGAAATTGTCGGATGCTTCATTCCAGTTACCTGTTTACGTGGCTGTCCGGGAGGCTGAGGGCAATACGATTACGTTCGAATTGACAAATAGTTTTTTTCTGGCAAAGGTGGATTCCAGTGTCCACCCCGAGGTTGGGGAGAATGTGTGGGTGGAGATTGACCAAGACAACCTTTACCTTTTTCGAAAAAGCGTGGAACTTACCAAATAGGAAGGATCCCATGAGTACAGTCGAGGCCAAATACGTTTGGAAGATCTATGATGAAGACGTAATTGCGGTAAAAGATGCCAGTTTTAGATGCGAAAATGAAGAATTCGTTGCGGTCTTGGGACCTTCCGGATGCGGCAAGAGTTCCATTCTGCGCATGATTGCTGGGCTTGAAGATATTACCAAAGGAGAGATGTTCTTCGACGGCAAGGTGGTCAATAACTTGAGCCCTCGCGACAGGAACGTGGCTTTGGCCTTCGAGTCCTACGCCCTTTACCCCCCTTTGTCGGTCTATGAGAACATTGCATTTCCACTGCATGCCCGGGGGTTGGATAAGAACGAAATTCGAAGCAAGGTTCAGGATATCGTGGACGCCCTTGAGCTGAGCGACGTCCTGAAAAGAAAACCAAGCAAATTGAGCGGTGGCCAACAACAAAGGGTGTCCCTGGCCCGCGCGCTTGTGAGGGACCCTTCTGTGCTGCTTCTCGACGAACCCCTGTCCCACATGGACCAAAGGGTTCGAGCAGTGATCAGGGCCAGGATCCGCAGAATCCATGATGAACTGTCTACTACCACAATCTATGTCACCCATGACCAGGAGGAGGCCGTGGCATTGGCAGATAAGATCATTGTCATGAACCTGGGGGTAATTCAGCAGATTGGAACCGCGGACGATCTGTTCAATTATCCTTCAACTCAGTTTGTGGCTGGATTTATCGGTGAGCCTTCCATGAATTTCCTGGGGGGAAGAGTGGAAAGTCAGAACCGACTGGCTGTTCGGAATGGGGATAAATCGGTATCCTGGGCGATTGCGGAAGATATCCCGTCATCTCACATAAACACCGGGGTCGTTGTGGGCATTCGCCCGGACAAGCTTGAGGCCTCCAAAACGTCAACGAGTTCGGGCATCAGAGCAAAAGTTGATGTCGTCGAGTTTCTCGGGGATTACCGCATATTAACGCTCAGTCTGGGGGAGAAAGTAATCAAGACAATCGTTCCCACCGACTTTTCAGTAAGTATAGATGATACCCTCTGGCTCACGGGCCTTCCTGAAGCAATCCATGTTTTTGAGGAAAAAAGCGGAGAGGCCCTTATCAAGGCCAAGAAATAAGAACGGATTGGTGGGGAAGACATGAACTTTATCGCGATCAATGATGAAAAATGTGACCGGTGTGGAACATGTGTGGCCGAATGCCCTGAAAGGGTTATTGAAATGACCCATAAAGAGAGTGTGCCGTCGGTCACGGAATTTGGGAAGGACCTTTACATTTTCGCATTCAGTCTTCAGGTCATCTTCGGCCGTGCCTCAATCGCAAAATCCTCTAAATAGTACTACTATTTCTGTGGTTTTGCTCAATCGGCGCATCCAAATCTGACCCAAATCTGAGCGCCAATTCTGCGAAGTTATTTTTGCGCAAGCCCTTATCAGGATGGATTGATATCCAGTATTTCACCGGTAGTAGACCGGCGCCGTCAGACCCCTCCTTCAATTTATCAGCTACCTTTTCCGTTCATGAGCCTTTCCTTGAAGACCGGGGAATACTTGAAATTAACAATCCTTTCCGACTCGAGCATTGCGTCTTTTTCAGAAAGTGCGTTTTTGCCTCTTTGACGCTTATTGTCTTTTATACAAAATTTCCCGAACCCGCTGATAAGGATATCCTCACCATTTCCAAGGGTCTTTTTGATGATTTCGAAAAGAGACCCGACCAGCGCCGCGGACCGGGTTTTGGGCAGTCCAAGTCGCCTGTGAACGGATACGGTAAGATGTGCCTTGGTAAGGGTCATTTAGCCGGGAGTCCTAATGAAAAAACGGAAAACTGCGCGTTTCAGCCCCCATGGGTGCAGTCTTAGAGAAAAAAATTACCTCTCATCGGGCTTGCAAGAAAGGAATTAACCAAGATCACATGATTAGTCAACCATTTCTTGGCCCATGAATCCCGATATGGCATCAAATCCCACGCTGCCCTCCGAGATATTTCCCCCTATTACGATAGAAATTGACAGCAGACCTTTTTGCAGGATCGGGTCAGGATAGATGGCTTGGATCTAGGAATGATGGGGCTGGGAGGAAGAGACAAACAGATCGGTTTTTTCCCAGTCTCTGCGTTTTTCCTGGACGGATTTCAGAAAGCATCTCCCTTTTTTGTTCCTAAGGTCGTAAATACTGTGCCTCAGGATTGTTACCGGCATTCCTCCCTTCAGACTGACTGAAATTTCATAACGGCTAAAACCAGCAATAATGCCCTTGACTATTTCACCTTCCAAAAGGGTAAAGAATAGGGCCTGTCTTTCTTTCATCAATGGAAAGAGCGACTTGTTCTTGATATGGTGCCTTTTGCTGGGCGGAATGATGGGTTCGAGTCCAAGTTCCTGGACCTTTTTGTCTGTTTTCAACAACGGCTTAACAGCGTCTGCCAATTCCTGTCTGCAAACGAGCTTGACATCTGTCTTGGGCAAAAGCTCCTTTCCCTCCCCCTCAATGTCGAGTTTTACATCATAGGTGAGATTTTCCTTTATCGTTGCCCTCACAATGCGATGGTTGGAGAGATGAAAGCCCCATTGCTCTTTGGTTTCAAAGACCGCGTCAAAAACGGAAAGATCGTAGTTTTCATCCAGGTATTCTTGGAGTCCAAGTAGATAGCCCATGATTGATCCTTCCAGTACGTCGACTAGTGATCCAAGAAGATCAAAATCAGGACTGATCCCTCAGGTCCCTTTTTAGCTGTTCTTCAAATTCCTGGAAAAATTTATCTCTTTCCTTCCAGTCCGGGCCGAATCGCTTTTCAAAATACCCTCCCAGCTTGTCAAACAGCTTCGTCCAGACCGGCTTGCCCTCACCCAGGACCACATCTTCAAGATATGACCGAAGCTCCGAGATCTTCTCCTTGGGAAGGAAGGAAACCGCACCCAGCTTTATGGATTTCTTGAGGGATTCGGGTGAAAGGGCATGCGCCGTAAGCATGACCGTTGGAAAACCCCTGGATACAGCAGTCTTGAGGAGTTCAAAACCATTGACCCCCATGATATCAAGGATCACGATATCATAGGTGTAGCTCAGGAGGTACTGAAGCGCGGTGTCATAATCGGCTGCCTTGTGCATAAGACACATGTCCAGCTCTTCCTCCACGGTTTCCAGGACATCGGGTTCGTCATCCACCACCAAAACAACCTTGTCTTTCAAGTGACTATCAGAACTCATGGCTCTTTACCTCCTTTTTTGCATTCATTGAAGATCTCGGTTCCTTTATAGGTAAGAATTCATCCTTTGTCAAAGCCAATTAGATTCTTACCTGCTAAATTTGAGTGTTCATCTTTCACAATTTATCAAAGCTCGAAAATTATAGCAGAGTCGTAGAGAAACTGGAAATTTGAAACTGGAAACTGGAAAGAGGCCCTTCGATCCGTACGCCCCGAAGTTTCAAGTTTCTTGTCTCCCAAATTCTGCCCTCGAAGTCGCCAATTGAACTTCGATAGTTATTCTAACCCATATCGCACCCAATATCCACCATCCCGGCTTATCCGGGGCAGCTTTTTCATCGAAGCCGACGTATTCGGGATATCTCATCCGATGGAATCGCAGCGGCCTTTCCATCTGTCAGGAGATAGATTCTCGCTGCCTCATCTATTTTTTCAGCAATGTTGACGGCTTCCTTAAAATCCTTACCAAGGGGCACGAGGCCATGGTTTTGCAAGAGGATGGCTCGGCGGTCTCGGTTTCCACATCGCGGAGGGAAAAACCAGAAGGCGTGAGGAATATGTGGTCATTGCTTCGTGCCGACACATTGCCCCCCACACCAGCAACCAGATGCCTGTCATAGAGCAAGCTGCAGAACCGGCAAAACTCTTCCTTTGAAGGGGGGATGTAATGTCCGCTCTTTTTCCTGATATCCAAGACTCATTTCCTTCTTGAGGTGATGCTTCGAGGAGACTCCACTTTAACGTCACATGAAAAGTATTTCAAGTCGCTTTTTTGACTTGACCCATAGGCCTCTCTGTGTTATATATAGACACATAAGAAATTTTTTTCTAATCCTTGCAAAAATATTGTATTTTGAGAGAGGGTTTGCCTGAGCAGACCCTCTTTTTATTCTTATTACGTCAAACCGCTCGCTTGGGCGGTCCCGGGTGTAACTCACGGCCGTTGGTAAAGGATAGCCATCCACACCGTATCAAACGAGGAGTTTATCGTATTTGGAGTAACGGAGGCCAACACTCCTGATTTACACCCCTCTTTGGGCAAACGTGAAGCCCCGTTCTTGGGGGTGGTGATTGATTTTGAAATCAGCGAAACGAAACTATGAACACCAGGCAGACAGAGGTCTTTTGATGAATGATCAAATTCAGAACTTGAGAAACATTGGTATCAGTGCACACATAGATTCGGGCAAGACTACCCTGACGGAAAGAATCCTCTACTACACCAAACGGATTTTCGCCATCCACGAGGTCAAAGGTAAAGATGGGGTGGGCGCCACCATGGATACCATGGAGTTGGAAAAGGAGCGGGGGATCACCATTGCATCAGCCGCCACCCACTGTGAATGGAAGGGGCACAGAATAAACATCATTGATACCCCCGGCCATGTGGACTTTACCATTGAAGTCGAACGGGCTTTGAGGGTCATGGACGGGGGCATATTGATCCTCTGCGCGGTGGGAGGTGTTCAATCCCAGTCTATAGCCGTAGACAGGCAAATGAACCGCTATGAAGTGCCTCGAATTGCCTTTATCAACAAGTGTGACCGCTCCGGGGCAGACCCCTACAGGGTCTTGGAGCAGCTACGGGAGAAATTGAACCTGAACGGCGTTTTTGTGCAGATTCCTATTGGCCTGGAAGGAAAATTCTCCGGTGTAGTTGACCTGGTCTTAATGAAGGCCTTCTATTTTGAGGGGACCAGCGGAGAGGAAGTCAGGGAGGGAGCCATACCCTCCGACATCATCGAAGAGGCCAAGGAAAGAAGGGAGGAACTTCTGGATGCCGCCTCTATGTTTTCCGATGACCTGATGGAGGCTGTTTTGGAAGATGAGGTTACGGAAGATCTGATTTATGAGGCGGTGAGAACGGGCACCGTATCCAGGGGATTAACTCCCGTGTTTCTGGGCTCGGCCTATAAGAATATTGGTGTCCAGTCATTGCTGGATGGTGTGAACAGATATCTCCCCGCGCCAACGGACGTAAAGAACAATGCCATTGACTTGGATCAGAAGGGAAAAGAGGTACCCCTCGAGTGCAACCCGGATTCCCCTGTCGTGGCCCTGGGCTTCAAACTGGAGGTCACGCCCTACGGACAGTTGACCTATCTCAGGCTCTATCAGGGTTCCATTGGCAAGGGGGATAATTTGCTCATAACCCGGACACGGAAGAAGCTCAAGGTGGGGAGGCTGGTCCGGATGCATGCAGACCAGATGGAGGATGTGACCGAGGCCCGCGCAGGGGATATTGTGGCCCTATTCGGTGTCGATTGCTATTCAGGGGATACCTTTACCAATGGCCGTTTGAACTACAGCATGTCTTCCATGTTCGTCCCGGAACCCGTCATCTCGCTGGCCATAAACCCGGAGGATAATAAGGCCCAAGGCAACATGTCCAAGGCCCTGAATCGGTTTACGAGGGAGGACCCAACCTTCAGATCTCATGTGGATCAGGAATCGGGCGAGACGATTATCTCGGGGATGGGGGAACTGCACCTGGAGGTCTATGTGGAGAGGATGAAGCGGGAGTTTGATGCGGCGGTGAACACCGGCCTTCCGCAGGTGGCATACAGAGAGGCCATAACAAAGATGGCGTCTTTTGATTACACCCACAAGAAACAGACAGGCGGGGCCGGTCAATTCGGACGGGTGGCAGGGTTTATGGAACCTTCTGAGAGCGGGGCATACGAATTTGTCAACCACGTAAAGGGCGGGGTCATACCCATAGAATTCATACCTGCCGTGGACAAGGGGTTCCAGACCTGTCTCGGAAAAGGTCAATTGATCGGGTTTCCGGTCCTTGGCATGAAGATGGTCGTCAATGATGGCAAGTCGCACAGTGTGGATTCTTCTGAGAGGGCATTTAGAGCTGCGGCAGTGGGTGCCTTTAAACAGGTCTACATGAAGGCCAAACCTGTCATACTTGAGCCTGTGATGAAGGTGTCTGTGGAAGGACCTTCAGAGTTTCAGGGAAATGTGATGGCTTCCATCAATCAAAGGAGGGGACTCATCACAAGTTCTACGGAGGACGGGGTGTTTACAACCATCGAGGCGGAGGTCCCGCTGGCAGAGATGTTTGGCTACGCCACTACCCTCAGGTCTTTGACACAGGGCAAGGCAGAGTTCACCATGGAGTTTTCAAGATATGCCAAGGTCCCTGGATCCATAGTAGAGGAACTGAAATCTGAAATCCAGAAAAAAACAAAGGGAGAGGGAAAATCATGAAGGACTTTATTTCGGTCAGTCCGTTAAGGATCCTTGAGAAGTCATCGAGGAAGGAGTTGGGCTCGGGAAACCTGGGGGTTCTTATAGCACGGGCCGGGGTAGGAAAGACCGCCTGCCTGATACATATAGCATTTGATAAGATCTTTCGAAAGGAAAGGCTCGTTCACATTTCCCTCGAAGAGGGGCCGGAAAAGGTGATGTCTTTCTATGACGTCATCTATCGTGATCTTGATCAGGCCTTAGGCTTCACTGATGGGGATGAACATCGGATGATGATTGATAGAAACAGGATGATCCTTGCCTACCTAAATCAGAGTTTTGACGTGGACCGTCTCCGAACCAACCTAATGAATTTGACTGAAAATCTGGAGTTCAGACCCAATGCCCTGATCGTGGATGGCCTTGACTTTGAAAAGGCCGAAAGGATTATTTTCGAAGGCCTCCGGGGAATTGCCGGGGAGTTCCAGCTTGAGATTTGGCTCTCCGCCCTATCTCACCGCCATGTTACCCAGACCAATGAAAGGGGCATACCCTATCCATGTCATAAACTGGATGATCTCTTCAGCCTTATCATTCAGTTACAGCCCGAGCCCACGGGGGTCTTCTTGAGGCTCTTAAAGGACCATGATAATCCCACCATCTCAGATGCCAGCGTAAGATTGGATCCCAACACCTTTCTGGCTTTGGATTAGGGGTTGATTCTGTTGGGATAATGAGCAAAGCCGGGTTTTCCCTCCGGGCCGGAGGCAGGGCCAGGATTTTTACATATTATTGCCCCGAAGGCAGTGTTGCCTGCAGTTCCTCCTTTATGTAGGCAAGCCTATCCGTCTCGTCCGCTCCAATCTTGCCTTCCAGTTCACCGGACTTTATTCGTCTCTTCAAGATATCCAACTCCCTTTCCAAATCGACGATGGTGTTTAGCATAGATGTCTTGACGTCGGGCAGCGCCTCTATCTCTTCAGGCCCCTCAAAGGTTACCTCTTTGGGTCTGAGAATAAGTCGTTCCTTCCATTTTGGAATGTGGACGATCAAATTAAGCCGTTCCTGGATCTCTTTTGCCAAGGCCTTGCTGGCCTCTGGTTCCCCGTGTGTCACAAAGACGCGGGGGTTGGACTCGAAGTGGGAGACCCACTCAAGGAGATCGGCCTGGTCGGCGTGGGCAGAAAATCCGCCAATCGTGAACACCTTGGCCCTCACGGCGACATTTTCCCTGAATATCTTGACCTCTTTGGCCCCGTCAACGATCTTACGGCCCGTGGTACCCTTGGCCTGGAACCCCACGATGACTACGCTTGCGCCTTTGCGCCAGAGGTTGTGCTTCAGGTGATGTTTAATCCGTCCCGCAGTACACATACCGCTCCCGGCAATCACGATGGCCGGCCCCGTTCCCTCATTTATGGCAATGGACTCTCTTGTTGCGGGGGTGAAGTGAAGATTCGGCATGTCAAAGGGGTCATAGCCCTTGTCCACAATAGCCTGGGCCTCCTCATCATAGTATTTTTTGTTCTTTCTGAAAATCTCTGTTGCCTTGATGGCCAGGGGGCTGTCCAAATAGATGGGGATCTCCTTAATCAGGCCCTCCCGATAAAACTCGCCCAAGATATAAAGAATCTCCTGTGTCCTTTCCACCGCAAATGCGGGTATGATGACTTTTTCCCCTTGTGAAGCACTGTAGCGGATTGCTCCCAGAAGTTCCTCCTTGCTCTGCCCAAACGAATGATGCTTTCTGTTTCCGTAAGTGGACTCAAGAAAAAGATAGTCGGCGTCAAATATCTCATGGGGATCCCGTACGATCAACTGATCGTTCTTACCTAGATCTCCTGAGAAGACAATCTTCATGGTCTCATTGCCCTCTCCCACCCATAATTCAAGGATAGAAGAACCCAGTATGTGTCCGGCGTTTCTAAGGCGGGCCTTGATGCCCGGTTCAACCGTCACTATCTGGTCGCTCCCCACGGGGCTCAGAAACTTCAAACTTGCCTGGGCTTCCTCGATGGTGTAGAGGGGGTGGACTTCCTTTCCCGCCCGGCGCTTATTTTTCCTGGTTTGCCATTCTGCGTCCATTTCCTGTACATGACCGGAATCCAGGAGCATGATTTCACATAGCTCTGCCGTGGGAGGTGAGGTTATGATTCTCCCCTCAAACCCATCCTTTACCAGTTTTGGGATCCTTCCGCTGTGGTCGATATGGGCGTGGGTCAGGAAAAGGGTCTCTACCTCCTTTGGATCAAAACCCCACGCTTCCCAGTTGCGCTCCTCCATCTGTCTCCCGCCCTGAAAAAGACCGCAGTCAACAAGCATCTTTTTTCCCTGCGGGTTTTCCACGAGGTAGCAGGACCCGGTCACAGACCCCGCACCACCCAGGCAGACTATTCTGATCATAGCTCTTCTCCTTTCTTGTGCCAGCTTTCATTCAATTCCGGCTCACTATAGAGGGGGTAGCGGTGTTCCCTTCCCAGATAGTTTCTTATCAGGAGGCTGTCGCCATCAGCATCTTTAACATATTCCGGAAGAAGCGGGACCTTACCCCCGCCCCCGGGAAGATCGATTGCAAAATGGGGCATGCAAAGCCCTGAGGTATGGCCCTGCATGCCGGCCATGATTTGAAGGCCTTTTCTGAGGGGAGTCCAGAAGTGGGCGGTCGCCTTTGCAAGGTCAGGCTGGAAGAGGTAGTAGGGCCGCACCCGGATTGATAACAATTTCTGCATCAGTTTTTTTATGATCAACGGATCATCATTGACACCTTTGAGAAGGACGGTTTGGGATCCCAATGGGATGCCTGCATTGGCAAGTCTTCCGCAGGCAAGAGCGGCATCAGGCGTAATCTCATCAGGATGATTAAAATGGGTAAGGATGTAAAGGGGATGAAATTTTCTCAAAACCCCTGCAAGCTGCGGTGTCACCCTTTGGGGCAATGTACACGGGACCCTCGTACCGATCCGAATAATCTCCACATGGGGCAAAGAGCGGACCTCGGTCAAGATGTGAAACAATTCCTTGTTCTCAAGCAGCAGGGGGTCTCCGCCTGAAAGGAGGACATCTCTTATCTCCTTTTGACTTCTAATATATAAAATCCCTTCCCTGATCGATTCCTCGGTAACCATAGAGGCGTTGCCAACCTTTCTCTTTCTGTTACAGAATCTGCAATATACCGGACAGCGAGAGGAGACGAGGAAAAGGACCCTGTCCGGATACCTGTGTGTCAGCCCGGGGACCGGGGAGTGCCCATCTTCGTTCAGGGGGTCTTCAACCCCCCGTTGGTCAACGAGTTCATCGAGCTCAGGGATGCACTGTCTGTAAATAGCGTCTCCCCTGGCCTTAATCAGGCTCAGATAGTAGGGGTTGATCCGCATGGGATAACGGGAAACCACGTCCTCAAGCCCGGGGGCATCAATCTCAAAGGATTCCGGCAGGTCCTGGGGCCTGGTGATGCTCTGGGATATGAGCCCTTTCCACAAGGGTCCTTTTTGATGGCCCATGTTTTTTAAGACAAACAACCTTCATCCTTTCGCGACAATTTCCTGCGCTTTAGGTCCGCAGTTGAAAAGGAGGTCAAACGCGGAAAGATTTGGAACAAACTCTCCCCACAATTGGGGATAAACGGGAGGCTTGGGGGTGAAGAATTGTAGCCCAATGCCAAGCCCTTGAAATGCCTCTTTGTTTAGATATCTTTTGGCGCCTGCCTGTGCCAGGAAATGAGTGGCTCGCAGTTTCTTACAGACCTCCAGGGACAGGCGGGGTTCCCTTGCATCGATGTCCAGTTCCGAGAGCAGACATATTTTGGCAGAAATCCCAAGTTGGGCCATAAGGTACCCAATAATTCTGATGTTGAGATCCGCCAACCTTTCGACCCCCTCGCTAAAGACCCGTTCAAAAAATAGAAGGTGATCCTCAAAAAAAGGAGCCTTGGCATAGGCGGTTTTCAGGCTGGCCAGGTGTTTCATGGCCCAACGGCCCTCATGGCAGATCCTGACCTTATTGATTTTCTGAAGTCCCAGCCCCTTTTTCCATACGGGCACGGTCATCCAGAGTGTACCCTGGTCATTCTTGAAACGGTTTCTGGCCAACCAGGTGGTGCCTTGGGGGAACTGGACCGAGTCCATAAGAACAAGGATGTCTGAACGCAGGGCCTTTTGAAAAAAGCCTGGAAAGGGAGCAAAATAGGGTTGATAAGCAGATACGATCATTGCCTGTTTGTCAAAGGGCGAAGCAGGCCTCATCAATTTTCGATTTTCAATTTCCGATTTTCCTTTTTATCTTAGGATCAGACGTCTATCAATCGAAGTATTCCCCTTGAGGTGTACTCTGCCACGTCTGCCAGTCCGTCAAGCGGCATGAAAGATAAGGCATTGGCCGAAAAAAGACAAGTGGCAGATGCCGGGAACTCGTCATCGGGGAGGAAAAAGATATAACAGAGGGCTATTTTCGGAAGCGGATAGAGCACAAACCCAAAGTCGCCGCCAGCTCCCTGGTCGCCGCCCTGACCACCAAAGACCTCTCTGATACGGTTCTGTTTTCCCCGGATCAGGAGGACATGAGGGACAAGCACCTGCTCACTATTGACCCTAAAGGCACCCTGGTAGGGCATGCTCCCGGGCAAATCCTTGAATGATTTGAGGGGCTCCAACTGAATTGGCACCGGGTTGGCATTTAGGGCATAAAGGGATACAAGGAGGCCCCTTGGGTCCTCCACTGGTTTATTGGACAAGGTGATCCCGTCAGACCGGATACAACACTCCTCACCAAAGGTACGAAAACAAAAATGATCATTTCGCCTTTCTCCCCCGAGCAGGTCTTCCAGGTCATCGGGCAATTGAGAAAAGAGTCTCGAAAGGTTCTCTTTGATGAGTTTTCCATAATTGGACCCCAAAACCAACACCTCCCCAAAGTCCATGTTCCCCGGGCCGATATTCCGAAACTCTTTTGTGTTAGTGCACCCTTGCGACAAGCCTATCTTTTTGATAACCGTTTTTCAAGCCCTAAGGGCGCAATGCGAGTGGCTCGGGGACGCCCCGGTTCTTCCACGAAAAATCATGGACATGTTCCTTTGACGCGGGCAAACCATTATGAAGGATGCCACAGTCATCTCTTGAGGCCATTCGTACCTTTGCTATTGACATTTTATTCATTTCCTATTATTTCGTATACGAAAGGATTAGATGATGCCTAAAGAATCATATTCTGAATTCGAATGCTATGTGTATCTGTTATCCAAGGCCCATCAGAAGGGTCACGGTCTGGTTCAGAAGCGCCTGCTGCCGTATGGTCTAACGAACGTTCAGTATGTGGTCCTGGAACTGCTTTGGCATGAGAAAGGGTTGACGGCCGGTGAAATCGGGAAGCTGCTGGTGATTGACCAAGCGACCCTCTCCGGCGTCCTCGATCGTATGATCGATTCCAAATGGCTCATCAGGAGGCAAAATAAGAGCGACAAACGCATGTTTCGACTCTATCCGTCTAAAAAGGCAACTCGACTAAAGAAAAAGCTGGTTGAGGAGCGAAGGGATGCGAACAAAGAACTTTTGGTTGATTTTACAAAGGAGGAGAGAATCGTGCTGAGACGTCTCTTGCTGGCGTTGCTGTAAATGTTCTCCAGGTTCGTTGCCAAAGCCGGACATTTTTTCTTCTCAATGTTCGCATTCAAACCATGCAAAACGCCGCGGGAATTGTCTTAGATTCGCGATCTCCTGACAGTTATTATCAAACCTGAAGGAGGAAACAATGAACCAATGGAAAAAGACGGACTGCGTGTTGTGTGCCCAGGACCTTTTCCTGAAAATCCTGGTGGGTCACCGGCCGTGTGCCGGGCAAACAGTACCTTTACGCCATTCCTGAGCAACGCAGGACCGGGATGTTGGTTGGCTGGGGTGGAACGGCGGGGAAAATTGGACGGGTTATTTTGAGGTCTCACTTTGAAGAAGGCATCACTATTGTATGCTATTCAAATAATTTTTTAAGAGAGGAGATAGAGAAATGAGCAAAGAAGTGTACAAAGAGTTGTTAGAGGTTATGAAAAAGCGTGGGGGCGGGTATGCGGGTATGGATATACCCGAGTTCTACGAGATGGTGGAAGAGATGTTCACACCAGAAGAGGCAGAAGTCAACAATGCCATGCCCAGGGGGCCTTTTACCGTCAACGATATGGCAAAAGAATTGGGCAGAGATGAGGCAGAAATTAAAGAGATCCTTGAAGCGATGGCAAACAAAGGCATTTGCATGGCCGCAAATATGGATGGGACCCAGTTTTACCAGAGCGCGAGGTTTATGCCCGGAATATTGGAATTTCAGTTCATGTCCGGAAAAACCACCGAGAGGGACAAAAAGATTGCCAGACTCATACACGGCTATGAAAAGGCCTTTGATGAAAAAACCGACGTCACAGCGATGACTTTTCCGACAACCAGGGTCATCACCGTGGATAGTACCATTGAGCCGGGCAATCAGGTCCATACCTATGATCAGGTGCAGACCTATATTGATAAATCCGATCCGATCGCCGTTACCACCTGCTTCTGTCGTCACGCGGCAGTCCTGCGTGACGAAGACACCCACGGGATGCCAAATGATGTGTGTATGCAGTTCGGCCAGGGAGCCCAATACGCCATTGAAAGATTGGGAGGCCGGAAGCTTACCAAAAAAGAAGCCAGGGAAGTGCTGGATCAGGCAGAAGAGGCCGGTCTTATTCATATGAGTCAAAACATGCAAGACATGACTGGAGACATGGATTTCATCTGCAACTGCGATCGCTGGCATTGCGGTGCCGTAAATCGCGCCCTCGCCAAACCTCAACCCGGTTTGTTTTTCAACTCCGGTTTTGAGCCACGCTTTGATCCGGACCTCTGCGTTGCGTGCGAAACATGCATTGATCGATGCCCGCCTGAAGCGCTCACCCTGGGAGAGGATGATGTGCCCCAAGTTGATCTTGACAGGTGTTTTGGGTGTGCAGTATGCGCAACCGGCTGTCCATCAGAAGCGATTATAATGGCAAATAAACCCGATTTCCCCGAACCCCCAAAAGATGGAAAAGCCCTGGTGGAGGCCATAAAGGCAAGCCGGGCCTAATTAGTGGCTGAACAAAAACGCCGGGTGGCCGGCAAAGGTAATCTCAAAGGAGGAAACAGCTATGGCTCAAATGACAGAACGTATGAAAGATCTATTCAAAAAAGTACCCGCCGTTATATTATCAACCGCAACCGTAGACGGCACACCCAATTCTGTTCCAGTCGGGTCTAAAAAAATCATTGATGATGAGACACTCCTTTTTTCCGACCAGTTCTTCAACAAAACACTGGCCAACATGAAAGCCAATCCCAAGGTGGCGGTGACGTTTTGGGAAAAACAAGAGGGATACCAGCTGAAAGGCACCGTCACCATTGAAGTCACAGGCCAGAGATATGAAGACACGGCCCGATGGATCGAGGATTTGGGGAACAAGATCGGATTCCCGCTTAAATCCAAAGGCGCAATTATTCTGCGCATCGAAGAGATCTACGGGGTTTCCCCGGGACCGGGAGCCGGTAAGCAACTGGCCTGAACATCTTGAGTTTTGTGCAAATCTGCCAGAGGCAGACAAGAAGCACAAGAAATGTTTTCATTGTTTTTCTTTGCGAGCTTTGTTTACCCCGTAGCTCCGGAAGATGGTACTGGGGCGCTTTGCGAGAGACATTTTCAGTTGCCCGCAGCAGTTTCACTGAAGACGGGATCTCCGTTGCACTTCTACCGACTTGTCCGGGTTAGGGACTATATATGCATGAACTTCAGGTGACACAGAGAATCCTCGACATTGTTCTCAGACATGCACAGGCAAATGGTGTAAACAAGGTAATATCCATTCAACTGAAAATAGGCGAACTCAGTGATCTTGAAGACGAATGGATCCAAAAATATTTTGATCATTTAAGCAAGGACACCATCGCGAAAAATGCGAAACTCAAGATTGAAAAAACCCCTGTTGTCATGAAATGCGATGACTGCGAGCATTCTTTCGAAATCAACATCAAGGAGATCAAGGATATCCAATGCCCGGAGTGCGCTCATAAGAAGTGCACGCTCATGTCAGGTAGGGAATACTATATAAAGGATATGGAGGTAATCTAATGGAAGAGGTGAGGCTCATTGAAGTCAAGGAAGACATCATGTCTGACAATGATGCTGTAGCCAAAAGCTTAAGGGACAGGCTCTCCAAAGAAAAGACATTTCTAATAAATCTCATGTCATCACCCGGAGCCGGGAAAACGAGCCTTATTCTCAAGACCCTTGAGGGTCTAAAAAACGAACTCCGAATAGGAGTTATCGAGGCTGACATTGACTCGATGGTAGATGCCGAAAAGGTGGCGGCCCAAGGCGCTGCCACCGTTCAGTTGAGAACCGGTGGGTTCTGCCACCTCGATGCCTCTATGGTTGAAAAAGGCCTGAACAGCATGGGCCTGGGTGAGTTCGACCTGATTATCATAGAGAATGTCGGTAATCTGGTGTGTCCT
>JADHXI010000204.1 GCA_016783065.1 Desulfobacteraceae bacterium | reverse complement strand
ATCCATCACGAACTGCCTCAGCAGTGGCCCGAGGATTTTGATAATAGCCGCTGAATACGGAATCCCCCTTCAAAATGATCTCCCCATCCGGGGCAATCTTGCATTGGATCTCCTCAAAGACCTTTCCAACATTCCCCGGTTTGATATCATTTTCCAACTGTACGGAAACCATGCCACTCATCTCTGTCATCCCGTAAGACTCCTTGATCCAGATTCCGATGGAATGAAAAAACTTGATAACATCCGGTGAAAGGGGCGCGGCACCGCTGTAAAACAGCCTGCCTCGCAAGAGGCCCAGCTTTTTCCTCAGGTGCCTGAACATGGCAAGGTAGGCCAAAGCGTATAATATGTTCCAATGGATCGGGACGGCTTTTCCTTCCCATCGGAATTCGGCCACCTTCTCTCCTATGGGGATGGACCGGTTGAAGATCCACCGCTTTAACGGGAAGGCATCCTGCATCTTTATGATGATATTTGAGTGCATCTTCTCCCAGATCCTGGGTACATTCAAGAAGGCCGTGGGTGAAATCTCAGCGAGGTCTTCCTGGAGTGTATCGATGCCCTCTGCAAAGTTTATGGCATGCCCTGAATTCATTTGAAAGAAGAGGGAAAACATGCGTTCTGCCACGTGGCAGAGGGGTAATGACGATACCAGAGAGTCGTTCACGTAGAAAGGTTCTTTAGAGAACATGGCATCGGTCATGGTCAGGATGTTCAAGTGGGAGAGCATTGCCCCTTTTGGGGGGCCCGTTGTGCCCGAAGTATAGACGATGAGGGCAATATCTTCAGGCAAGGTTTTAGATGCCAATGTATCAAAGAAGTCCGGTTTTTCATGAGCCGCCCTTTCACCCAGCTTTTCTACCGCTTCAAAGCTCATGATCATGGGGTCTTTGTAGTGTCTCAGGCCCTTCATGTCGATAACAATGATCTTTCTGAGAAGAGGCAGATCCGATTTCACCTCCAGGACCTTATCCGTCTGCTCCTGATCCCGCACCACGATGTAACTGGAATCCGAATTATCCAGGATATAGTGGACCTGAGGAGCCGTGTCGGTCTGATAAATTCCCACGGTTATGGCCGATGCAAATTGGATGGCAAGGTCGGCATAGAGCCACTCGGGGCAGTTATCTCCCAGAATGGAGACATTATCCCCCCGATTCAGTCCCAATTCCAGAAGGCCATGGCAGAAGTGTTTTACATGGTTATGATAGTCCAGCCAGGTAATCCTTCTCCATATGCCAAGGGCTTTTTCCCTTAAGGCCACGTGATCTCGAAACCGTTTCACATTTTCCAGGAACAGCTTCGGCAAGGTATCGGGTCTCATGCCTCTTCCTCACCCAGGTAGGCCCTTATCACCTTGGGATTTTTTGCGATTTCTTCAGGTGGTCCCTCTGCGATCTTTAGGCCAAAATCCAGGACCATTATCTTTTCAGCGAGATCCATCACAACGCCCATATCGTGCTCCACCATCATGATGGTAAGATCCATCTCTTCCTTGATATCGATGATGAAGCGGGCCATATCCTCTGTTTCTTCAACGTTCATCCCGGCAGTGGGTTCATCAAGAAGGAGCACTCTGGGGCCCATTGCCAGGGCGCGTCCCAGTTCAATACGTTTTTGAATTCCATAAGGGAGGCTGCTCACCCTCATCTTGCGGACTTTTTCTATTTCCAGAAACTCAATGATCTCTTCCACTTTTTCACGATTGGAGATCTCCTCCCTGCATGCCCTGCCATAAAACAGAGCGCCGGACATGAAACCTGCCCCGATGTGCATATGTCTTCCCAGCATCAGGTTTTCGATGACGGTCATGTTCATAAAGAGCTCGATATTTTGAAACGTGCGGGCGATCCCGGCCTCGGCGATCTTGTGCGGTTTCAAATTTTTCACGCTCTTGCCTTCAACCAGTATGTCCCCGCTCTGGGGAGGATAGATCCCGAAAATACAGTTAAAAAGGGTCGTCTTTCCGGCGCCGTTTGGCCCGATGATTGCCGCCAGTTCGCCCTTATGGACATTGAAGCTTACCGCAGACAGGGCTACGATGCCGCCAAAGGAAACAGATATGTCTTTTATCTTCACGTGAGTCGCTTTTTCCATCTTCAGGCCCTTAGGAGAGCCACCTCTTCCTTCGCTTATAATGCTTTACTTCGGAATAGCGCTTTCTCTTAGATTCTTCGGTGATCCCCAGATAGAATTCCCTTACATCTTCGTTCTCCTTCAATTTTTCGCTCTTGCCGTCAAGCACCACCTTGCCATTTTCCATGATATAGCCATAACGGGACAGTTCCAGGGCCAACTTTGCATTTTGCTCCACAATCAGAAGCGCCGTACTCTCATCGTTATTGATCTCCTCGAGAATGGCGAAAATCTCCTTTACAACCAAAGGCGCAAGCCCCAGCGATGGCTCATCAAGCATCATGATCTTGGGCCTGGACATCACGGCCCGCGCAACGGACAACATCTGCTGCTCGCCACCACTCAAAAACAGGGCCCTCTGGTTCGATCTCTTCCCCAGGATCGGGAAGTACTCCACCACCTTGGTATGATCCGCTTTGATCCCCGCCCTATCTTTGCGCGTGTGAGCGCCCGCCAGGATATTCTCAGACACGGTCAAGTCGGTAAAGATGTGCCTCCCTTCCGGCACATGTGAGATGCCCAAAGCCACAATCTCTTCAGGGCTCTTTCCGCTGATTTTGCGGCCCCTAAACTCTATGCTGCCGTCGGTAATTTCCCCATTTTCATAATCAAGAAGACCGGACACGGCCTTCAAGGTCGTTGTCTTGCCTGCCCCGTTTGCGCCCAGGAGCGCCACCACGCCTCCTTCCGGCACCTCCAGGGAGATCCCTTTTAGGACTAAAATGACATCATTAAACACGATCTCCAGATTATTTATGACGAGATATTGTTCCATACCCTTAACCCGGATAAACCGGAAATTGAATATTGACTATTGAATATTGAATATTGCCTAAAAAAATCAACCCGGTTTGTTTGGCCCTAAATAGAAATTCTTTTTAGCTCAATTTTCAACCGTCAATCGGTCTCCAATGAGACTTCTCTTTGAGGAAAATTCGTGGCCAATTTGCGCACAATTTTTTTTGTAAGGTACTAAGATACCCGGCGTTTGACGAAGCCTAACCCGGCAAAGCCGGAATTGACTATTGAATATTGACAATTGAATATTTATGGAAGTCGCTTCGCTCCGTCATTTTTTTGACAGGTCTTTCAAACATTTAAAAAATTTCTCAAAATATTCAATCTGCTATGGCATAAATCATGCGCAAACATGATGTGATTTGAACAAATAGGTACTAAATCACATCCGATAGGAAGGGAAACCTTTCTAGCTCAGAAGGGCCCTTGCCATTATGATCTTTTCTATCTCTGTCGTGCCTTCGTAAATCTCTGTTATCTTGGCGTCCCTGTAAAGCCGCTGGACCTTGTACTCCGAGTAGTAACCATAGCCCCCGTGCATCTGAAGTGCCATGTCCGCACATTTCACCGCCATCTGGCCGCAAAATGACTTGGCGGCCGCGATGAGCTTATGGTCAATAATTCCCTGATCGATCTTCCAGGCCGCCTCGTAGTATAGATTTCTACCCGCCTGGATCCAGGTAAACATATCGGCGATCTTGAACTGCGTTGCTTGAAAGGAGGCAAGGGGTGCCCCGAATACGATCCTCTGCTTGACATACTTGATACTCTCCTCCAAGGCTGCACGGGCTATCCCTACTGCCTGGGCTGCCGCACCGATTCTATTATAGTTAAAGAGATAGGTGGCCTGAGCAAAACCGTTCCCTAATTCTCCGACAAGATTACTGCATGGCACCCTCACGTCATCGAAAGAGAGTTCGGCAGTTTCCGATGCCCGGATTCCCAGCTTGCCTTTCAAGGGATTTGCTTTAAATCCGGACCTGTCGGTCTCCACCATAACCATGCTGTGCCGCCTGTGCCTGTCATTGTTGTCCGGGTCTGTCCGGACAAAACAAAGAAGATAGTTGGCCCTGATTCCGTTTGAGATAAAGATCTTTGAACCATTGATGACCCACTCATCCCCCTCCTTCACGGCAGAGGTGCGGGCTGCGGCCAGATCAGACCCGGCATCCGACTCGGTCAGTGCCGTACCCATGATGGCTTCACCGGTTACCAGCGGCGGCAGATACCTGTTTTTCTGTTCCTCGGTGCCGAACTCTTGTATGACTTCCGCACCAAAGGCAGAGGTGGCAATGGTAATGGCAATCCCCGGGTCAACAACGTTGAATTCTTCCATTATGAGGTTGGCATCGAAAATCCCCATGCCGACCCCTCCGTATTTCTCCTTGATGAAGACCCCCACGAACCCCAAATCCGCAGCCTTCTTAAAAATTGCCTCATCAAATGACTCATTCCGGTCAAATTCTTCCGCCCTGTCTTGAAATTCCCCTTCGGCAAACTTCCTCGCAGCGCTGACGATGTCCTGTTGCTCATTGCTCAGTTCAAAATTCATTTACACTCTCCCCGGTCTCACTTGGATTTCTGAAATCATGCGATCATCTCGTAAAAGGATTGACTCCAAACTTCTCCTCCAGGATATCATATACCTTCTTACATCTTTCCATTTCTTTTTTCACAGACTCCTGGTAGATCTCAGAGGCATTTTCGCCTGAATGAATGCTCTTGAGGATCGATTCTCCGGCAGCCTTTCCTGTTATGAGGGCAGAAGTGATCCCCTCTGCTGCACGATTGAATCCCCCCGCCTCACCCACCAGGAGGACATTTGACTTCCCGGTCAAGAAATTATCAGTGGCCGGCATATCATGAACCACGCACACATCTTTTGAAACCGTCTCCTCAATGACAAGGGCATGGCTTTCTTTGAGATACGCGAGGAATGATTGAAAATATACGCTGACAGGCTCGTTCAATCTGGAACCATTGGTGACTATGATCTTTCCGTCTTTCTGAAAAACGCCTGCAAAACAACCGGTCAGCCTTTCATCATAAAAGGCATGTAACCATTCCGGTTCCAGATCAATCCTTCCAACATACCACTCTTCATAATTTGAAAACAACCCGAGCCCCTTATCAAAACCCGGGAACAGGCTCCTCCTGACCCGCGATAGAGAACCGTCCGCTCCCACAAGATAGCCTGTTCTTACTTCGAATTCTTTACCGTCCCTGGTCAACCTCAGGAGGATCTCATCTCCCCGCCCGCTATACCCCCTGAAACTGCATCCATCAACCACAGTGGCGTCACTTCTGCTGCACAGCCAGTTATCTAGATCGGCGCGTTTTGCACTGATCCCGTCATCTCCGTGGCTCCCTTTGCCGAAAGCCATTTCAATAAAGGGGCCTTCCATTGTCATATATGAACGTGTCCCTTTTACTCTCGAAGGCTTGCTACACACTCCTTGAGGGATATCACCGAAGTTCTCTGAGATGAGTTTAAGTGCACTCGGAAACAGTATCCCGCCGCACATTTTGTGTCTGGGCAGTTTGTGTTTCTCCAAGACAAGCGTCTCCAGTCCGTGCCCGCTCAGGGCCATGGCAGTTGAAGCGCCGGCCGGTCCAGAACCCACAATTACCACGTCATACTTTTCTCTTGGGGCAGTTTGGCGAGTTCTCACTGCGAGTTACCATGCCACAAATCCCGACGCACATCGAGTCGTCTCAGGCAATCGGGATTCCGCTAGAGGTTCTGGGAGGCTGTCCGAGAATGGCTATTTTTCCCAAACTCTGCGCC
>JADHXI010000203.1 GCA_016783065.1 Desulfobacteraceae bacterium | reverse complement strand
CTTAGCCGCCACGGAGGGAGAGCACATGGTAAAAGTAGCACTGGTCAAAGGCGACGACCGCAAGGCAAACATTCGCCAGGCCCTGGAACTTGTCGCCGATGATATAGACCTGAAAGGTCAACGCCCTGTCATCAAAGTCAACTTCGTGTCCACCTACAGGCCCCTCAGCGCCACCCACCCTGACGCAGCGCGGGCGGTCGTGGAGTTTCTCAAGGATCGGGGCGAGAAGGACATCGCGGTGGCAGAGGGCGCAACCGAGGGCACCACCCCGAGGGGCTTTCGGGAGTATGGCTACTATGAGTTGGCCAAGGAGTATGGTCTGGAGCTCATAGACCTGAACGATCCCGATTCCTTCAAGGTGGTATACGTGATACACCCAGACATGAAGCCCCACCCGGTGAGGCTCGCACAGACCATGCTGGACCCCGATAACTATATCATCTCGGTCACGAGGATCAAGAGCCATCTTCAGGTAGGCGTCACCCTTACCGCAAAGAACGTGATAATGGGGGCAATCATGATCATGGATAAGGTTCGCATGCACCCGAGCCAGGCGGGTAACAGAGTCCTTGACTACAACCTCTTTACCGTTATGCAGCACCTGCACATAGACCTTGCGGTCCTCGACGGCTTCGAGGGAATGGAGGGCGACGGGCCACTGAATGGCGATCCCGTAGACCACCGTTTGGCGCTCGCGGGCAGGGATTATCTTGCCGTAGACCGCGTCGGCACCGAGGTCATGGGTACGGACTTCGATGAGATCCGCTACCTCAACTACCTCTGGGATTCGGGGATTGGCGAGGGTGACCTGAGCAAGATCGAGGTGATCGGCGAGACCATAGAGAGCTGCCGCAAGCAGTACAAGATGTCGCCGCGGTTCCTCAGGATGAGGCGCCAGGAGAATAAAGGGCAGTATCAGGATCTTGCAGTGTATCCGGGATAGAAGGTGACGGAGAGCACAAGCTTTTAGAAATACCGTCTAGGGATTCTTTGAAAGAAGGGCTGCCAGTCGTATAGCCTCAATCATCGACTGCGGATTCGCCCTCCCCTCCCCTGCCTTGCCAAATGCTGTCCCATGGTCAACGGAAGTTCTGACGATGGGAAGCCCAAGGGTGACATTAACCCCAGACATGGCACCCCAGGCCCCGGTTTTCTGATCATATCGAAAACCGAGTAACTTGATGGGAATGTGCCCCTGATCGTGATACATGACAACCACCGCATCATACATGTCCCCCTTCATTTTGGGGAACACCGTGTCTGCCGGAATGGGGCCCTCAACATCTTTTCCCGATCTCCTCACATGTTTCACAGCAGGGAGGATTTCATCCAGATCCTCGCGACCGAACATGCCCCCTTCCCCGCAGTGGGGGTTGAGGCCTGCAACGGCGATCCTGGGCGCCGAAATGTCAAGCTTCTTAAGGGCATTATAGGTCAAATCGATGACCTTGATTATCCGGTCTTTTCTGACCCTGTCACAAGCCTCTCTCAGGCTGACGTGTGTGGATACATGGACCAGGCGAAAATCACCGTGTACAAGCATCATGGCATATTCCTTGGTGTTGGTCAGTTTGGCGTAGATTTCCGTATGTCCAGCAAAATGATGTCCGGCAGCGTTGATGGCCGCCTTGTTAATGGGGCCCGTCACCGTGCCATCGATCTCTCCTTTGAGCGCCAGTTCTATGACCCTGATCACATATTCGAAGGATGCCTGTCCCTGTTCCGGCATCACTTCTTTGTATCTCAGACGCCGAATGTCCATATTGGCCATATCGAGGATATCCATGGTGCCATGCTTAAAGAGACCCCCTTCAGGTCTATGAATCTTGTTGAGGTTCAGGGTCAACCCTGTAAACCGGAGCGCATCCTCCACAACACCGGCATCTGCCACCACAAGGGGGCGACAGATCTCATAGATATCATCTCGTTCCAGGGCCCTGGCTGTTATTTCCGGTCCAATACCCCCCGGGTCACCCACGGAAATCCCAAGGATCGGCCGCTTATCAAAGGTCATTTGGATTCTCCTTTATCTTGTTCCTGCAATATTCATGGAGAGCAACCAGTGCATCCTTTTCGCCAAAGGCCCCCGCTTTTGTGACAAGGGAGAGACCGTCCATGAGTCCTCCGATGATCGTGCCCTGCACCATGCCAGGGACAACCTCTTTGAGCAGTCGAATTCCTTTGGCTCCGATGGCTTTCAACACCGCGTTGGCTGTGTCCCCTCCTGACAGGAAAAGGCTCGCCGGCTTTGTCTGCTTTAAAACCCATGCAACCAATAAGCCCAATCCATTCACAATCTGCTCAGCAGTCCAAGACGATGAGTTGCTACGTTTCTCTGCACCCTGAGGTTCTGGCTCCTCAATCCTTATGACTACGTCCTTTTCAGATAAGATACGATGTGCCAAGTGGGCTTTCGAAAGGAGTATCTCTCGCTGGGTTTCATCGGCCAGAAGGCCGGGCCAAAGGGAGATTACCTCATAGGGATGAGCCTCGAGCAAGGCTAAAATCTGAAGCCTCGTACGCTCAGAGGTCGTACCACAAACCATTAAGTAGTGGCCATTGGGAAAAACAGTCATCTCATCTTTAACTTTTAAGGACCTCTTGGGGAAAAGTTTCCCGAGGCTTTCGGCCAGACCCGCAGACCCTACTAACAGGATCTTTTTTCCAGAGGCAATGGCAATGCGAGCAATCTTGTTCAGGTGGGCATTGTCTGCGGCGTCAAAGACCAGATGTCTTGCCCCTGATTGGACAAGACGCTCAATTTCCTTTAAAAGAACCTCATCACCGCTGTCAAGAACGCTCACATCCACATGCCCAACTTTATATCGGCTCTGTCCACCTACGATACGAGATAGTCGGGATTCAGTCACAGGGGTGACCGGGTCCTTGGAAAGCTCGGTCTCGGAAACCGGGGTCCCATCAACTTGATGAATGTCATGGATGGTGGTCCTGCCCATGTCTGGAAAAGCCGGGGCAATAAAGCTACACTCAAATCCTACTTCATCGAGGATAGCGTCCACTTCAGCACCCAGGTTGCCACGCAGACAGGAGTCAACTTTTTTATACATGTGCCCTGGCTGAAATGCCGAGAGTTGGCCCGCTACATGCCCAACCCGGTCCCGTGCCAATTCAGCATTAATGGAGCGGCTGTTGGTGTAAACTGATACCACCTGAGGGGAAAGCCCGAATGAATCTGGCGAGAGCTCACGGTAGGATACCAAAACCGTGTTTGTGAAATAGGGACAGAATTGAACGCCTGTGTCCGCAGCTCCGGTCAAGTCATCGGCAATGACAACGACCTCTAACACTGTATTATGCATGCATGCCACGGGTGGGGAGCATTACCGGTTTGTTAATATAGTACCAATAGTTTAAGGGCATGGGTGTCTTTTTTTTGATTATGCCCTCATATAGCTAAGATTAGTGGTCGTTTCAAAATGGTTTATATAGACGGAGCTTATGATTCTAAGGATTATGGCGCAATAAACCATTTTGAAACGACCCAGTACACACCCATGTCATAGGGCATAACAAAAAAAAGACACCCATGCCCTCTCTTAAATTGGTGGTTTTGGATTTGATAAATCCCTGTTGCTTTTTTCTTTAACAAACCGGTAATGCTCCCCACGGGTGTGTGTCTTGTCATCCGTTGAGGGGAGCGGACAGGAGTATCGCCTTCTCATTTTCGATATCGAAAAGATGGTCCCTTGGAGCTATACTACGCCCCGGCAAACAAGTTTGTGGCAGGCTTTATAGGGAGCCCTGCCATGGATTTCTTTGAGGCCGAACGGATGCATACAAAACCATAGTGAAAAAGGAGCTCAGGTGTCAAGAAAAAATACGTTGTTGTCTGTGTTTTTGACTTATCTCTCAGCGCTATTCTTTTGCCCGTTCCGGCAATTTTTTCTGAATTTCGAATTAAGCCCACTACGTTGGCCTTTTCTTCAAACTCCTGAACTTCAATATTCAATTGGCATCCCTTTACTTTCAGCTAAATCCCAAAACAACCCGGTCATTAGCTGAAGCCCTTGTCTGGCTATGGTGCCTATGATATGTTCATTGGGAGCATGCTGGGAGCAGGCGCCGTATGAATGGGGCACCCAGATCGTAGGCATGCCAAGAATATGACTGAATGCATCGTTGGGCAGGGTTCCCCCCAAATTTGGCAAAAAGGCAACTTTTTTATCAAGAGTCTTTTCAAAAGAGGCAGTAGTGAACTTTACCCAGGGATTCTCCGGATCCATGCGGGTTGCCTGACCGTAATTGTTAGGTACAGGGGTGATATCGACCATGGAAAATCCCTTTGCATCGAGATGTTCTCTGACTGCAGGAATGAAAACATCAGGATCGGTGTCAGCAACGAATCGAACATGACATCGAGCCCACGCCCGGGCCGGAATGGCATTTACCGGGGCGGCTGGGTTGCCGCATTCAAAGGCAAGGATTTCAAAAGTGTTCCAGCCATATACTTTCTCAGCAAGGCTTAAATCAGGTTCGCCCCATCCGGTATCTATCTCAGGCCCATCCTTACCGGTGATTTTTAACTTTGCCAGGGCTTGTCTTATACCACCGGGAATATTCTCCGGACGGAGATCAGGGATTAGGATTCTTCCTTGTGAGTCAACCATGGAAGCGATGGCATGGGACAGTATGATTCCAGGGTTGGCTAAAAGTCCACCCCAGTTCCCCGAGTGATGTTCACCCTCCCGAAGAATGAGGCTGAGATCAAAACCGAAAATGCCCCGGCTGCCGCCGAAAATGGTAGGAGTGTCTGGATCGATGCGGGGACCGTCTGAGGCAATGAGGACATCGGCTTTCAGGGAATTCTTTTCCTGACTGCAAATTTCATGCACTCCTGGTGACCCCAACTCTTCTCCCATTTCCACAAGAACATTAACGTTGAAACCAAGATTGCCCTGTTCCTCAAGTAGGCAGCCCAGGGCAGCCAGATTGATCGTGTGCTGGCCCTTGTTGTCGGCCGTTCCCCGTCCGTACCAGCGGTCGCCATCCTTGGCTAGCTTCCAGGGGGAAAAACCCTGCCGCCAGTTCTCCTCCATCCCCGGGACAGTGTCGCCATGACCGTATGTAAGAATAGTTGGCAATCGCTCATCCTCAATACGCCGACCAATCAAAAATGGGGCACAGCGTTCCACAGGATTTTCAACAATGCGGCAGCTGAAATCTAAATTTTCTAAATAAGGCATTATCTCTTCAGTCAGATAGGTCCTCATCTCTATTTTCACATCCTTGTTCTGGCTTCCGGTTGGGTGGGCAATTCTTCCGGCAAGTAATTCGAAGAATGATCCATTGTCAAAGAAATGTTCTGCCCGGGTTATGGCACTTTCACGGCTCATGAATTAACTCCTTTATTTGTAACCGTTCACAGGTTCAGGGTTCAACGTTCAGGGTTAAGGACAAAGAAGGCATTGAAGGCCAGAAGTCCTCGTTAAAATGCTCATTTTCCCAAGTAATTGCCAATTTGGCTCCAAATTTTGGATTAGGCCTGACGAAGATGACGCTTTTCTCGTAAATACGCATTCTAAATGGAGTCCAGGGACGAGAATGGAACCTTGAACCTCTGAACCTTTGAACCCGTGAACGCCTACCTTTATTTTAATGTGTCGTAACATTTTAGCTCTTTGAAAACTACTCCTGGCCTTTACTCAAGGCCAAATAGTTACCCTTGGTGAGACGCATGAGCATGGAGATGTCTTTTTTTACCTCATGCCCTCTAACAGGGGGCCTCAGCGTGCC
>JADHXI010000046.1 GCA_016783065.1 Desulfobacteraceae bacterium | reverse complement strand
CCATTCGAGACGGCATGGTCAAGGAGCTAACCCCCGCGGGTATTCTCGCCGGGTTAGGTACCATTGCGTCGGCTTCGCTCAATGTATCCACATCCATAGTAAGTTCGATTCCAGTCTTCTCGAGTCTGGCAGGATATGGTCTGGTCAAGGGACTCAAGGCAATTTTGGAGGCAAACAACCTCGAATGCACGGAAAATGACGGTCGTTGGGAAATAACCAAAACAACATCATCAGAGGGCATAGGCCCTACCAAGGAGGGAAAGGAAATGAATGGGAAAAGAGGCAATGAAGAAAAAAAGGGTACCGCAAGTTTTGATATTGGTCTTGGGGGTCTTTTCAAAGGACTGGGAGGCCTGATCGATTCCGCCACCAAGCTTGCTGAAAAAGGCGAAGAGCTATCCAAGTCAGGTGAGATCGATTTTAGTGGTCTCGACAAGATCAAGGGCCTCAAGGATTTGAAGGGGGTCTATGGTGTCAGGGTCCGCACCCTGGCGGATGGGAAACCTACGGTCCAGCCCTTTGGGAACATCAAGAGAACACCCAAGGGTCCGGTGGTGGAAGAAGTGCGGGAACCCATTGTTGATGTGTTCGACGAGGATAAGGGGATCCACATTGTTGCGGAGATGCCGGGCATCCAGAAAAAGGACATTACCCTTGAAATAAATGGGGATATCCTTACGATTGCCGCCGAGGGACAGAACAGAAAATACGAAAAAGAGGTACTTCTGTCCAAGCAGGGGAAAAGCGAGGACATGACGTGGACTTACAAAAACGGAATCCTGGAAATCAAGATAGCCGTTGCTGGTGATTAGTTATTTGCCTGCCCCCGTGAAATTCCCCCCTTCCAGGGACTATTTCACTGGGGTCATTGGCCGTTAAGTTTCAGGTTCCAAGTTTCAGGTTCCAGGTTTCAGGTTTGTGTCTTTCTTGTTTTTCAATCATCAATCGTCAATAATCAATAGTCAATCCAGAGGGTTTTAGGTTTCAAGTTTCAGGTTGCAGGTTGTGCGTTTGTGTCTTTCTGGTTTTTCAATCGTCAATAGTCAATAGTCAATAGTCAATCATGAACGTGGGCTCCAGCCCTTTTTATAGATTTTCACGCCTATTGTGCCTTTTTCCTTGACATTCTTAAGGACACTCTCCTAAGCTCTACGACGAGATAGGGGCTGAATATTCAGCTTTTGGCGGTTCACTGGTCGGTCGCACTCACAAATCATTGATTTTTGACATGTGGGGCTTTGAGGCCTTAAGACCGCAATTGAATGTTTTTGAAAGGAGATTGGTGCTGTGGCAGAGGGAACTGTAAAGTGGTTTAACGAAAGAAAAGGGTATGGTTTTATCGAGCAAGAGGACGGTCCTGATGTATTTGTTCACCATTCAGGAATAGGTGGGACCGGTTTCAAGACTCTGAATGAAGGCGACAAGGTGACTTTTGACGTCGAGCAGGGGCAAAAGGGCCCTTCTGCAGTAAATGTTACCGTAGTTTAGATCAGCTTTCTGTAAGGGAAAAATTTTCTATGGAGAGACGGTGGATCGCCCCTTCACGCGGGGTTATCCAGTTGTGTCTGCCCCGACGTTACAAGAAAATTTGGTGCTTTCTTGAAAACGACCTGTTACCCCAGTTTGAAACTGCAAAATTAATGATTTGACGAATTCATTTTTTGAAAAGCTCTGAAATTGCATCAATAGTCAACTTTTGCCCTTGTATAATAGCTGTTTCAGAGATTTGAGAAAATTTTTTGCAACATCGGGGTCCGATCAAAGAGGCATTCGTCTCTTTTTGCTTTTTTTCAGTGAACTATTAATAGAAGGAGGAGGAGGGAAATGAAAAAGGAAGATCTGGTGACATTGGTTTCCGAGAGGGCAGCTATTACAAAAAAGGAGGCAGGAGAGGCACTTAACACGGTCTTGGAAGGTATTTCCTTTACCCTGGAAAAAGGGGATCCAATCTCTCTAATCGGGTTTGGGGGGTTCAAAGTGGTTCAGCGATCTGCCCGGGAAGGACGAAATCCGAGTACAGGGGAAAAGATGCAGATACCGGCTTCCAAGTCTGTCAAATTTACCCCGAGCAAGGCCTTAAAGGAACGGGTTCAGTAGACTGGATGGGATCAATAACCAACCTTCTGATCCCTGCGTTGTTGGAGTGACGGAGTACTGGAGTACTGGGGTAAGGGTAAAGAAGAAAAACTACCGGCAGAGCCGTTTTCTCTGACCCCCGCAAAGCGAGATCTTGGACAGGCCCCGCCTCCGGCCCATAGGGCCTACGGCCCGGAGGGAGGACCGGATTTTCGGGCCTAAATAAAGGTCTTATATTTCTTGATGCAACTCATCCCTTCGACTGAGGAGGGAATATGGATTCAAACCAAAGAAAAAAGCCCCATCAGGACACATCCGTCTGTTCTGGTGCGGGCTTTTTCTTTTTTTTGTGGATTCACATAAGGTGAGATCAATGAAAAAGAGACCTGAATCAAGAAAGTCTACGGCCCTTCGAAGCCAAGCGGAAGGATTTCTCAATAAGACTTCCTCGGATATCAGGAAAATACCTCCCAGAGATATCAAGAATCTGATCGAGGAACTGCAAATTCACCAAATTGAGCTGAAGATGCAGAACGAAGAATTGCGTCGTGCTCAACAGGAACTCCAGGAGGGCCAGGAGATCTATCGAAATATCATTTCTGAGTCGCCGGTTGGCATATCAATTTATGATGCATCGGGGCAATGTCTGGAAGCAAATGATTCAATAGCAAAGATTATTGGCACCACGAGAGAGCAGGTCCTTCAACAAAACTATAACAGCATTGAATCGTGGAAGCAGTCCGGGTTTCTTGATAAGGCCAAGCGTGCTGTCGAAGACCAGTCCATCAAACGCCACGATTTGGTAGTTGAATCAACTTTTGGAAAAGGTGTTAAACTTGATTCTTATCTTGTTCCTTTCTCTTCCGGGGGGTTACTCCTGATGGTAAATGACATCACAGACCGGTTGAAGGCCGAGGATGCCCTTCGTGAGAGCGAGGAAAAGTTCCGTTTACTTACTGAACAAAACCTCTTGGGTATCATTATCATCCAGGACGGTTTTGTTAAATATGTGAACAAAACTGCCTCTGGGATCACTGAATACTCAATTGAGGAAGTCCTTGACTGGAAACCAAATGAATTTGGAAAGCTATTTCACCCAGACGATCTAGGGTTTGTGATGGAGCAGGCTCAAAAGAAGCAAGAAGGAGCCAAGGATGTGGTCACTCATTATTCATACCGTATGTTAACAAAATCCCGGGAAGTTAGATGGATTGATCAATATTCAAAGACAATAAGCTTTGCGGGAAAAACTGCGGATCTAATAACCATCATTGACATCACCGAGAGTAAGCAGGCCAAGGAGGCGCTGCAGCAGAAAACACAAGATCTTGGAGAGAGAGTGAAGGAATTGAACTGCCTTTATAGCATTTCTGGTCTTGTTGAGAAGCCTGATATCTCATTAGATGAAATCTTTCAAGGTGTAGTCGATATCATTCCCCCCTCCTTGCAGTATCCTAAAGTCACTTGCTCCCGCATTTTACTGAATGGAAAAGAGTACAAAACGGAAAACTTCAAAGAAACTAACTGGAAACAAACAAACGGCATATTCGTTCTTGGCGAACTAGCTGGGTCTTTAGAAGTCTGTTATCTGGAAGAAAAGCCAGAAGAAGATGAAGGACCTTTCCTCAAAGAAGAAAGAAGTCTGATTAATGCTATTGCTGAGCAGCTGGGACGAATTGTTGAGAGCGTGCAGACCCAAGAGGCGTTGCGGGAGAGCGAGGAGCGAGCACGCACTCTTTTGGATGCCATTACTGAAATAGTTACACTCATAGATACAGAAGGGACTGTTCTCGCCTCGAACGAAGTGGCTGCCCGGAGACTTGGCCTAACTGTAGATGAACTTGAAGGAAGAAATCTTTTTGATCAGTTTCCACCTGGTGCTGCCAAACCGAGAAAAGAGGCAATTGATAAAGTTATCCAAACCGGTAAGGCCGTACGGGTCGACATTGACGATAACGGTCGGATTTTGGATAGCCATTGTTATCCGCTGTTAGATGGTCAGGGAAAGGTAATTCAAGTAGCTGTTTTTGCGGTAGATGTAACTGACAGACAGAAATTGCACGAAGAACATCTTAAGTTGGAAAAGTTTGAATCCTTGGGAATTCTCGCAGGCGGCATCGCCCATGACTTCAACAATATCCTGACAACTATCATGGGCAATCTATCCTATGCCAAAATGGGTAAGGACCGGGACTCTGAGACCCATGAGGTCTTGGAGGAGGCCGAAAAGGCATCCTTTAGGGCCAAGAATCTCACCCAACAACTATTGACATTCGCGAAAGGAGGTGCCCCTGTCAGGGAGACCGCATCTCTGCCCGAGGTAATCGGGGAGTCAGCCAGGTTCGCGACAAAAGGGTCAAACGTCAGATGCGATTTTGCCATATCGGAAGGCATTTGGCCGGCAGAGATCGATGTGGGGCAGATTAGTCAGGTTACCCAAAACCTGATCATTAATGCAGACCAGGCCATGCCGGAAGGAGGGGTTATCAAGATTGAGATGGACAATAGAGTGGTAGAAGCAAAAGATGTCTTGCCCCTCTTGTCTGGAAAATACATACAAGTGTCTATCAGGGATCAAGGGGCGGGCATACCGGAAAAGCACCTCCCAAAGATATTTGACCCATACTTCTCAACCAAAGACAAGGGGACCGGTCTAGGGCTGGCCACGGCCCTTTCCATTATCAAGAAACATGGCGGGCATATCACGGTGGATTCAGAATTGGGTACTGGAACCGTGTTTTACATCTATCTCGCTGCCTCTGAAAGGGAAATGGCTGAAGCAAAGGCAATGGAGGGTGAACCCATCAAGGGACATGGCAAGATTATGATCATGGACGATGAGGAGCCAATCAGAAATCTTGGATTCCAGGTGTTTAACCGGTTGGGATATGAGGTGGCGTTGGCCTCTGACGGTGATGAGGCCGTATCGTTATTCGGAAAAGCCAAGAAAGCCGGTGAACCATTCGACGCCGTAATTCTCGATCTGACAATCCCCGGGGGGAGGGGAGGCAAGGAGACGATTAATTTGCTAAAGGAAATTGACCCTAACGTGAAGGCCATCATAGCCAGCGGCTATTCCAATGATCCAGTCATGGGGAATTTTAGAGATTACGGTTTCCGCGGCGTTGTAACCAAACCCTTCAAGGTGGAAAAACTGAGCCAGATTCTTCATGACGTCCTGACCAGAACAAACAAGTGACCAGAACATGACCTGAGTAACCGACCGTTCACGGGTTCAGAAGTTCACCCAAAATCTGAGCGGTTGTCATAGGTCGGTGACCCTTTATCATCTATCGTTTATCATTTATCATTGGTCGTTGGTCGTTAAGTTTCAGGTTCCAAGTTGCAGGTTGCAAGTTGCAGGTTGCACGTTGCGCGTTCGCGTCTTTCTGGTTTTTCAATATTCAATATTCAATAGTCAATAGTCAATCCAGAGGGTTTCACGTTTCTGATCATTGGCATTCGACATTCGACATTCGGCATTTGGAATTTGTCATTCGGTGGTCATTGGGCCTTCGGCCGTCATTGATTGTCATTCGCTGGTCATAAGTAGTTAGGGCGGATAACCAATAACAAATAACGAATAACAAGTTGGCGGTCATTCAAGGTTGGTCATTGGTCGTTAAGTTTCAAGTTCCAAGTTTCAGGTTGCAGGACAAAGGACAACCTGCGGCCCGGAAGGAACGCCTATAAAAATAGAAAAGCGGCCAAATCATCAAAAACAGGGTGCCATTGCACTTCAGGAGGATTGGAGGACATCAAAAGAAAGGAGAGCGCATGGACGTTATTTCCGGCAAAGATGCCAAAAACAAACTTGAATCGTTAATTGACAGCGTTAACTCAGGGGGGGAACCGTCTATCATTTCTAACAAAAAGGGCAACAAGGCGGTATTATTGTCGCTGGATGATTTCGAATCGATCCAGGAGACAATGGGCATGCTCGATGAGTTGATGGATGTGGAGGATTTTGAGGGGCTTTTGGAAGAAGCTGAATATGATACAAAACTCTTTGAGGTGCCCGAGCCCATGAACACCGATTATATTCATGTGTATCAATTCAAGGTGACGCTCGAGGGTATTCGGCCGCCCATATGGCGGCGGATACAGGTCCCGGAAAACTATACCTTTTGGGACCTGCACGTGGCCATACAGGATGCCATGGGGTGGTCTGACAGTCATCTGCATGAATTTGATGTTTACGATCCCGCTTCAGGAAGTCAGGAGAGACTAGGGATTCCAACCGAAGATTTTGACTTTGATGATGAGATGGTTCCCGGTTGGAGCCGCAATATCTCTCAATACTTCTCGTTGGAAAACCCAAAGGCCGGTTATGTATATGATTTTGGCGATGATTGGGAACACACCCTGACGTTGGAAAAAATCCTGCCCCGGGAAAAAGCAAGGCAATACCCGGTTTGTGTAAAAGGAAAAAGGGCATGCCCCCCCGAGGATTGTGGGGGGATCTGGGGATATGAGGAACTGGTTGAAATCATTACCGATCCGGAGCATGAAGAATACGACGAAATGATTGAATGGGTGGGCGAAGGCTTTGAAGCTGAGGCCTTTGACGCCAAATCAGTAGAATTTGAGGACCCGAGGGAGCGGTGGGATTTTGCCTTTCGAGAAGACAGCCTTTAGGCGGTGATGATTTTTTTGGCGCAAGTAACGGCCGGTTTTGAAGAAACCCGGGCCAGGAAAAGCGTAAGGGCTTACGAAAAAATAACTGGGCGCTAATTCTGCGAAGTTATTTTTGCGCAAGCCCTAAGAGGAGAAACTGCCAATGATCAGTGTGGTTTCAACCTACCTTATTTTCTCCTTTATCCTTATTATATACGGGGCACAGGGTTGACCTTTCTTAGAGGGCCTCGGGTAGCTGAAGGTTTAAGGAATTAACCATTCCGTCAATTCCCCAAAACCCATTATTTTACCCCGTGAAACCTCTTCTTATTTCACCGGGGCCAGTGTTCTCTCCGAGCCATAGGCTTTACCCTCCGGCCTGGAAGCCCTACGGGCTGGAAGCGGAGCCGGAGGCCATCGTTCCAACATTCCTTCCGGGGCGTAGGCCCTACGGGCCGGAGGCCAATTGGGGCGAAGCCCCTAAGTGCTAATTCAAAATGTTGTACCAAGCCACTCGGTTTTCCTGCCTTTATAACGATTCAGGTTTCAACAAAACCCTCCTGAAACACTCTGGATTGAATATTGAATATTGAATATTGAATATTGAAAAACCGGAAAGACGCAGACGCGCAATCTGAAACCTGAAACTTGAAACCCCTATCCCTGAACCCACAAGATCTGCCCCTCCGAATAATTACAAACATTACAAGACTGTAATCCTACAGAAAGGTTCTTGTAAGGATAGCATGTTACCTTCCAGACCAAACAGTAGAGGGAAAACAGTTATCACCAGCAAAGAAAGGAGACATCATGAAGATCCAGACAGCAGTACAAAATCAAGGGGAAGTGATGGCGGAGCCCATGCAGTCCGGCCCCCAGTTCACGAGCATTCAAACCATTAACGACTCGGTGAATGAGGCATCTGCCTGGGTGAGGCCGTTGGAGCAGGAAATGAGCCGGGTGATCGTCGGGCAGAGAAAGCTTTTTGAGCGACTCCTGGTGGGACTCCTCTCAGGCGGTCATATCCTGCTGGAAGGGGTTCCCGGGCTTGCAAAGACACTGGCCCTAAAAACCCTGGCCGCCGCCATCCAGACAGGTTTCAGGAGGATTCAGTTCACACCCGATATGCTGCCCGCCGATATTATCGGAACCGAGATTTACAATCCCCAGAACGTATCCTTTGTTGTCAAACATGGCCCGGTCTTTACCAATCTGATTCTCGCGGACGAAATCAACCGGGCTCCGGCCAAGGTGCAGAGTGCCCTTCTCGAGGCAATGCAGGAACGGCAAGTAACCATCGGCGAGGAAACCTATGCCCTCCCCGATCCGTTCCTGGTGATGGCCACGCAAAACCCCATCGAGCAGGAAGGAACCTATCCCCTGCCAGAGGCCCAGGTTGACCGCTTCATGCTAAAGGTCGTCGTTACATACCCGTCGGTCTCGGAAGAACGCATTATTCTTGATGCAGTTGACACCACAAACGCCCCTGTCAATGTAAACCCGGTAGTCAGTGTTGAAGACATTGTTCGGGCGCGCCAGGTTGTGAACACCATCTATATGGATGAGAAGGTCAAGAACTATATTGTCTCCCTGGTGTACGCCACCCGCGATCCCCAATCCTACGGCCTTGATCTGCACCCCTACATCCAAAACGGTGCATCCCCGAGGGCCACCATCAATCTTAAGATGGCCAGCAAATCATTGGCCTTCCTGCGTGGACGCGGCTATGTCACACCCGAAGACGTCAAATCCATTGCCATGGACGTACTCAGACATCGCATCATCATTACCTATGAGGCTGAGGCAGAGGCATTGAGAAGCGAGGATATTGTCCGGAAGATCATGGACACCATTCCCGTTCCCTAGGCTTCCGACCACGTCCCCAAGAGCCGACGTGATACCCTCACGGATGTCTTTCAAAAAGAGAGGAAGGTAACCTATGGATACTCACATTAGCAGCGAAATTCTTGAGAAAGTACGGCAGGTTGAAATCAAGACAAACCGTCTGGTGGATGATACCTTCTCCGGTCACTACCATTCCGTGTTTAAAGGCCGCGGCATGGACTTTGACGAGGTGCGGGAATATGTACCCGGCGATGATGTGAGGAGAATTGACTGGAACGTGACAGCGCGTACGGGCCGTACCTTTGTAAAGAAATTTACCGAGGAACGTGAGCTGACCATTATGCTCATTATTGACGTGAGCGCCTCGGGTGAATTCGGCTCCTCCACCCAAAGCAAGCGGGAGATGATGGCGGAACTCGGGAGCGTCCTGGCATTTTCCGCGGTTCGCAATAACGACAAGGTGGGGTTGATCCTGTTCACCGACGATGCGGAGCTGTACATACCGCCTGGAAAAGGGAGGTCACATATCCTGCGGGTGATCCGCGAAATACTTTTCTTTCAGCCCGAAGGCAAGAATACGGACCTGGTCGCGGCCCTGGATTTTGCAAACCAGGTGATCAAGCGCCGGGCCGTAACCTTTCTTATCTCCGATTTCTGCCTGCCCGGTGACTTTAGTGACTCACTTGAAGGCTTCAGGCCAAAACTCCAGATAACCAACAGGCACCACGATGTGGTTGCCGTTTCCGTCAACGATCCCAGGGAATGGGAATTGCCCGATATCGGACTCCTCACCATCGAGGACTCTGAGACGGGCGAACAGGTTGAACTTGACACGACACGCGCTGACATCAGGGACAACTTTTCGCAACTGGCCAACCAAAACCGAGAGGAACTGAGGAGGACGATCCATTCGTCGGGCGTGGATTTTCTGGAGCTTTCAACTGACAAACCTTACCTGCCCGTATTGCTCAATTTCTTTGGTTCGAGGGAAAGGAGAAGACACTGATGAAACGTTTAGTCAAGCTTGTCATCGTAGCCGCGGCGGGATTCTCTATCCTTTTTGGGGCAGATGCGATTTTGGCCGCAAATAATGTTACAGCACCATCACTCAAGTCGTTTCAAAATCAAAAAAGCCCAGCCCCCGGGGCATCTCAGGTTCTTCAGGGATCGCCTCCCGCACAGGATATCCGGGATATAAAAGGCCCTATCAGCATACCTTACCCCTGGTTATGGGCATGCTATGCCGGAGGGGGCGCTCTCCTGCTCCTGATTGGGTGGGCTGTCTGGCGATGGCTTCGCAACGGCAAATCATTGAGGGCAAAAAGCGCCCATGAGATCGCATTTGAACAGTTGAAGCGGGCCAGGGCACTGATGCGCCCCGAGAAGGCAGAGGCGTTTTCCGTGGCTGTTTCCGGTGCGATCAGGACCTATATAGAAAAACGCTTTCAACTGGGGGTCACCCACCACACCACAGAGGAGTTCATGCGTAATCTTGCCTCTGATAGGCCCGGGACTCTGAGTGAATACGGTGATGTGCTGGAAGACTTCTTGGGCCACTGCGACCTGGCGAAATTCGCCCGTTACAATCTTTCTGTTGATCAGATGACCGCGATGCACCGGAGCGCATGGCAATTTGTAGAGAACACAATCCCCTGTGCGGAGGATGAGAGCAGCGAGCAGGAGTCACAGATTAGCGGGGAAGACCTGGTTGCCGTAAAGGGTTTAAAAAGCCAGTCGCTGCTCCATAGACTGTGGGAGAAGGGTCACCGATTAATCCCAAAAAAGACAATAATTCCTGCCGGTTTGAATGACGGCAGAGCAATGGTGGCAGGAGGTGGATCATGATTCATTTCAATCATCCAGAAGTATTATGGCTGTTGGCTTTGGTGCCGCTCCTGGCCTTTGTGCGGGGAAGAAGAGGACTGGCATGCGCGGTGCGTTATTCTACCGCTCAGACGGCAAAGGCCCTCGCCGGGGCGCGCAAATCAAGGGCCGGGAAGTGGCTGGGTACCTTGAGGGCTCTTACTCTGGGGTTTTTGATCCTTGCCCTGGCACAACCCCAGATTGTCCACGGTACCACAGAAGTGGAGGCAAGCGGGATCGATATCCTGCTTGGAGTGGATGTCTCAGGTTCCATGAAGGCGCTCGACTTTACCATCAAGGGTAAGCCTGCAAACCGCATTGATGTGGTCAAACAGGTGGTGGCAAGATTTGTTGAGGAACGCCCCAATGACCGTATCGGCCTGATCGCATTTGCTGCACAGCCATACCTGGTCAGCCCATTAACCCTTGATCATCACTGGCTCCAGCAGAGACTGGAAACCATCAACACCGGTATGCTGGAAGATGGCACGGCGATTGGCTCGGCCATTGCTTCAGGAGTCAACCGCTTGAGGGGGCAGAAGGCCAAATCCAAAATCGTTATCCTTTTGACCGACGGGATGAACAATGCCGGCAAGGTCTCGCCCCTCACAGCCGCAGAGGCCGCAGAAGCATTGGGAATCAAGGTCTATACCATCGGTGCCGGCTCGCGGGGTGAAGTCCCGGTGCCGGCAACCGACAGGTTTGGAAACCGGAAGATTGTCATGGCCAGGGTCGATATTGATGAGGATACCCTGGAAAAGGTCGCCGAGATGACGGGGGCGCGTTATTACCGGGCCACTGACACCGACTCTCTCGGAAAGATCTACAATGAAATCAACAAGCTGGAAAAGACCACCCGAAAGATAAAGAAGTTTGAGCACCGCAACCAGATATTCTCATGGCTCCTGATTCCGGCGCTCCTCTTTTTGGGGATAGAACTGACACTGGCCCACACCCGTTTCCGTCGATTGCCGTAAATCAGAGGGACTATCAGCGTCAGTCTGGCATAACCGTTTACCCAGGAACAAAGAAAGAGAAAGGAAAACAAAATGCAATTCGCACACCCAATATGGTTAGTTGTCGGCCTGATCATCTGCAGCATCCTGGCCTATGGATTTTACCACTTCCAGAGGAGAAGCAGCGCGGCATTGCACAGATTCGCTTCGGGTCACTTGCTGGAAAGGTTGACGGAAAGTGTCTCTCCCGGTCGAAGGATGGCAAAGCGCGTCTTGCTCATCCTGGCGATTGCCTCCATATTCTTGGCCCTCGCCCGGCCCCAGGTGGGATTTCGCTGGAAGGAAGTCAAACGCAAAGGCATTGATATTCTCATGGCCGTGGATACCTCCAAAAGCATGCTGGCTAATGATGTAAAGCCCAACCGTCTGGAGAGGAGCAAGATGGGAATTATGGACTTTGTATCCAGGCTTGAGGGGGACAGGGTGGGGCTTATTCCCTTTGCAGGAACGGCCTTTCTCATGTGTCCTCTGACCCTTGATTATGATGCCTTCAAGCAATCACTCATGGCCCTTGACACCGGAATCATACCCAAAGGCGGCACCGATCTGGCGAGTGCCATTCGTGAGGCGGAATTTGCCTTCTCAAACGATACAAACCACAGGATACTGGTCCTTATCACCGATGGTGAAGATCTCGAGGGGGAGGCCCTGTCCGCCGCCAAAGAGGCCGCTGCCAAGGGCATGACCATTTATACTGTAGGCGTTGGGACTCCGGCCGGAGAATTGATCCCCATAAACCAGCCCGGAAAGGGAGTCTCTTTTGTGAAAGATGACAAAGGCCAGATGGTCAAGTCGCGTTTGGACGACAAGATGCTCGGGCAGATTGCCAAGGCCACCGGAGGCCTTTACGAACCGCTTGGCCGCCAGGCCCAAGGACTGGAGGCCATCTACAAACAAAAACTGAGTCTGGTTCCCAAGCAGGAACTTGCCGAGAGGATGCGCAAGGTACCCATCGATCGTTTTGAATGGCCTCTCCTCTTTGCTTTGCTCCTGCTGGTCATTGAATTCGTCATTGGTGACAGAAAACCGTCCCCAAAAACCGTCCCCGTCATAAAAACAGCCAACCGCCGCCCTCTCACAGCGGGAAAGGCTGCCGTGGCCTCCCTTGCCATACTTCCCATACTGGCCTTTTTGCTTCACCCTCAGATGGCCGCTGCCTCCCCGCAGGGCGCGGAAAAGGCCTACAAAAAAGGAGACTACGCCCTTGCCGTCAAAGAATATAAGGCTTCCGCGGACAAGAGTCCTGAAGACAAACAGTTGCAGTTTAACCTGGGCGCGGCCACCTATAAGACCAAAAACTACAAGGAGGCCTCAAAGGCCCTCACGAAGGCAACAGAGAGTCCCGAACTATCCTTGCAGAATCTGGCCTACTACAATCTGGGAAACACCCTCTATCGCCAGGGTCAGGGGACGGAGAAATCAAACCCCAAGACCACCATTAAACAATGGCAGGCGGCAGTGGATGCGTACGAAGGTGCGCTCAAACTCAATTCAAAAGATGAAGACGCCCGGTTTAATCAGGAGTTTGTCAAGAAAAAACTGGAAGAGCTGAAAAAGAAGCAAAAAAAGCACAATAAGAAGAAAAACCAGGACAAGAAAAAGAACGAGGGCAAGGGTAAAAACAAAAAACAGGACAATAAACAGGCCAAGAATCAGGACAAGAAGGAAAATAAGAAGGATAAATCCTCAGGTTCAAAGGGCAAGGAGCCATCCAAGAACTCAAAAAAGAAGGACAAGCCAGGAAAGGGGCAGGACAAGAAAAAGGCCTCCAAACCTGAACAGTCAAAAAAGCAGCAGGCCAAACAGGGGGCCGGAAAAAAAGATAAAAAGAGCCCCGCTCAGATGAAGCCCCGTCAACTGGGCCAGAAGTCTCCGGGCTCTCCTGCCCCCAAGCGACGAAAACCCGGACAGATGAGCAAGGAAGAGGCCAAAAATCTGCTGGATTCCCTCAAGGGAGATGAGCGAGCAATGCCCCTATTCGCCAAGAACAGAGGCCAAGGGAAAAAACAGGATGAAAAGAAAAGGAGGGACTGGTGATGGATCACAGCGGGATCAAGCCCAGGACAGTCAAGGGAATGATGATATCTGGCGCAGCGCTCCTCTGCGCGGTGGGAGTCCTGGCCTTTTTCGCCGGAGGTGCACAGGGGAAAGGCGACTCAGGCACCATATCCATCGCACTGGAACCGAGGCAGATTCCCCTGAACGGGTCGGCCATGCTGTCCGTGGCTCTCTCAGGAGCACAGGCGGGCCAGCCAAATCTCCCCCGGGTGAGCGGGCTCAGATTTATTCCGGCCGGCCAGAGTAGTGAATATCACTCTGTCAACGGGAGGGTATCTTCTTCTGTTTCCTATCTGTACCAGGTTCGGGCCGATCATCCGGGGGACTTTACGATCCCCCCGGTTGAGGCCATGATAGACGGAGAGATCAGAAGGACAAAACCGCTCTCCTTACGTGTATTAAACACAGGGGGGACCGCGGGGGGGACCTCAAGATCCCTGCCGCCACCGCCTGCGGGGCTTCCCGGAAAATCCGCCCCTTTGAGCGAGGAGGAGGCTGATCAGGTTGTCTTTCTCCGCGTCATGCCGGAAAAGGGTCGCTCATACGTGGGAGAAATGGTGCCTGTTGAGATCAGGGCCTATTTTCGGGAAGGGCTTCAGGCAACCCTAAACACCTTGCCCATCATTAACGGCAATGCCTTCGCCTGGCAGTCTTTGAGTAGAGAACCCCAGCAGACCAGAGAGGTCATTGACGGTCACGTCTTTCATGTCTTGACGTGGTATACCGCCATGTCGGGTGTCAAAGAAGGAGAATACCCCCTGAGCGTCCAATTGGATGCCACCGTTGTCGTCCCCGGTACTCCCCGTCGCATGCGGTCTCCATTTGGCAGGAGTTTCTTTGATGATGACTTTTTTGACAACTTTTTCAACCAGGGTCAGAAAAAAGAGATCAGGCTGGCGAGCCCGCCCCGGAAGATGCGACTCTTGCCCCTCCCAAAACTGGGGAGGCCCGAGAATTTCAGCGGGGCCGTGGGCCGGTTTAAACTGGGGGCCACTGCCAACCCAAAACATACCATGGTGGGGGACCCCATTACATTGAAAATGACAGTGAAGGGATCGGGCAATTTTGACCGGGTGTCATCTCCGGCCCTCAGTTCTCAAGAGGGATGGAAGACTTACACCCCAAGTGCTGCGTTCAAGCCCTCTGACAGCTCCGGGCGCGAGGGAAAAAAGGTATTTGAACAGGCCATAATCCCCCTGGGTGCGTCCGTTAGCAAGATCCCGTCGGTTGCCTTTTGTTATTTCGATACCAAGGAGGCCAAATATGTAAACCTGCGTACCAAACCCATACCATTGAAGATCGACCATGCCGGGGAAAAGGCTCAAAGGGCCTCCTCACAACCCAGCCATTCAGTGGCCAAGGCATCCGCTTCAGAATCAATGGATACGTCTCCGGAGGGCAGATATTCCGGCGGGCTGGCACCGATCCACGTTACCTTGGGCCCTGTGGTGGGCAGTTTACGTCCCGTGCTCGAAAACCCCTGGTTTGTGGGTGCACAGGGAATACCCCTGGGAGCGCTCTTTACGGGTCTCTTCTTCAGTCGCCGGCGCCGAAAGATGAGCCACGACCCAAAATTGGCGAGGAGGAAACAGGCAAAACAAATGATCACCAGATCGGTCAGAGAAATGGACCGGACCATTGCCGGACACGATGTGGAAGGGTTCTTTCGGGCATGCCGCTGTGCGTCCCAGGAACGTCTGGGCGAGATATGGGTCCTGCCGCCTGAGTGTATTACCCTTGCCGAGGTCAAGGAACGTCTTCCTGAAAACGCCGCCGGCATCCGGCAGGTCTTTGAGACAGCCGATGCCGTAGCCTATTCAGGCCAGCCCTTTACCCAGGTAGAACTGAGGCAGTGCAAGGAGTTGGTCATCAAAGAATTGAAGAATCTGGAGGGAAAATGATGAAGGCCATCAGTCTAGACACAAGACATGGAATGTTGCTGCATCTCCTCTTTGCGGGGACCTTGGCCCTCTTTCTGTGCATCTTCCCCTTAAAGGTAATGGCCACGGATGTTGACGATCTTTTTTCCCGGGGCAACCGGGCGTACGCTGAGGGTAAATACGATGAAGCCCTCACGCTCTATAAGGCCGCTGTGGAGAAGGACGGTTTTTCAGCCTCACTCCTCTACAACCTGGCCAACGCATATTACCAGAAAAAAGACGTGGGCCTGGCCATCTTGAACTATGAAAGGGCCCTCTACCTTGATCCCGGTAATCCTGATATTCAAGCCAACCTGGACCTGTCAAAAAAGGAATTCGGCTTGACCCCGGAACCGTCCACGCTGTGGAAGCGAGTTTTCAACATTCTGAACCTTGACAAGTGGACCTGGCTGGGAAGCTTGGCCCTGGCCGCCTTTTGCTTTTTCTTCCTCATTCGGTGCGTCACACCAAAAACCATCCCGCGTCCATTGTTCAGGACTATTGCGGGAGCGTTGCTCCTGGTCTTTCTGGTCAGCGGCACGATGGTAACAACCCAGTACATGAATATGAACTACGGGGTGATAACAGGTGACGATACGGCGCTCCGTGTTTCACCCTTTGCGTCCGCATCCAGCTCCGCCCGCATAAAAGATGGGGAAATTGTCCGAATAGCCAAGGCCTATAAAGACTTTATCCTGGTCAAATGCTCCGCGGGCAAATCGGGATGGATAGCAAAAAAGGCAGTTGAACCTGTCATTCCCTCTCAGGACTGGAGCAAAAGTGCTACCTGAGGGCAATCATTGTTTCCAGGCACAGGGCTTGGATTTTATTTATCTACACCATTTCAGAAAGGAGAATAGATATGAAGTCAAATAAGATCTTCAAGGTTTTTTCAACCAATAAGATGGCCATGATATTTGTATTCCTGGTAGCCGGGTTCTTGGCCATTTCAGGGACTTACTCGATTCCCGATGCACTGGCAACATCAGGAGATGTCAAGGGTGTTCCTGATAGTTTCACCGAACTGGCTGAGAAGTTCAGTCCGGCTGTTGTCAACATAAGGGCGGAGAAGTCTCACCGCGTGACAGGGCACTCTAACCGGCAATTCCAGAACCAACCCCCCTCTGGAAAAGGTAATCCCTATCATGACTTCTTTGAGAAGTTTTTTGGCGATCAAGCGCCAAAGGAGTTCAGGCAGCGGGGTCTCGGATCGGGATTTATTATTGACGAAAATGGGCATATCGTAACAAATAACCATGTTGTTCAAGGAGCTGACAAGATCAAGGTTATCTTGAAAGATAAAAGGGAGTTTGACGCAAAGATCGTAGGACTGGACCCAAATACAGATCTGGCACTCATAAAGATAACCTCGGACAATCACCTTCCGATTATCGAATTTGGAAATTCTGATACCCTGAAAGTGGGCGAATGGGTAGTGGCCATAGGAAATCCCTTTGGTCTGGAGCATACTGTCACGGCAGGCATCATCAGCGCCAAGGGACGTGTCATTGGATCCGGACCCTATGACGATTTTCTTCAGACGGACGCCTCCATCAACCCCGGAAACAGCGGTGGCCCGCTCATCGATATGCAGGGCAAGGTGATCGGGATAAACACGGCCATCATTCCCAGGGGGCAGGGCATTGGATTCGCGATCCCCGTCAATCTCGCCAAAGGGATTGTTGAGCAGCTCAAGACCAAGGGGGAGGTTACCCGAGGCTGGCTGGGTGTGGGGATCCAGGACCTGACCAAAGAGCTAAGGGAATATCACGGAATAGCGGACGGGGAAGGTGTCCTCGTAACTCAGGCCTTTCCGGGTAACCCTGCTGAGAAAGCCGGAATAAAAACAAAGGATATCATCCTGGAGGTCAACGGACGTAAGGTCAAAAACAGCCGTGACCTGAGCCGGATGATTGCAGAGTCGCCGGTTGGCGCCACAGTAAACCTGTTGGTCCTCCAAGACGGAAAGGAAAAGGTTATTGGTGTCAAACTGGGCAAGCGAGATGACAAAAAACTTGCCTCTTCCAGGAGTGGGGTGGAGAAGAAGTTCGAGTTTGGGATCCATGTGGCGGATTTGACCCCTGAGATGGCGAAACGGCTCAACACATCGGAAAAAGAAGGCGTGGTGGTGATGAACGTGGAGCCCGACAGCAAGGGTCAAAAGGCCGGTATCCTGCCCGGTGATTTGATTAAAGAGGTGAATCACAAGGTCATAGATTCGGTGGACAGTTTTGAAAAGGAAATCCACAAGGTCAAGACAGGGGATTCTCTCTCCCTGTATATCTGGCGGATGAGCAGAGGTTTCATTGTGATAAAACTCACCAAATAGGAAGACAACTAAAAAACTGTACGCGCGGGGCCCGGATTAACCCAAGAGCTTTGCTTTCCTCCTTTGCTCCTTGGGCCCTGCGCTCCCACCACCTCCTAACCCACAAACCGGAAAAGTGCCTAAACGGAGCTAAAATTATAGCAACCACCAAGGGATATATGGTGTCAGAAGCGCGAAGCGTGAAACTTGATACCTGCAACCTGGAACCTGCAACTTGTCGCAGATCCCGGCCTATCCGGCCTTGGGCACCCTGATGATGAAGGTAGAACCCTTGTTTGGTTGGCTTTCAACACTTATGGTCCCGCCGTGTGCCTGGATAATGGCCCGCACAAAGCTGAGACCCAGGCCCAACCCGCGCCTTGACCTGCTGCGGTCCCCCCGGTACAACCGATCCCATATCTTGTCGACCTCCTGCGGGGGAATCCCCATCCCCTTATCTGAAACCGTGATCAGGGCATGGCCGTCCTTTTCACGTGCCGAGATCTCAACCCGTCCTCCGTCACCGCTATACTTGATGGCGTTGTCAACAAGATTGGCGATAACCTGCTGAAAACGAGTGCGGTCCGCGTTGATAAATATCTCATCGGAAAGAACGACATCCATGGAAATGTTTTTCTCATCGGCCAGTATCTCGTATAGATCACCGACGGCCTTAATCACCTCCGGGACAGAGACCCGGCTCATATCCAATCTCATGACCCCTGTCTCGGCCTCAGCCACATCCATCAGGGTATTGAGCATGATAAGGACGCGTTCGGACTCTTCCATGCAGTCACCAAGAGCCTCGTAGCAGGCCTCGGGATTCTTGGCATCCTGTAGAGCAAGTTCCGCCACCCCGCGAAGACGGGTCATGGGTGTGCGCAGGTCGTGGGCAACATTATCCAGGGACTCGTGCATCGCCCGAATAAGGGAGTCATTCCTGTCCAGCATCTGGTTGAAGAGACTCACCAGTTCATCCATTTCCCCACGTCCGCTACGCGCCGGGACACGTTTGCTCATCTTCCCTGTCTCCAGGATGTCCCGAACGGTCTGAATCAAGTTGCGGATGGGTCGGATCGCGCGAAATGTCAAGACCCCCCCTCCTATTATGCCGAGAAGGAGGATCGGCACAACAAAGCTTATAAAGATGGTCCTGAAATAGGAAAGCAGTTCCTGGCTTTGAACCGAGCTCTTTCCTACCTGAAGCGTAAGTCCCCCGGGCAGGGGGGCCAACCCGATGGTCCACGATCCTTTTTTTGTGTGGTCTTTGATGGAAAGCCAGAAGTCGGTCTCAGTCGGGGGGACCGATCTGAGTTGGTTCAGATCAACGCCTTCAAAGCCCTCAGGTATGCTGACAAAAAGGACATTGTTAAACGGCCCCACCACGCGAACAAAAAAAATATCACGGGCGGTATTGGATTGCTCATCAAAACGTGCCTTGAGGGCCCGCAGCCCTCCTTCTTCGTACCAGGCAACATATTCGTGGATCCGATTCCTGATGATTTCCTGTTCCCTCTGCTCGACCAGCCCCTCAATGAGATAGTAAGCAACAACGAATAGCCCCAGGGAACTGATCACAAAGAATAAGGCATAGAGAAGGCTCAGCTTCAAGCTGAATGTCAGCCCGATCTTTCTACTTCTCTTTGAGGACATAGCCCATTCCGCGAACGGTATGAATCATTTTGGGTTTGAAGTCCCTGTCCACCTTGTTACGCAACCGGCAGACCAGTACGTCTACCACGTTGGTCTGCGGGTCAAAGCTGTAATCGTATACATGCTCCAGGATGGACGTCTTTGAGATTATACGCCCCTTGTTGCGCATCAGGTATTCCAGCAGAGAAAATTCCCGGGACGGCAGGTTGATGGGCTGGCCCCCGCGGTTTGCTTGCCGTGATAGGAGATCAATGGCCAGATCACCTGCCCTGAGCGACGAAGGGTCTGATGTCTGGCTGGCCCTCCGGATCAGGGCCTGGATCCGCGCCAGAAGCTCGGAGAAGGAAAAGGGCTTGGTCATGTAATCATCCCCCCCGGTCTGCAGCCCCCTGACCCGATCATCCACCGTCCGTTTTGCACTAAGAATAAGCACCGGTGTCTTTATATTTTTTTCCCGAAGCCGTTCAATCAAAGAAAGACCATCAAGGCCCGGCAACATGATATCAACCACGGCGGCATCATACGGTTCGGTCAGGGCCAGATGGAGGCCATCCACACCGTCACCGGCCGCATCCACGGCAAACCCTGCCTCTCTCAGCCCCTTGGAAACAAAAGAGGCGATCTTCTTGTCATCCTCCACCACCAAGAGCCTCATTTTTCCTTAAATCACCTCCCTAACACGGATAAACCGTAATTGTACATCTCGGAAAGCCTACAACCCATTGAAATTAAAGGTTTTTAAGTGGCTATTTTTGAGGTCAGCCACATGGAATGATGGAATGTTGGAATAATGGAAGGCTGGGTATAAAAAAGAAAAACTCCAAATATTGCCTGCATTCTTTGATGATAATCACAAAGTGTTCATTTCGTAATTATTATCTTTAGAAATAGCATATAATTTCGTTGAAAACAAATGGAATTGTCTATGTATTATCTTTCATTTAAACCCATTATTCTCTCCGAGCCGTAGGCTTTACGAGCCGGAGGCCAACATTCCACTATTCCATTGTTCCAATTGTGAACGAAGCGAACTAAGTTCGATCTAAAATCTTGAGTTTAAATCGATATAAAGCAAAGAGATACCCTGGGTTCAGGTGCCGGCTTTCATCTCAACATTTTCCGATCCAGGCTCCGGTATTGAATGGCCTCTGCCACGTGGGGCGACTGTATCTCTGAACTCCCTTCCAGATCAGCAATAGTCCGGGCAATCTTCAGAATGCGGGCATGTGCCCTGGCGCTCAAGCCGAATTTTTCCATGGCCCTCTCCAGCAGGGTGCTGGATTCAGCATCAATCCTGCAAAAACTCTTGATCTGGCGGTTGGCCATGGCGGCGTTCGAATGCGTGCCTTTATTTTTGAATCTCTTTGCCTGGATCTCTCTTGCCCTGGTAACTTTTTCTGCAATTTCCGCTGAAGAGGCTCCTTCCCGGACAGAGGACAAGTCCTTATAGGGGACCGAGGGTACCTCCAGATGGATGTCTATCCTGTCCATGAGCGGACCGGATATCTTGGATCGATATCTTTGGACCTGCATAAATGAGCAACTGCACTCACGTTTTGGATGTCCTAGAAAGCCGCAAGGGCAGGGATTCATGGCTGCCACCAGCATAAAATCGGCCGGATAGGTGACCGTTGAATTGGCCCGGGAAATGGTGACATGCCCGTCCTCCATGGGTTGCCGCAGGACCTCCAGGACGTTCTTTCTGAACTCGGGCAATTCATCCAGGAAGAGGACGCCATTGTGGGTCAGACTTACCTGACCGGGCTTGGGGGTCTGCCCGCCCCCGATCAGACCGGCATCCGAGATCGTGTGGTGCGGTGATCGAAAAGGGCGTAAGGTGATCAGGCTATGACCTTTGGGCATGAGGCCCATCACGCTGTAAACCTTGGATGTCTCCAGGGACTCAGTAAAGGTAAGCTCCGGGAGAATCGTGGGGAGACGTCTCGCCAGCATGGTCTTTCCCGAACCTGGGGGGCCGATCATAATGAGGTTATGACCTCCAGCCGCCGCGATCTCCAAGGCCCTTTTGGCGTTTTCTTGGCCGCGGACTTCCCGAAAATCCACCTCTGCCTCCCGTGCATGAAAGAGCGTATTGATTTCCACCTTAAGGGGACTTATCTTTGACACACCGCTGAGGACATCGACAATCTGGTAGAGGGCATCAACCGGGTAAATATCCACACCCTCCACAACGCCTGCCTCCGGGGCGTTCTCTGTGGGAAGGAAGATACCTTTGATTCCCAATTCCTTTGCTGTAATGGCCATGGGAAGGGCGCCCTTGACAGGCCTCAAAAGCCCGTCAAGGGCCAACTCTCCCAGGAAGAGACAGTTGGAAAGAGAGCCACTCTGAAAGAGTTGAGTGGCCGCAAGGATGCCGATGGCAATGGGAAGATCAAATGCCGAACCTTCCTTCTTGATGTCTGCAGGGGCCAAGTTTACCGTGATCCGATCCGAAGGGAAATGATAACCGGAGTTCTTGATAGCGGCTTTGACCCGATCTTTGCTCTCCCGAACTGCCCCTTCAGGTAGACCCACGGTGGCAAATGAAGGGAGTCCTTGGGCGATATCGACTTCCACATCCACGATATAGGCATCGATGCCCATTACGGCACTGCTAAGGACTTTGGCTAACATTGACGTCTCGGTTTTTCTACAACTAACTGAAACCAAAAGGGATTATTGAGGCTTGTTGCTTTTGCCTCAGGCTTGGAATAATGGAATAATGGAATATTGGAAGGTTGATTTTGATAAGGAATTCCCTCATTTATGAATATTTTTGGCTTCCATGTCAAGAGGGATTTTCCCAATAGTCCATTTTTCCATTTTACCGGAACCCATTATTTTTACCCCGTGAAACCTCTTCTTGTTTCACCGGGCCAACTTTCCATTATTCCAACATTCCAACTGCGGAGCGAAGCGGAGCTAAGTTCATCTAAGGGGCTTAAAGAATTTTATTTATCAGGTTTCAATTTATCCTTTACACTTAGCACATAAAATTGTATAAAGTAAAGTTTATTTGATTTGGAACCGGCCCCAGACTTCTTGCCGCTTGGTCTTTGGGGCAGCGTGGAAAAGAAGTCACCGGTTCCTTGGACTGCCAGATCATCAAATGAGACCTTTGAAAAATGTTCAATTTTGGTCAAGGTCAAGCCTCCGGCCTGTAGGGCCTACGGCCCGGAGGGGAAGGCGAAAATTTCAACCACAGGAATATATACAATATTTCGAGGATTGGAATTTGAGCCTGACCCCAGTACCATCTTCCGGAGCTACGGGGCAGACGCCGAGATTGGCCAAAACGGGGCGTTTTGCAAAGGTCTCAGATCATCAAACAGGAGATAGCTATGGCGCGGATAACGGTTGAAGACTGCCTGCAAAACGTAGACAATCGATTTCGATTGATCCACTTGTCTGCCAAACGGGTCCGTCAATTGAGAAAAGGGGCCGAACCTCTATATGTCTGCAAGAATAAAGATGTTGTGGTGTCCCTCAGAGAGATTGCTGCAGGGAAAGTCTTTTCAATAGAGAAGGAAGAAGAGGATCAGTTGATGGAAGGCAATGCCAATTCAATTCCAATTGATCTCTTGGGGGAAACTGAAGAAGCTTCGGAAGGTGAAGAAAAGGAGGCTCAGGTCGAGGCGCCCGAGTAAGGATGCCCTCTAGGAACTAACTATGCATAAGAGAGATTACTATGAGGTCCTAAGCGTTTCTCGGGATGCAGACGGGGAAGAGGTCAAGAGGTCATACAGAAAACTGGCCATGGAGTATCACCCCGACAGGAACCCCGGCGACACAGACGCCGAGGAGAAATTTAAGGAGGCCGCCGAGGCCTATGAGGTCCTGAGAGACAGCCAGAAACGAGAGATTTACGATCGTTTTGGTCATGAGGGCCTTGAGGGAAGAGGATTTAGAGGTTTTAGCGGCTTTGAAGACATCTTTTCCAGTTTCGGTGATATCTTTGAAGATTTTTTTGGATTTGGCGGCGGCAGGGGCAGGACAACCAGGGCGAGACAGGGAAAAAGTCTGCGGTTCGATCTGGAACTGACCCTGGAAGAGGCCTTTATCGGGAAAGAACAGGAGATCACTTTTCAAAAGCTCGAGGCCTGCCAGACATGCAATGGATCGGGTGCAAGCCCGGGGAGTGAACCGCAGACATGTCCTACGTGCCAGGGCAGGGGCCAGGCGGTTCGATCCCAGGGATTCTTCCAAATCAGTACCACCTGCCCTGCTTGCCATGGTCAGGGAGAGATCATCAACGATCCTTGCCGGGATTGTAGGGGGGGCGGTAAGGCCAGGGTTGAAAGGAGCGTCAATGTCAAGATCCCACCGAGTGTTGATACGGGCTCCCAACTCAGGTTGCGTGGTGAAGGGGAGGCTGGCGAACATGGAGGACCGCCCGGTGATCTTTTTGTGGTCATCC
>JADHXI010000045.1 GCA_016783065.1 Desulfobacteraceae bacterium | reverse complement strand
CCCCCAAGGGGTCTGAAGGTCTTTTTGCTTGCCCCGCAGATGGGGCATTTCCATTCATCCCGCAGGTCCTCGAAAAGCTTTCCCTTTGGAATTTTCCCCTTTCTGTCCCCTTTGTCCGGGTTATAGATATATCCGCAGTTTAAGGTCTGACATTGCCACATCTCTTCGGGTTTTGCCATTACGCGCTCCTTGGCCTTCACTTACGATTTCAAAAAGGTCTCTCGCAAAGTCGCAAAGCCGCAGAGTTTTCAAGAAACATCTTCCTTGTTTCATTTGCGAGCTTAGGGCCTCTGCGTGAGTAACGGCTTGACATCAATGAAACATCTTCGCTACTTGTACAAAAGCTACAAACAAAAACTCCAAGAATCCTGTGCCACGACCAGTTGTCACAGTATCCTAGTCCACTTTCACAAAGGCCTTGGCCTTTGAGCTGCAAACTGGACAGGTTTCCGGGGGTTCATTTGCGCAGGTGTATCCGCACACAGAGCATACATAATAACACGCCACATCTTCGGGGTTATCCAGGCTATCCAGGACCTTCTGATAGAGATTTGCGTGCACTTCTTCCACCGCATTTGCATAGTCGAAAGATCTTTCCGCCGCCTTGTTACCCTCTTCTTTGGCGGCCTCGATCATCTCGGGGTACATCTCCTTAAACTCGTGGGTCTCACCAGCGATGGCCTCTTTCAGATTTTCTGCGGTGCTCTTGACCCCCCCGAGGACCCTCAAGTGGGCGTGGGCATGAACTGTCTCGGCCTCTGCGGCGGCCCTAAACAGCTTTGCAGCCTGTGGGTGCCCTTCCTTATCAGCCTGTTTGGCAAATGCGAGATACTTTCTATTGGCCTGTGATTCCCCTGCAAATGCATCCGATAGGTTCTGTTCTGTCCTGCTCATAACTTGTCTCCTTTCTAAAGTGGGTTGACGTTGGTGGTTGCTGTCTTGGGAAACCGATTCGCTCTCACTTCCACCAGCCTTTTTTGATATGGGCCTCCCTTTCTGATTCAGCCAGCTGTTTGATCTTATAGGCCGAATCCCGGAGAACCCCATAGAGGACCCCACAACCGGAATCCTCCCGAACGGCATCTCTTTGGTCTGCGAGATCAAGCATGGATTCGATCAGTTTCAAGGTCTTTTTTATGCTTTCGTCACACTGCCTCAACGGAGCGGTTGATAAAGACCATACGCCTCTGAATATCATGTGCAATGATACCTTCCTTCAGGTTATCCAGGATTCGCTCCAGGTTTTTTTTGTCCCCAAGGAGCTTTTCAAGACTCAAATCATACACGGGCCGACTATCCCTTATGTGAAGCATAGGAAGTATTGGTTGGGGAACCTTTTGGCGGAGAGACCTTTGAAAAATGTTCAATTTTGGTCAAGATCAAGGAAGGCGAAAATTTCAACCACAGGAATATACTGAATATTTCGAGGATTGAAATTTGAGCCTGACGCCGAGATTGGCCAAAAGGGGGCGTTTTCAAAGGTCTCTGAGACTATAGTAAAAAGCGGTTGCGGCATCAAGAAGAAACCATTTGAGTTGCCGGGGGCTGCCTGCCTCTTTGACACACAGACCTCAGTCTCCTCATAAGTGCTGGAATCTTGGTCACTGGTTCGTAAATAATTTGCTCAAAAACACCTCGTCGAGTTTCAGAAGTTCTATCATTTGGTTTTTCCCAAAACAGGAGTTGAAAATAGTGTCATTTTCTGGCATTAGTGGAAAGGGCTTTTGGGAAGGCCCTGAACTTTCGAGGAGTGATCATGTATCTTTCTGCCATCATCGCTAATCTGCGTTTTCAAGATGTTCTGGATATCATTTTTTTAACGGTCGTAGCCTACTATCTGTATACCTGGTTCCGGGGAACAAAGGCCTTCAAGGCGCTGGTTGGACTCCTGGGCCTTGGAATTGTGTATACCGTTGCGCGTTTTTGGGGTTTATTTCTAACGACCTGGGTATTTCAGATCTTCTGGCAGGTCTTGGTGATCCTGCTTATCATCCTGTTTCAGTCGGAGATCCGGCAGGTGCTCGAACGGGTGAACCCTCTCCGGGCGCTCGGCGTCCGCAAGATCACCAGCCTTGAGGAATGGATCCCAAGTTTTGCGAGGGCGGTCTTCAAACTGGCCAAAAGGAAAACAGGTGCTTTGGCCATCATTGAACGGGATGACCTTGTGGGTGAGCATATTACGGAAGGACAGGAACTGGAAGGCGTCCCAAATTCCGAATTGCTGATGAGTATCTTTCATAAGGAATCTCCATTGCACGACGGTGCCGTACTGATTAGGGGAGGGCGAATCACCCAGGTATCCTGCTATCTTCCGCTAAGCTCTTCCGAGGGGCTTCCAAAGCAGTGGGGTACCAGGCACAGGGCGGCGCTGGGTCTCTCAGAACGTTGTGATGCCTGGGTGGTGGTGGTTTCTGAGGAGCGAGGAGGAGTGTCTCTGGCCCGGGGTGGCAATCTGGACAGAATAGAGAACCCCGAGGAATTGTCAGAGTTCCTTTTTGAAGCGATTACCCACCTCGGCGCTCCAAAGAAAACCTGGATGGAAAAGATCCGGTTTCTCATGAGTAACCGATGGCGTGAGAAGTTCATCTCACTGGCACTGGTGAGTATCTTGTGGCTACTACTGGCAGGGAAGCAAAACTTCCAAGTCAATCTAAAGGTTCCCGTGGAATTGAAAAATTGCCCCGAGAATATTGAAGTTGTGAAGCCGGTTGATCCCACTGTGACCTTGACGGTTCGTGGACTGAGAAAGGATGCGAGCACCCTGGGTCCGGAAGATGTGAATGTGTCCGTTGACCTGTCCATTGCCCACGTCGGTAGCAGAATATTCCGTATCACCCGAGACAAGATCCTATTGGATAATGATAGACTTCGTGTAGTTGATATTGATCCTCCTCAGTTAAAATTTGAATTCAAAGAAAAAGAGTGAACTAAACGCCTCCTATCCTCTTTTCCCTATTGACTCAAAATTGAAATCCGGGTCCTCCCTCATAGGCGCGGGGCCTTAGGGGCCGAAGGCTGGCTCTGGATTTTTTGCGTGGCTTGGACGATTCCAGGAGGAAGGGAACATGTCAAAATTTGAAAAATATGTGGAACTGTCAAAATCACTAGATGTGGTGAATGCCAAAATCATCTCCTCTCAGGACATCTGTTTTGATATCCGAGCCCTGTTGAAGTGTCGGTGGGGCTGTGAGGACTTCTTTCAGAGTACAATCAGATGTGGTACTCGGGATACCACCTATATAGAACGCGTTCAAATGGTGAAAAGTTATAAGAATGTTCTGCTGGCTCACGGACATGATGCGCGACAACTGAGTATCGCGGTTCTTGAGATCGAAAGGGCGGCCTTCCTTGATGGTTACTATTTGGCGTTTGCAATTCGGACCTGCAATCTCTGTAGGGTTTGTGAAGTCCAAAAGGGAAGAGCGTGCCCGACGCCATTCAGGGTGAGACCTTGCGATCAGAGCTTTGGCATTGATGTCTATCGGACGGTCCGGAATCTTGGGCTCCCGTGCGACACCCTTCAGGACAAGGATGATACCCAAAATCGCTATGGGTTTGTCCTGCTGGACTGAAGGAAAGAAAGGCCTCTTAGAACGGGAAGGAAGGAAAAAGGGGCAAACCTGCCAATGACTCTTTTGCGTTTCTTGTTATGGGTCAAGAGCACCCTTGACCCTCCACCCTCTTCGAGATATATCCTGGCTATGGTGAAAATCCCCTTGCTTTCTACCTCTCTTGCAGATTAGAAGGAATTCAGGCAGGTAGATAATCAAAGTGCAACCCACATTCCATTTACGAGTGGAAAGAAATTTGTATAGTTTGTAAAGGATGTTCCCCACTCCACGTGACTGGAGCTTATAATTAAAAGGAGGTTCAGCAATGGGTAAGCGAATTTTGAGGACAAAACTCTGTGATATTCTGGGAATCGAATATCCGATATTGAGCGCAGGGATGGGTCCCAGTCTGATCGGAGAAACGACAGGGGCACCGGTAGAACTCGTAGTAGCAGTTTCAGAGGCCGGGGGACTCGGTGTCCTTGGGGCCGCGGGATATACCGTGGATGAGTTGCGTGAAAAGATCCGGGAGATCAGGAAGCTCACAGACAAACCCTTTGGTGTGGACCTGCTCTTGCCCGGCCAGATCGTCAGGGCAGGGGACCAGGAAACCGATGGTCAACAAGAGATTCCTCTAAGCGAGATCATAAAGACTCTCCCAAAGGAACACTACGACTGGATGATGAGGATCAAGAAAGAGATGGACTTGCCGGATATTGATATCCAGTACAAGACGGGCTCCACCGTAATGCGTCCACATGCATCTATTAAAGTCTGTATAGAAGAAAAGGTACCCCTGTTCTGTTCCGGGCTTGGAAACCCGGGTTTCATGGTAGAAGAGGCACATGCGGCCGGTATGAAGGTCCTGGGCATTTCCGGAAATACCCGGAATGCCAAACGCATAGCCCGGGCAGGGGCCGACCTGGTGGTAGCCCAGGGACACGAAGCCGGCGGGCATACGGGAAGGATCGGTTCCATGGCCCTCTGGCCCCAGGCAGTTGATACAGCCGCCCCCACACCAGTGCTGGCCGCAGGCGGTATTGGGGACGGCCGAGGTTTGGTTGCCGCCCTGGCTGTGGGATGTGTGGGGGTCTGGGTCGGTACACGCTTTTTGGCTTCAGTTGAAGGCGGGGCCATGGATATTCAGAAGGAGGCGATCCTCAAGGCAAGGGATGAAGATACCAGGCGAACATTGCTATATACGGGGAAGACATCCCGCGCCACATACAACAAATTCCATGTTCTCTGGGAAACGTCAGGTCTCGAACCTCTTCCCTTTCCTACTCAAGTGTTACTGGCATCAGCCATTGTCGAGATGTTCAACAAGGCGGAAAAAAAGGAATACATCGGTCCATTTGCAGGCCAAGTCTCGGGACTTATCACGGAGATCAAGCCGGCTGCGGAAATCGTCCAGGATATGGTCGAGGAGGCAGCCGATATCCTGACCAGGATATTTCCAGAGAAGATCATTGTGAAATAACGCCTCAGATGGATGATATTGAAAAGGCCCTTCTAAAAGATCTTCCTGATGCTAAAGAACTCAATGCCTTGCTCAGGTTGAGCGATGTAAAAAAATTCTATTGGGACACGGACAACTATGTCCGTTCAGCCATCCTTGAAGAACGCTGTGTAGTCATTAAAGATCGCTCCGCCCTGAAGGGTATAATGATCATGGAAAACCGGGCTCCGCAAAGAGGCTACACTCACCGTTCTTTGGCGATAGGATCGTTGGCCGTCCATCCGAAATACAGGAATGAAGGGTTTGGGATCAAGCTGGTCGAGTATGCTAAAGAGCTTGGTTTTAATAAAAACTTGAGACTATACTCCGAGTCCTTTTCCGAGTACAAAAAAATCAATTTTTACCAGAGCCTTGGATTCAAAAGGGGTGCCTCTCGGTTGTATAATGGTAAACCCTACCACGTGTTCTTCTTGGACCCCCGGAACATTCCCGCATTTCCAAAATCAAAGACAATCCAAGTTTCAGACCGTCTTGAATACCTCTTCTATCTCAAGGAGATGTCTGTTATCCCGAGTGACGTCACCTTTGAAAATCTTTTTGTTTACAACAGTCCGTCTCGTCGGATCAGCCTCAGTCTATTGAACGGCAATGTGATCATCACAGTGAAACGGGACGATGACGTGGCGCTTTATCCCATTGTCGGAGTGAATCAGCTCGATAAAACTGTTTTGCAGTGTATGTACTGGCTTTCACGGAATTCAAATAACGGTAGGTTTATTCGTTTTCCTTTAAGTACGGCCTTTTCCCTTCAGCCTACTACGAAAGTGAGTCTCCGCATTCAGAAGGAAAGGGATCATTTCGATTATCTCTATGATCCACGATTGCTCACTTTTTTCAACCACCCGAAGCTGCGGACACAGAAACAGAATTTGATGCGGTTTCTTGAAAAGAATCCATCAGAGAAACATCTCACACCATCTATGCGAAGAGACATCAAGGATTTTAAGGACAGCTGGATGGATCATTATACACTCCTTCAGAAAAGGCGAGGCAAACCAGTCTCGGAAAGGCTAGTTGAAGAGTATCAGGCCATAACGAAGGCCCTGGTCTATCAAAGATCATTGGATCTCCATGTGGGCGGTATATATCTCTCTGATAGGCTTCAAGGTTTTTCAGTGATCGAGTTTTTCAACAAAACAGCCTATGTTCACTTTGAAAAGGCCACAAGGAAAAAAGGCGCTTATCAGGCCGTTGTGCAGCAGGAAGGAAGGAGCGCCCTGGAACAGGGCGCAAGAGTAATCAACAGGGAACAGGATCTGGGGATGCCAGGTCTTCGAACCAGTAAAATGAGATACAACCCGATCGGATTTTTGGAGAAATGCAAAATTCTGCAGCCTCCAGCTAAAAATTTAAAAAGATTATAATACGAAGAGGTTATGCAAATGAAAAGGGGGCAATCCTGCCCTTGACTCTTTTGCGTTTCTTGTTATGGGTCAAGAGCACCCTTGACCCTCCACCCTCTTCGAGATATATCCTGGCTATGGTGAAAATCCCCTGGCTTTCTATCTCTCTTGCAGATTAGGGGAATTCAGGCAGGTAGATAATCAATGTGCAACCCACATTCCATTTACGAGTGGAAAGAGAAATAGTGGATTTTATAAAGGATGTCCCCTACTCCACTTTAATAGGTGACCCCTTTATAAACTGGAAAAGAGGTCTTCACCACCCGGCTTGAGCCCGTATTCCTTCCCCGCGTCGAGCATTATCTCTGCCATTGATTGCCCGTATCCACGCGGACATGCAACCAGGACAGCCGACCCGTCCTTCTCCCCGGAGAGCACAACGACCTGACTCCTGATGTGAACAACCGGTCCCATGATGAGAAACGGTGGTTTCCGATCAGGCGAAAGGAGATCCAGGGAGGTGAGTTTTTCCATGATGGAAAAAGCCTCTCTACCTACAAGCACAAGGAGCGCATAGGCCTCTGTTACATTAGTGAAGGCATATTCGTCTGCGAAATCAGGCATGTCTTCGGAGAAATACCATATGGTCGCCCAGTTCCATTTTATGAGATTTAAGAGAAAATCTCCTGTAAGCAGGCACTGCTCGGAATCCTCTGGAATGGCAAGACCGGAGGGCCGCAATGAAGGGAGGTCTTCGCCCTGGACATCCCATTTACCAATGTGACTCAGGTCAACCAGAAAAGGACCTGTTCCCTCGTCTTCATACTCAAGCACCACCTCCCAGCCGTTTCTCACCTGCGTTCGGGCCGGAGTGTTTGGTAATTTTACAGGAGAATATCTTTTCAATGATTCCATTTTATCTCCTCACATCCTCAGCCTTTTCCCCTCAGGATCGTAAAATGGGGTCGGCACTACTGTAGCATAAAGTCTTTTTTCATCCATATTGTCCTCAAAAATCTCCAAACATGTCCCTATATCCGCCAGATCGGAATGTACAAGTGCCAGTCCGATGGATTCTCCCAGTGTAAAACTGTAACGCGCTGTGCAGACATGGCCCCGGATCCTTGTGTCCACGATGACTGATCCGTCTTTTGGGGGTCTGGACGGATCTTCCATCTTGAATCCTACCAGCTTCATCCGGCCCTCCTGATGTTCCGTGAAACTAAGGGCGGGAGCGCCGACTGTCTTGTAGAGCGACTTTTCCCTGTGCCATAAGAATTCCAGTCCCAGGTCATGTAATGTGGTTCGTATCTCGGTTTCCTGGCCTATGATCACATGGCCCTTTTCCAGACGAAGGACATTTTGTGCCTCAAGTCCGAAGGGCATGATATCGAACGGTTTACCCGCCTCCAGCAACAGATCCCAGACCGTTCTCATATAAGATGCCGGTACATGCAGTTCATATGAAAGTTCGCCCACAAACCCCAGCCTCATGGCCCTTATCGGCACACCTCCCTTTATTTTGAATTCCCGGTACCCCGCGTAAGGAAAGGACTCATTGGACAAATCCTTATCGGCAATCATCCCGAGTACGTCCCGGGACCGGGGTCCGGCCAGGTTAACGGCGCCGAAAGCATCTGTAAGGTTCACCATACAAAAATTCCATGGTTCATGTCGCGAGTGATACCTGATCCATTCCACTGTGGAGTCGGCGCGGTTTGTGGAAGAGGTGAAATAATAGTCATTGTCGCCCCTTTTGATGACCACGCCATCGTCAATAAGGCATCCGTCTTCGTTGCACATTGCGGAATATTTTACCTTGCCTTCAGAGATATTACTCATGTCTCCAACATAGACCCTCTGCAAAGCCTTGAGTGCCTCGGGTCCGAAAATTCGGAATTTTCCAAGGGTGCTCACATCGATTATTCCCACATTGTTTCGCACGTTTTCAATCTCTTTGCGGCATGTGAAATCATTTGAAAAGTAGCGCACCCGTTTCAACGGGCCTACCCTCCGGAAAACTGCACCCGGGGTTTTTTCCATGGTCTCATGCAAAGGAGTTCGTTTGACCGGATCAGGGCATTTTCCGGCATAGGTCGCCAGAGAGGTTGGAACCAGGGGTGGCCGGATTGTTGTAGGAAGAATTGTTGTGCTTGAGTCCCCATATTTTTGAAGGTATTGTGCCAGGATCATCGGCAGATTATGCCCGGGGATATTGCCCTGGCCCGGGCCCAGTCCTGCAGTTGAAAACCGTTTTACAAGTTCAACATTGTCGAATCCCATGTCGCAGGCCTGGTAGATATTTTTAATGGTCACGTCTTCATCAAAACAGATAAAGCGTTTTCTTCCGGACCCCGGGGCCTGGACCAGTTTGGAACCCCGTGCCGGACCGGGAAGTTGTTCCATTTCTTCACGGGCATCCCTAAGATGGTTTTGAACAGGCGCACCGCAATCGGCAGCAGCGGAAAGACCCGCCAGACGGCCTGACACCTCAATGGAAAGGCTGTCCATAAGGCCCAGCAGTCGTCCTGCGACGTGGACCTTTGGAGGTAATGCCTCAGGAAGGAAAAAGTTCGTAAAATAGTCATAGGACATCTTGGCCTTGGCAAGAAAGAGAGGACCTGCCGCGGGGGTTAATCCGGCAGATGTAACAAGGACATCACATGTGAAATCCCTGCTCATCATACCGTCAATGTTACATAACGTAGCCTTTTTCAGGGTCTTGTTTCCATGAGATTTTGAAACTGCCCAGCCTCTTAGGAAGAGGATGTTCCTTTTTTCAAGCCCTTCCAACAGAGAGGACGCCTGGCCATCAAACCTGGCATCCGCTACACACAGGACGTTTAGGCCCAGATCAGAAAGATCAATAGCCGCTTCCACCCCCAGATCATCCCCGACACTGAAAACAGCCCGTTTGCCGGGAAGCAGGCCGTATGTCCTGGCCAGCCTGTGTGCACAATTGACCTGCATAACCCCCGGTCTCTCGTTGTGGTCAAAAATCATGGGTCGCTCAATACAGCCGGTGGCAACTACAACACTTTCAGCCCTGATTTCAATGTAGCGTTCATCAAATGGATCTGATTCTTTGCCCACTTGAAAAGCGGTGATAAGATTTTTGGCGTAAAATCCGATCATGTTTGTATTGGGGAAAAAACGGATATTTTCTCTTTCTCCAATCTTATCTGCCAGTTGCCGGGCCCTTTTATGGAGGGGGATGTCATGGGAATACTCCGCGGAACGGTAATCAAAGAATCCGCCGGGCCAGGGGCGTGCTTCCAGAAGAATGACGCGGAGACCCTGATCACCCGCTGCCAGTGCCGCATGCATTCCGGCTGGTCCTGCTCCGATAACGCACACGTCAGTGCTGGGATATATTTCATCAAAATGACCTTTCATGCGAAAAGAGGGATTGAGCCGGCCCAGTCCGGCGGCATTCCTGAGCCGGTTTTGAAAGAACGGCCATAGTTTGTACGGCCTATGAAAATAGTGGTAGTAAAAACCCGCGGGCAAAAACCGGTCCAGCTTGTCAACGAACGACATAAAATCATGTTCAGGTGTGCCGACTACATTCTGCGGTTTCACAATCATGCCGTCTTGCAGCTGTGTCACCGCCGACCGGACATTCGGAACGCCGTCAACTTCCATAAGACAATTGCTGCTTTCTCCATCAAGGCTGTATAGACCCCGGGGCCTGTGATATTTAAGGCTTCTTGAAAAAATCCGGATACCATTAGCATGCAGGGCCGTAGCTATGGTGTCTCCAGCCATACCCCCGTAGCGCCTGCCCCTATACGTCAGGGACAGTTTCGTCGCGGGGTTTATTCTCAAAGTCGGCAGGTCTTTAAGCCGTGGCGTCATGTTTCCTCCGGGCCTTCGACTTCAAGGTTGGTCAACGTATCTCGCCGGATCGTAAACCACGATCCACATCCGTCCCGGTGGTACCACCACTCACGCTGAATTCCTCCTATGTTTGTTCGCATGTGTACATAGTCGCACCACTGTTCATGGGTAAGATCTTCCTCATCAGGACGGGGACCGCGCTCTTCTCCGCCAAAACGAAACTCATAACCGTTTCGTTGACCGCAGATGGGACAGGTAATGGTGAGTGACATGCTTGTGCACCTCGTTTATTTTTAGTTCCTTTTTTCTAATTCCATGGGCCGTAATTCACAGGATTGGCGATTTCCCCCATCAGCCGGTGATCTTCGTATCTCCTGAGAGTAAATGGTGCGAGCCTGTCTGGGTAGCGGCCTGTGGCCATGAATTCGGCCATATATTTTCCGATCACGGCACCTGATTTAAATCCGAAATATCCCCACCCGCAATCCATGAAATAGCCTTGAATATGGTCGTTGCCGTCAATTATGGGCGCCATATCAGGGGTCATATCAGCCAGCCCTGCCCAGGATCGCATGAATTTCACACCCTTCAGACAGGGCATAAGTTCTGTTAAAGCTTCTGCCTGGTGCTTAATATAATGGGCGGATACATCTGTTGTATAGTTCGGCCAGGGATCCATATGCGCGCCGGTTGCGATTTCCCCCTTAAGCGTCTGGTTTGCATAACAATGGTAGCCACCGGACGAGACAACGTGATGCAGAATAGGTTTCAGCGGTTGGGTGACCATGGCCTGGATGGTCAGGACATGTATGGGGAGTTGGATGCCCACCATTGCTGAGATGAGGGTTGAATAACCTCCTGCGGCGTTCAGGACCAGCGGTGTGGAAATTGCCCCTTTATCTGTTTCTACTGAAACTACCCTACCTTTATGTACATTAATTCCCGTGACTTCCGTACCCTGGTGAATATGGACTCCATGATTTGTCACGCCTTGCGCCAATCCCCATACTACCGCGTCATGGCGGACAGTACCTCCGGGCGGATGGTACATACCGCCCATAATTGGATATGTGAGACGGTCCGATATGTCGAGTATCGGCACTATCTCTTTACATTGCTTCGCGTCTAAGATTTCGCTTTTGATACCATGGAATTGTGCCGAAGCCACCAGCAGGCGCATGGAGCCCAGGGCCGCTTCGCTGTGGGCCAGATTGAGATTGCCGCAGTTGAAAAACATTAGATTGAAGTCGAGTTCATCCGTAAGTTTGGGCCAGAGTTCAAGGCCTTCGGCGTACAAAGGGAGATTTTCTTTTGTCCGCTGATTCGCGCGTACAATGGCTGTATTCCTTCCTGATCCGCCGAATCCTATATATCGTCTCTCAATAACCGCAACATCAGTCATGCCCCTTTCCTTTGCAAGAAAATAGGCCGTAGCAAGTCCATGCAAGCCACCACCGATGATAACTGCATCGTAACTTCCTTTTAGCGAATGCCTTTGCAACACGCGCTGTTTCTTTTTCCTGGTAAGCCTACTGAAGATTCTTGGGGCCATGAAATATGTTGCTCTCTCTGATAAGATTTGCCGGAGTGAAATGGAGTCAAGTCTACGCTTGACTCATGTGTATCGCAGCTTTATTTCCTCGACACGTTTTCTCAACTGCCGATTCCTGGATATCCTCCCCCTCATTTTTACATGGACGTCCCGCTACCCCCTCAGAGGTAAGATAATTTTTTGTTTCTCAGGGTCTTCCTGCTGTTTATAGAGAATAACCGTATGACCGATAGTGCCGACAATCTCCGAGCCGGTCTTGCTTTTAAGAAGCTCTGAGGTCTCCTTTTTTTGTTCCTTCTCCTTGAAATCGTGAAATTTCACCTTGATGAGTTCATGCCTTTCAAAGGCCTGTTTTGCTGACCGCAGGACTTCGGCCGTAAGGCCCTTCTGACCGATCAAGACAACCGGCTTCAGGCTGTGGGCAAGACCCCGCAGGTATTTTCTCTGAAAACCTTCAAGTTTTTTCATCCGAAGAGAATCCTCATTCCCTATTTTGCCTGCTTCTTTTCCCGCTTTGCTTGTTTCTTTTCCTTGAGCGTTTTGGTTGCCTTCTTTTTGGTATCTTTCTTGGTATCCCTTGATTTTCCCATTTGCATCCTCGTGCATGAAAGTGATTTAAGGCGAAGTGAAAAACAGGTTCCCCTCTCTACCTATTTTACTCAGAGGGCTCAGCCAGGGCCAGGAGAAACGCGCTGACAGCCTCTTTGTGATTCAGCATCAGGAGCCGGACGCGACGGCCCGGGCCGAAAATCAACGCACCGAACGCCTCTGCATCAACATCAAGACGCAATGCCAGCAACCGGGGACCATGACGGCGCAGCAATGTCTCCACCTGGCGATAGAAGCGTTCTGCGCCGTCATCGGCCATCACCAGCAAGCGCGAGACGCGCACCCCGCGGGGCACATCGCTATGTCGATCCGCAAGACCCAGCCCCCGATCCTCGTTCGCGAGCCTTGGCGCCGCGCTCTCCAAACCGCGCACAACCTGGCCTGCCCTGTGGGCGTTACGCAGGACTTCCACCAGCTCGGGGCTGAGGGTACACGCCGGCACCTCCGTTTCACTCTCTTGCCACAGAAGCCTGGTGCGGGTGGTCAGGGTGCGGGGAATGTGCCGTCCCCGCGGATCAGCCTCGACCAACCTGGGCAGTCGCAGCGTCTGCCCGTTCAACAGAAACGACGGATTGCCTTCCCCCATCGATAATTTCCCCACAGGAATGCCTCCTGTCGAATTTCACCCTGACCTATTTGAAGGGTGCCAGGAATCAACATTCTTTTTTTCTGTATGTCAAATGTTGAGACCTGACACTTCTTCTTCTTGGTTTCAAGGCGAAACCTTTGTCTTCTGGAAAATACAAAATGGTGCACTTGCAACTTGAATTCACCACAGATCCGATCATCAAAACCTGAGTGTTTTTGATCACTGGGTAAAATGCCATAATTACAGGAAAAGTCAACCGTCAATTTTTGCCTAAGAACTGGCTATCGAAAATGTCGGGTGGCCACCAAGATCTCCTTTGGGCTGAGCCGCTACTATTTTGTGTTTTAGTCCCTGAATGGCAAAAGGGCCGCTCACTAAAGGAAAGAGAATTAGTATAGTTTCTAAAGGATGTCCCCAAGGTCCCCTCTAATCTGGCTAATTTAGGCATAACCACAAGACATCATACGGGGCCAGAACCGTAAAGCACGTTCTGCACGAATGTCCCCCATTACAACAAATGGGCGAGCCGCATACCACCCAGGGAAGCCAAACGTATTGCCGTATTTAATCGCGGATATTGTGGGAATGTGCTGCTATCGCCAAGTGATGCGGGGCTCGTTCCTCGTGGGGATGCGGTGATATCCATATTTGGGATAACCGATCATGAGCGCGCCGAAGTTCTGATGCCCTTCGGGAAGTTGCAGAGCCTCTTGCAGAGGAGGGTAATTCAGAGACGCCATATTGAAATACCCTGCCCAGCAGGCGCCCAGACCCAGAGCGCTCGCCGCCAGTTCGACATAGGCCTGGGCGATGACGCACCCAATGGGGGCGGTGCGTTCGTCTTTGAGCGCATGGGCGATAATGACATGGGGCGCCCCGTGAAAAACGAGTTCCCTGCCCTCGTCCCAACCATTCACGATACTGTCCATGTGGAGCGATCGGGCAAACTCCGGCTGGCTTTCCAGCGTGGTGCGAAGATATTCGACGGTCATACCGGCCAGCTTTCGGACCTCGTCCCTGTCATGAATTACCAGCCATGACGCAGGCTGCCTGTTATGGCCGGACGGGGCGTATCTGCCCATCCGGATCAGCTGCTCCAGGATCTCGCGGGGTACGATCTCGTCCTTGTAGACGCGGCAGGACCGTCTTCCTCTCAGGAGCTGATCCACCTGCTCGAAACCAAGTGAGAATGCCTCCCTGATGGGCGTACACGCCGAGAGCGGCATGAATCCAAGTTCCAATGCGCCGTGCGGACATGCGGACATGCAGTGTCCGCACCTGAGGCATTCCTCATCAGCGCCCTCGACCGGTTTTGGGACCGCTTCTCGGTCGCTGAAATCAATGATGTGAACCGGGCACACCTCCGCGCAAATGCCGTCTCGTTTGCACTTGACCGGATCGATGGTAAACAGACTCATGATTTTCTCCACGCCTACCACGATTCATCACGTGATACCACGCATCTGGATATTGAATTCTTAACGGTCTAAACATGGGGTCAGCCTAATAAAAAGTAGAGCAAGGGTCAACGGCAGATTTGACCCCTTTTCATTAAGGGCAGGCCCCGGTTCCCGCGCTTTACTTCAGGGGTGGGAAATTTTATTGCTTTTTGATAAGGTTGACGATAATTCGTCTTTTAGAATGGAGCAACCAGCCTTTGGACCACGGTCAACGCTGTTTTTTCTGGCAAGGAACAGTGTTAGAAAATTGGAAACGAGGGATACGCGGCTGATGCTGCATCATTCCGAATCAATGATAAGAAAGGAAGAATTGGCTTGGTGGATATGAAAGGGTACGCCGGAAAAATTTTAAGGATCGATTTGACAAACAATGAGGTCGCCGATAGTCCGACTTCCGACTATGCGGCCAAATTTTTGGGCGGGCGTGGAATTGCCCTCAAAATTCACTGGGACGAGGTTCCCCCCGAGATTGGTCCCTATGACCCGGAAAACCGGTTGGTCTTCATGACTGGGCCCAGCTGTGGCATACCCGGTCTAGCCGGATCCAGATGGCAGGTCTCGGCCAAGTCGCCTGTCCACGACTGCTTTTCCTATTGCAACCTCGGCGGAAGCTGGGGTGCTCAACTCAAGTTCGCCGGCTACGACGGACTGGTGGTTCACGGCCGGGCCGACTCTCTCACTTACATCTTCATCGATGACGGTCTGGTAGAAATACGTTCCGCCGAACATTTGAAGGGTTTGGGGGCCATCCAAACCAGGAAAAAGTTGAAAGAGGAACTGGGCCGGGAATATCGAGTGGTCGCGGTCGGACCGGCCGGGGAAAACATGGTCGGCTTTGCCACCCTGACCGCGGATTTGGATTCATCCGGCTCCAATGGCATCGGCGCGGTTATGGGGTCGAAAAACCTCAAAGCCGTGGTGGTTCGCGGTTCGGGCAAGGTCCAAGTCGCCGATCCGGAAACCCTGCGCCGGTTGAAGCGTCATGTCAAGGAATTGAAGCCCCAAAAAAACGATTGGCCGACCATGCTGCCTCAGGATCAGCTGAAAAAAGAAGTCTGCTTCGGCTGCATCGAAGGCTGCATGCGACAGTCGTTCATGACCAAGGACGGCCGGGAAGGAAAATACATCTGCCAGTCGGCAGTCTGGTACGAGACCCGGGCCCATCGTTATTACGGCGAAGTCAACGAGGTTCCCTTTATCGCCAACAAAATGTGTGACGACTATGGGGTCCACACCCGGGTTATTGAAACGACCATCATGTGGCTGGTTCGGGGATTCAAGTCGGGCATCCTGACCGAACAAAACACCGGCTTGCCGCTAACGAAAATAGGCAGCCTGGAATTTGTCGAAGCGCTGTTGCAAATGATTTCGAAACGCGAAGGTTTTGGGGATGTGCTGGCCAAGGGCCCCATAGAGGCTGCCAGGCGGGTCGGTCAGGGAACAGAAGAATTTATCACAGATTACACCACCAAGTCGGGTGAAAATCCGGTTTATGGGCCGCGGCAATATATTGCCACCGGTTTGATGTATGCCATGGAACCCCGCCAGCCCATCCAGCAGCTTCATGAAATTTCGTTTTTAACCATGATGTGGGCCGCCCGGGAGGAGGGGCTTATGCCCAACTATATGACCAGCGACGTTATCCGGGCCATTGGAAAGAAATTCTGGGGGAGCGAGATCGCAGCTGACTTTTCGACCTATGAAGGCAAGGCCCTTGCCGCGGCCAAAATCCAGGATCGGCAATACGCCAAGGAATGTATGATCGTGTGCGATTTTTCCTGGCCCATCTACCACACTCCCCACACCGACGACCACGTGGGCGACCCCAGTTTGGAAAGCCAGGTTTGCAGGGCCATAACCGGCATGGATATTGATGAGGAAGGGTATTACCGTATCGGGGCCAGGGCTTTCAACCTTATGCGGGCCATTTTGGTCCGTGAAGGTCAGAGCGGCCGGGACAAGGACACCATCGAGGAATTTAACTACACAGTTCCCCTCAAGGGCGACTGGGGCAATCCAGAATGCCTGGTTCCGGGCCGGGCCGGCGAGCCGTTTTCCCGAAAAGGCATGGTGGTCGACCGGGATAAATTCGAGGAAATGAAGAGCGAGTTCTATCGGTTTCGGGGCTGGGATGTAAAGACCGGTTTCCAGACCCGGGAGTGTTTCGAAGGGCTCGATTTGGCGGATGTGGCAGATCAATTGGCACAAAGCGGCCTGCTGGGCGGGTGATCGCTACCACGTCCACAAAAACCTGGATCTGGAGTTAGCTGCCGGCATAGGCCCGGCCAGCATCATCTCCCTTGGTGGTTTTGTTGTTATGAATCCTCAGAGAAAAGAGCTCTTTCCATTGAATGAAAAAAGGGCTAATCACGAAAGGAAAGAGAATAAGTATAGTTTCTAAAGGACGTCCCCAAGTCCATTGAAGATGTAAGGTAAAATGGGGTCAGGCCTTGACTTGTGACAGCTCCCTCATGATCTCCTGAACACCCCTCCTGATTTTCCTGTCCTTTTCCAACCCGAAAACCTTGTGTTGATCTTAGAGACCGCAGAATAACTCAACCTCTCCCGAAAAGGATGGCCTGTTTCTGATTGCTCTTACCATTGTGAGTGCCTCTATTAAAAGCATTTTCCAATCATTGAGTTGTCACATGTCAAGGCCTGACCCCGTTTCCTCCTCGCTTTTCCTTTTCCCTTCTTTACTTATTCCATGGGGCGGGGTAAGCAGGGTATGCATGTTTTTTAGCCTCGAGCAGTAGAGGCCGTCGCTTTCCCTTTTCCCATAGCCCTGGTCAGCCATGCGGCGAAAACCCCGGCCAGGAATCCGAACAGGTGCCCGTACCAACTAATCCCCGGGATTCTAACCAGAAGGGTGAGGAGCAGCCCTCCGTAGAGGAAGAGGACGACCCCGGACAGGAGCAGGGCTTTCAACTCTTTGCGGAATATCCCGCCAGAGATCATGAACCCAATCAGACCGAATATTAGCCCGCTGGCCCCGATGTGAATGGTGTCCCGGCCGGCGAATACCCAGACCGCGCCGCCGCCGACCAAGGTAATAATGACCATGACCAGAAGGGTGAGCTTTTTAAAAAAAACCAGCGATAAGAGGAGCAGGAAAAACAGGCCGAAACTGTTGGCCAGGAGATGAAAAATGTTGCCGTGCAGAAAAGGCCAGAACAGTATCCCGGCCAGGCCTTCCGCCTCGCGGGGTTGGATACCGAAAGACCTGATGTCCACGGACCAGATCTGGCTCGAGATAATCCCCAGGAAAAAGATTACCCAGAGGCAGGCTACGGCTGTCAGGGCTGTCTTGACGTTTCGGCTGAGCACCGTCATGTCCTAAACCGCACTTAGCACCTTAGTAATTATTTGTGCATTTTGTGGCAAAAAATATATATTGGGCTATTTTCCCTATCATCAAATGATTGAATATTTTCGATTGAATATTGAATATTTAAGGTCCGCCTCTCTCCGAGCTGTAAGCCCTACGAGTTGGAAGCCGTCGGATCAATTTTAAAAAGACCTATCAAAAAAATGACGGAGCGAAGCGACTTCCACAAATATTCAATATTCAATATTCAATAGTCAATTCCGGCTTGTCCGGGTTAGGCCTTTCAGTCTGAATCCACGTTTTGAATCAAGGCCGGGCCGGAAGGGCCTCTCTGGAGTTCCATCGTGGAGCTGTCCCTGGCCTTGAGATATTTTTTGAGATAATTAAGGGCCTCTTTGCTCTTGATCCGGTCGCCGCAGGTGAAAATGTCCAGGGCCGAATATCCGTATTCGGGCCAAGTGTGGATGGAGAAATGAGATTCGGCCACGACCACGATCCCGCTGACTCCGTCGGGTGGAAAAAGATGAAAAAAAGACCTGATAATCGTGGCCCCGGAAAGTCGGACCGCTTCTATCAGGTGTTTTTCCACGGCCTTCAAATCGGATATAGTCCTGCTGTCACAATCAAACAGCTCGATTATCAGATGCTTCCCCAGCCTCTCCATCAAGTCTCTCCTGCGAAAAAAAGATTCTGCAAAAACAAACCATAGATAATTATAAAGGTTTTGGCAAATAATAATTTGGGTGATTTCGTAACTACTCAGGTTGTCAGGTTCACAGTTCAGGGTTCAGGGTTGTTTCGCCTATGGCGGGGTCGCATTTTTCATATTGCTTGAGATAGTTGATGAACCTAATGAACGGCAGCAGTTACGCACAATATGCCACACTTCAATATCTTAAAACTGTTCAGTTTTCATCAGTTAACCTTGAACCGTGAACCCTTCAACCATGAACCTGAGAAGTTACGTGATTTCTAAATCACCGGAGAAAAACGGTTTCGAGGTTAATAAGGGTGGGGCAGAAACGGATAGTTGACAAGCATCATGCATTCTGTTAAATTTAAATAAGCCTTTTAAATTTCGATTAAACCCATTGGCTGTTCGTTTTATGCCCACTGTGCCGTTAGATTCAAAGGCGCGGATGATAAAAGGAAGTCGACCTATGTCTCGATTCTCTATTCTCTTTTTGGCCATGATCCTGGGGGCCTCGTTTCTTCACGGATGCGCCGGCCAGCGACTCCCCATTGACGTCATCAAAAAAGATCTCCAGGGTGTCCCGTCCTATTCCATAATCCTTGAGGATATGGATGAAAAGGGCACCTTTTTCAAGTCTTATTACCAAAAATACCGTATAGTGCAGGGAGAGCGGGCCTGGACAACCGATTGGGTGGAGGTGCCTAAAGATTACTATCAAAGAAACGAAAACTTCCTGGGCATGACCCTGTTGTCCAAGAAGGAAGGTCAATATAACACTTCGGTGGGACCTCCCGGCTACAACTATGTTGGCGATGAACAATACGGGAAATGGCAGCGCGATTCGAGCGGTAATTCTTTCTGGGCATTTTACGGTAAATATGCCCTCATTTCCCATCTGCTCGGAGGTTCTCGGATCTACAGGACCGACTACAATACCTATCGGAATTACCGCCGTCAAGGACGGCCATATTACGGGCGAAACAAACAATACGGCACCGGCGGCCGTCTGACCAAGAGCCAGAAACCCAATTTTTACTCTCGGCGAGCGGCCAAAGTCAGGGCCTCAAAGACATCGTTTTCACAAAAGGTGAATCAGCGTATTGGAAGGGCTCGGTCCGGTTACCGCAGCCGGAGTTATAGTGGGGGGAAATAGGCCATGGACCTTGACAACCTGGTTTCAGCGGCGATCTTCATCATCGTTTTCTTTATCTTCTTCTTTATCGGCAAGGTCATCAACGATTTGCTCCACCGGGAATACAAGCTCAATTTCGAACTGGTGGAAAAAGACAATGCCGCCCTGGCCCTGGCCGTGGTCGGCTACTATTTCGGCCTGGTCCTGGCTATCGGCGGGACCATTGCCGGGCCCAGCGCCGGGCTGGTTGAAGACTTGTACGACCTCGTTATCTATGGCATTTTAAGCATAATATTGCTCAATATCTCCTGGTTTTTGTGCGATAAACTCATCCTTTATAAGTTTCGAATCAGCGAAGAACTCATTCGTGACCATAACCAGGGAACTGGCGTTGTCTCAGCCGGTATCAGTGTGGCATCCGGCTTTATCATCTACGGCGCCGTTTCGGGTGAAGGCGGGAGTATCTGGACAGTCCTGGTTTTCTGGGCCTTAGGTCAGGCCCTCCTTATCCTGGCCGGATTGGTTTACGAACTGATCACGCCTTACAACATCCACGAGGAAATCGAAAAAGACAACGTGGCCGCCGGAGTGAGTTTCGCCGGTGCCCTTGTGTCCATCGGGGTCATTATCGGTCTGGCCGGAGAAGGTGACTTTACGGCCTGGTCCATAGACCTGCCTGTTTATATAGGTTTTGCCGTACTGGGGCTTATCCTGCTGCCCATAATCCGTCTGCTTACCGATAAGGTGCTCCTCCCCACGGTAAAGCTTTCGGAAGAGATTTCAGCTCAGGAAAAACCCAATTTAGGCGCGGCCTATATCGAGGCCTTTTCCTATATTGCCGCGGCTTTTATCATCAACTGGTGTGTCTAAACCTCGCGCCGTAAGCGCCGTCCTAAAGATTTCCATCTTTGCCACTGGCCTTGCCGGTATCGTAGCCGAATTCGTTCTCTCAACCCTGGCTACCTATATTATCGGTAATGCGGTCCTGCAGTGGACCGTGGTAATGTCCCTGATGTTTTTCGCCATGGGACTGGGCAGCCGGGTCAGCTTGATCTTCCGTCATAAGCTCCTGGATGCCTTCATCATCATTGAATTCGGTCTTTCCCTGTTGTGTGCCTCAGCCGCCATCCTGGCCTACGGTCTGGCCGCCTACACCGCATACACGAGCCTGCTCATCTATACCCAGGCCTTTTTCATCGGATTATTCATCGGTCTGGAAATACCCCTGGTAACCCGGTTGAACAATACCTATCAAGAACTACGGTCAAACATTGCCACCATCATGGAAAAGGATTATTACGGCGCCCTCCTGGGCGGCCTTTTGTTTGCCTTTTTTGCCCTGCCTTACCTCGGGCTGACCTATACACCCATTGCCCTGGGGGTTATTAATTTCCTCGTGGCTTCTCTGCTTCTATGGCGGTTTTTCGACCTCATCGGCCGGAAAAAACTGTTGGTATCGAGTTTTGTCGTCTCTTTGAGTGTCCTGATCGCTCTGGGACTTCTCTCCAAGCCTATTATTCTGTACGGGGAACAGAGGCAGTTTCGGGACAAGATCATCTTTACTAAACAGACCCCGCACCAGAAAATCGTGATCACTAAGTGGAAAAACCATTATTGGCTTTATATCAACGGCCAGGCGCAGTTCAGCACCTTCGATGAGGAGAAATACCACGAGCCTCTGGTTCATCCGGGTATGAACTTGACTGCGGACCGGCAAAAGATTTTGATCCTGGGCGGGGGTGATGGGCTGGCCTTGAGGGAGGTCCTAAAATATCCCGATGTATCCTCGATCACCCTCGTAGACCTGGACCCGGCCATGACTGATTTGGCGCAGACGCACTACGTCCTGTTGGACATCAATCAGGGGTCCATGAAGGACAGCCGGGTCACGGTTATCAATCAGGATGCCGCCGCCTTTCTCAAAGATGATTCCACCTTCTACGGGGCCATCTTCATTGATTTGCCCGACCCGGATAGCGTGGACCTGATGCACGTTTCTTCCCAAAACTTCTACCGCCTGGCCCACCGGCGTCTCATGGCCGGGGGCATGCTGGCCGTTCAGGCCACCAGCCCCTACTTTTCACGCCAGGCCTTTCTTTCCATCTTGAAAACAGTCGAAGCCGCCGGGTTCAGCGTCCTGCCTTACCACAATCAGATTCCGACCATGGGCGAATGGGGCTGGGTCTTGGGGGCCAGGGGGGAAGATTTTTCCAGGGAAATACTGAAACGGAGGATCTTGACCTTTGATTTTGAAGGCCTGGACACTCGTTTTTTCAACACCGGGGCCATGATCTCCATGGCCCATTTCGGCAAAGGCATCCTGGAAGGCCCTGACGCGGACAAGATAAAAATAAACACAGAAAGTAATCCGGTGCTGATGAGGTACTATCGTTCCGGGTCGTGGGGGGTCTATTGAGGGTTGAGCCGGGTTTGTCCCCGCCCGTGACCATTTTCCCGCGCCTTCAGCTTCGAGGCAGAATGTTAGTAAACTGGTATTCTTCTACCTCTTCACCCGCAGAGGCCTCAAAGTTGTTCTCGCCCCATTGCTCGATTTCCAGGAGCTTCTTCCCGGATTCGTCGGCAAAACTCCACCGCAGAAACTCACGGCCCGGCTCTTTGCCTTCCTTCAGGAAGTGGCCGCCGGCCGTCTCTTCCAGATAATAGGTCATCCTTTCGAATTCGATCTCGTCCGGCGGGTCTCCGTGCTGTTGTATGTGTTCCTTGAGACCGCTGCCCAGACTCCCAAAAGGGATTTTCCTGTTCCAACTCCAGAAATCTTCGTCGTCGGATTCCAGTTCGAGATAGACCGTCTCCTCGCTGCTTTTTAGCTGCCACTCGTGGGCCTTGTCGCCTTCGCTGAAATCGTAGACATTGTAGGCCGTCACTTCCCAGGTCTTGAGGTCGTAATCCAGGAAGTAGCCTACCTTCAGGTTGGACAGGGTAAGCTCTCTCAGCGGGTCAGGCTGGGGCTTGTCTTTTTTAAATAGGTCCTTGAAACCCATGCTCTCAACTATTCCCAACGGGGCCGTTAATCATTTTGATGCCCATTTGTTTCTTGAGTTCCAGAAGATGCACTGAAGCGGTAACCGTATTGCCGCTTTTCAGGGCCGCGTCTATTTCATCGTCCACGCTTTTGTCCAGGTCGGCCATCTCTCCGTAGGCCAGGGCCAAGGCTTCATCTTCCTCGACCTTGCTCTTCATTTTTTCGAGCATGGCAATGGTGCCCGAGGAGTCGACCCTGGCGATCTGCTGGTTGATCTTCTTTGTTGCGGCCGCGGTCCTGGCCCTGGCCTTCAAAGTCACCAGATCGTTCTCATAGGTGTTGACACCTGATTTGATCTTGTTGACATTGGCCTGAAGCTGGCCGGCCATCTGTTCGTGACGTTCAGCCTCTTGGGCGAGCCTAATGGCATCGGCAGCGGATTCTTCTTTCTTGTTCAAGGCCTGAGTGGCCAGACGTTCGGCATCGGCCTGATCCATCTCGCCGTTCTGCATTTTTTGAAGCAGCATCATGGCCTTACGCTCGTAATCCACGGCCAGTTTTTTGTGGTTGTCAGCCTCCCGCCTGGTGCGAACTGCAATGGCCTTGACTTCGGCCAGGCTGGTCATAGATCCCTGAAGATCTTTCTTAAGGTCCCGGATGCCCTGTTCGGTCATTTTGATCGGGTCCTCGAATTTATCAACTATGGCGTGTGCCTCGGCCTTAGAAACTCTGAAAACACGTTTAAAAAGAGACATATTATGTTACCTCCTTAGGATGGGTAGGAATCCATACCCTTCATTGTTGTACGTAACTGATTAGTTCGGAACTGAATTCGGCCAGGGCCATACCCAGAGCCTGAATGGAGGCCTCGAGTTCGTTCCGGTCGAGATTCTCCAACTGGAGCGTGTTCCGAAAGAGAATGAGCCTTGCCTCCTCGTCCATGACAAACGCGCCGTGGACCAGCTCGCGATTCATCTGCAGCAGGCGTTTATACAAGTCTCCCGGGCTGGACGGAACCTCCATGATCACCTGCTCCAGGACCAGGAGCGGCGCCTCGCAGTCGATCACCAGGTTCTTTACACCGTTGTCCTCATCATCAACCACTACCAGCTCTTCGGCCGGGTCTTCGCTGACAATGGGTATATCCATGTCAAGAAGATACGATTTTACCAGTTCGAATTTATCAGACATAACCACCTCCTATTT
>JADHXI010000044.1 GCA_016783065.1 Desulfobacteraceae bacterium | reverse complement strand
ACGGTGCATCTGTTTTGTTTCGACGATCGATTGTGTAGGGCATTTTGTAACCTCCTGAAATCATTGAGAATTACAAAATTTCGCCGCACACCTTAGTTGAAATGTCAAGCAAAAAATGAACTTAAATTGCTGATTTTACGATTTTTTTTTGATAATTCATATGCAAGAACCTAACCGGAAATTACTGCCAGTACATAGCAAAAAAAGAAGCTTCCTGTTAAGAAAAAAATGGATTTACACCCTACCCCACTTCAAAACCCACCTGTTATCTCCCCTGGACTTATTGAGAAGTTAACAAGAGCACACGAATTTCGTTGAAAGTCCAGAGACGATCAGATACCTTCCAATGACTGTCAGCCGGTAGGAACGGGACGCTTTCGCCTACAACCCACCGTCATCATACCATGCAGTGTAATCTTATCCAATTTGAGACATGATTTCAGAAACAGGCGGGTAGGATTGGAAATTGTTGCTATCACGCCTGATGCGGTCCACCATACTGGCAACTTACTGAGTTCAGAAAAGGGGAGTTTAAATCTTGTCCATGCACCTTCTGGGGGACCTGGTCGCCGTTATCGCACCCGTGCTGATCACTGTAACCGTTGGCTTTTGTTGGGGGAAGGCAGACCTTCCCTTTGATACAAATCAGATCACACGGCTCATAACCCTGGTGGGGACACCATGCTTGGTCGTATCCACTCTTCTCAAGGTATCACCCTCCTTGGACGCCTTGGGAACCGTTGCGTTAATCTCCGTTATCAGCCATACCATAATCGGACTCGTTGGTTTCATTCTGCTGAAAGGAGCAAGACTTCCCAACAAGCATTATCTGCCCGCCATGATCTTCGCAAACAATGGAAACTTGGGACTCCCCTTGTGTTTTTTCGCTTTCGGTGAGTCTGGGCTAGCCTTGGCCATCGCCTACTTCACCGTTACTGCATTGGGCCAGTTTACGGTGGGGCAGGCCATTGCAGCCGGCAGGGGATCCACCAAACAGGTCTTTCGAACGCCGCTTATTTTGGGGGTTGCTGTGGCTGTCGTACTGGTCGCTACCGAGATTCACCTGCCACGCTGGGCAAGCAATACCGTTGACCTCATAGGACAATTCACAATTCCCTTGATGCTTCTGGCCCTGGGTGTCTCTTTATCGCGCCTTCAGGTGTCGACCCTCGCCCGCAGCAGCACGTTGGCCGGACTTCGAATCGTTGGGGGCCTGGGGCTGGGACTGCTGTTGGCTGTGTTATTCGGGCTTGAGGGTGAAGAACGGGGTGTGGTGTTGATCCAGGCATCCATGCCCGTTGCAATTTTCAACTACCTATTCGCTCAGTTTTACGGTAACCGACCCGAAGAGATTGCCGGCATCGTGGTGATTTCCACGGCGATGAGCTTTATCGTGCTACCGTTCCTGCTGGCCGCCGTATTATAGGCCAGTAAAGATCCGGGCCCAGAGGATCCGGCTTTGGTTATCCCCGGAGTGGATTTAGTCTACTGCAATTTGAATGACGCAAGGAGTGATGGAGTATTGGAGTGATGGAGTGCTGAATTAGCCACCTGATCACCTATGGAGATAATAGACAAACCCGGTTCCTGAAAACTCATTGCCTTTTATGGTTTTTCCAATACTCCAAAACTTCATCACTCCAATACTCCTGGGCAATTCTGTCAGACAGAGCCATTTGTCTCTAAACTGGCCCGGAGGACCAGGATTTCTATTTTGAATTAAACGGAACCAGACATTTATTGACAAGGTGAAAGATTGGAAGAAAATGTGGACAGAAGCACTGGAAAAGGAGTGATAACCGACCCCGCAATCCAGAGAAAGCTAATCCTGCTTTTGTCCACCATTATTTTTCTCTCCGTCCTCAATACCACGATGTTCAATGTGTCACTTCCGGATATAGCACAGCAGTTTCACCTCCTCCCTTCACAGGTCAGCTGGGTGGTGAGTGGTTACGTCATCATTTTTGCCATCGGTTCGGTCACCTACGGCAGGCTTGCCGATACATACTCAATAAAACTCCTCATTATGATCGGGCTGATACTTTTCAATGTCGGATCGCTCATCGGTTTTCTGTCGCAATGGTACCCAATGCTGATTGGAGCCCGCATAGTGCAGGCCTCGGGCTGCGGCGCCATACCGGCCCTTGGCATGCTAATCGCCACAACATATTTTCCCGTTACGACAAAAGGTAAGGTGCTTGGTGTGCTGGCATCCACCGTGGCCTTTGGCGCTGGGATAGGGCCCGTCCTCGGCGGGTTCATAACCGGCACGTTTCACTGGCGATATCTGTTCGTCCTTTCCGCCATCACCCTGTTTACTATCTCGTCTTTCAGGAGGCACCTGCCCGACCACACAAGGCATACGGGCAAATTCGATACAGCAGGTGCACTCCTCATGGTGGGCGCGATCGGTTCGCTCCTTCTATTTATCACCTTGACGGCGTGGTGGACCCTGCCGGTCAGTATTATCCTGACGCTCTGCTTCCTGGTACATATCAACCAGAGGGAAGCACCCTTCCTGAGCCCTTCCCTTTTCCGAAACCGTGTCTACCGTAATATGGTCATCATCGCTTTTCTCTCCCTAAGCACGGTTTTTGGCGTCTTGTTCATGACACCGCTCATGCTCCGAGCCCTTAACGAACTGGGAACCGGAAACATAGGGCTTGTGATGTTTCCCGGGGCTATGACCGCCGCTGTTTCCGGGACTATCGGCGGAAAATTCGTGGACAGGAGAGGGAGTACACCCGTTGTCTATACAGGTATGATCCTCCTGATGACCGGATTTATTCTCCTCTCGACCTTTGCGGGGTTGCACCCGTGGGTCATTGCCCTGAACTTGATTCTATGTTACATTGGGTTCACCCTGTTGCAGTCCTCCATTGCCCACATTGTTTCGTCTGCGCTTCCAACAGAACAGATGGGAATCGGGATGGGGGTTTACAACCTCTTCTTCTTCATGTCAGGGGCCTTCAGCGCCGCGTTTATCGGAAAACTGCTCGACATCTCAAAGGATCACACGCCGATCAATCCCCTGACGGCGACAATATCCGCTGGACCGTACAGCAATCTGTTCTTGCTGTTAGCGGCAATCGTGCTGTCCGCAGGATCATTGTTTTATGTAACGTTATGGCGTGCTTCAAAACGGGGAGATTTTGGAGAACGGACGTAAGAGATGGTGCCATATATCAACATATGGACCACCCTATGGCCCGGCTCATGCCATTTATTACAAAAATGCTGGGCATTGATTTGACTGCGGCCCATGGCCTGCAATACGACCTGCCAGCACTAGGTCGTAGTTCCTTGTCACTTGACTCACGAGAACAATCTTTTTATACTCCTCCCCACAAGAAACGACCTCGGTTATTAACTAGTGCCCATCCATAAATGGTCATTTTCTCTCCGAGCCGTAGGGTCTACGAGCCGGAGGCCGCAATCTCTGCGCCTGCCCCGTAGCTCCGGCAGATGGTACTGGGGTCAGATTCGGATTTTAATCCTCGAAATACTTTGATGTATTCCTGCCTGCCCCGTGGAATGCGAAGCCTATTCCTCTGGGGTGGTTAAAATCCTCATCTTTCCCTCCGGGCCGGAGGCTTGACCTTGCGAAAACTATCTCATTTCTGGATGGACACTAACTAATCCTACCATCACAAGACTGTAACGAGCATGGCCAAGGGGCTGTCGTGCTTCTCGGACCTTACCCCCTCATTTTTTCCTGACCAGGGAGAAAAAAGATGTCCGGTGTAATAGAGATCCTTTTGATTGTTGTGATCGTTCTGGGCATTCTTTTGCTCCCCAGGCTGACAGGCAGAAAACGGGATAGGGATTTCCAACTCGCCGATCACGGCTTTCGGATGACCGGCTGGATGCGAATTGCCATTATGGCCTCTTTTGTGTGGCCGGTCCTCGTTGCCCTCTTTTTGAAGCCCTGGAACAACAACTGGCCTGCCTTTCTCTATGTGGGCGTTGGTCCGGTGGCCTTGATCTGGGGGATCTCTTGGGTGTTTTTGGGGTTCAGGAAAGAGAGAAAGTAGAGGGAGGGCCATGAACAGGCAAATAAGTTGATGGGGGCGGAAAAAGGAAACCGGCCTTCGGAATCAACCAGTTTCCCTAAGAACAGCACAGATGTCTGGGCCAAAAAGCTTAATCTGCCATTTTCGAATGTCTTCGATACAGTCCATGCTCTCAGGTTCTCCAGGGTTTGCCACCGCAATCGCCTGTATCTGAGTATTCGTGCAAACAAGGGCCGGATCGACCCTCCATTTTCCACCCAGTCGTTCACGCCAGCTTTTTAATGCTTTGACGCGGGTTGCCTCTTTGGATTTCAATTTTTGCCTGTTCTTGCTGGGGTACACAGGAAGCGCATGGTCGGAGAGACGCAATCCCTCATTGACTTTTTCAATGAGAGAGGCCCCCATATGATGTATCATTTTGGGGCTTAGGCCTTTGATACGAGCGAGATCGGTTTTTGTCGCCGGTTTCATCCGGACGATCTCTTTGATCGGTTCATTTCCCAGCACCTTGAAATGAGGGCAATCTCTGCTTCTGGCAACCTGATCCCGAAAGCATAGAATCTTTTCCAGGACTGCGAGACTTCGGGAGCCAAACCTCCCTGCGCCTTTGAAACTGAGAAAAAACGGCCTGCTTTTTGGTAAATTCGGGCGAACGCTGCTTAACAGTTCACACTCCTCTTCCACACAGAAAAGCAGCCCCTTTCCCATTAACTCCCGCTCAAGCATTCCGGCCAGAGGAAGAAGATAGCAGATATCCTGAACAGCATATTGAAGCATGGCCGCTGGCAGGGGCCTTTGGGACCAGTCTTTTTTCTGGTATTTTTTGTCACTCAGGACGTGAAATCTCTCTTTGAGGAGGCTGGAAAGGCCGGTTTCCCTGATTCCGAGAAACCTTGCGGCGATTTGGGTATCAAATAGCGAGTGGACTTCGATGCCAAAGTCCCTGTAAAGAGAACGGATATCATAATCGGCGCCGTGGAATATCTTTCGAATCCGAGCGTCGGAAAAAATGGGCACCAATGGGGACAGGTCTTTAACTGAAAATGGGTCGATTACAATGTTCAGTGCACCTGTGGAGATCTGAAGGAGGCAGACCCTTTCCTGATAATGGAACATGGAATCCCCTTCAAGATCCACACCGATGGCTGCTTCTTTCTTAATCTCTGCAACGATCCTGTTTAAATCCGCATCATTTTCAACCAGCAGATATTCAGTATCAGTGGGGTCAGCCATTTCTCAGTTCATACACATCTCTTGTGTTCCCCTTGGGGGTCGATAAGAATGCGCTTTCCTTGGTGACAAAAAGTCGTCCTGGTCAAACCTGGATATCCGATTCTGATTCGGTCTCTTCGCTCAGTTGTGATTCTGGATGATCGGGCAAGACCTGAGACTGCAACCCCGTCATCTTTTCCTTTAACAGTTCTCCCAGATTAGATGTGGCCTGTTTCTGGTTGTTCTTGTAGCTCTTATGAATATCTTTTTCCGACCTTTCCTTCAGTTTTCGGATGGAAAGCCCAATTCTTCTATTCTCTTGTGAGACACTAACGACCTCGGCCTGGACTTCATCCTTAATTTCAAATCCCTTCAGCGGGTCGCCCTCTTTGGCCTTGGGTAATTGAGAGACGTGAACGAGGCCCTCCACACCTTCTTCCAGCTCAACGAAAAGGCCAAAGTCGGTGATACTGGTGACGGTACCGGAAATCCGGGTGCCAGGGGTATATTTTTCTGAGATTTCATTCCATGGATCCGGCGTTAGTTGTTTGATTCCCAATGAAAAATGCTCATTTTCCTTGTCAATGTTCAGGACAACTGCCCGCACTTCGTCGTGCTTTTTATAAAGGTCAGAAGGGTGGTTTACTTGCTTGGTCCATGAAAAGTCAGATGAATGGACAAGACCATCAATGCCTTTATCGATGCCGATAAATATACCGAAATCGGTAATATTTTTTATCTTGCCCTCTATAGTGGCCCCTACGGGATAGGTTTCAGCAATGATATCCCAAGGATTTGGCTCCAGTTGCTTCATACTTAAGGAAATCCGATTCTTGGCAACATCAAGGCTCAAGACCATGGCCTCCACCGAGTCGCCGGTGCTCAAGATCTCAGAAGGATGCCGGGGCTTTCTTGCCCAAGACATTTCAGAGATGTGAACAAGGCCCTGCACGCCTTCTTCCAATTCAATGAAGGCACCGTATTTTTTTAGCCCCGCCACACGGCCTGCAACTTTGGTCCCTTCAGGATATTTATCTTCAACGTCACTCCATGGATCACCACTCAACTGTTTGATGCCGAGCGATACCCTTTCTCTCTCTCTATCGAAATTCAAGACCTTGACGGTAATCTTGTCACCAACTTGATGAATTTCTGACGGGTGTCCTATCTTGCTCCAGGACATATTGGTAACGTGAACAAGCCCGTCAATCCCGCCCAGATCAATAAAGAGGCCATAATCGGTGATATTGGTGACCGTTCCATCAACGACTGCGCCTTCCTCGAGGTTTTCAAGTGTTTTTTCCCGCAATTCCCTTCTCCCTGCCTCTAAAACGGCTCGACGGGATATCACGATATTCCCTTGTCGTTTTTCGTACTTTATAATCTTGAAGTCATGCTCAGTCCCGATGAGAGGATCCAGATCCTTGGCTGGAGGCAGGTCGGCCTGAGATCCCGGTAAAAATGCCGGCAAGCCAATATCCACGGAAAGCCCCCCTTTTACCTTGGAGATGATTTTTCCTCTCACGGTACCCTGGCTTTTATAGACCGTTTCGATGTCATCCCATATCTTGACACTTGCTGCCTTTTCCTTTGAAAGAATGACCCGACCATCTTTATCCTCTTTTTTCACCAGAAGGACATCCACCTGGTCACCCACGGTGGCCGTGAGCTGACCCTCTGAATCTATAAATTCAGCGATCTGAATCACTCCCTCTGACTTGTAACCGATATCAACCAGGACATATTCTTTGTCTAGCTGAACAATTTGCCCTCTGACAATCTTTCCTTCCTGGATGCTTTTCATGCTCTCTTCGTACAATTCCATAAAGTCACTGCTATCCTGGATGTTTTCCTCTGTTTCATTGAGATCCTCCTCCGCCTCTGCAAGAAAACCATTCCGGTCATACGCCAAGGTGGGATCCACGTTTTCAGCTGCGAAAAATTCACTTCCTGCCACTTCACTTGGCCCTTTTTCCATAAACTTGAATACTCCCAAACTTAATATGGTTTCTAATGTCCCGCCCAGTTGCTGCAGTGTTGCCGCGTAAACAATGAGCTAGGGAATCCCTGGGGTCCAGTACATCTTACTTATCTCTCGATTTCTGTCAAAACTTTGTCAAACAAAAGGGCATCTCGTCTCAACGCGACAAGATGCCCTTAACACTCGCAATCAAGGAAATTACAATCTAGTAACGTTCTTGGCCGCAGGTCCCCGGTTGCCATCTTCTACTTCAAAGCTCACCCGCTCACCTTCATCAAGGCTCTTAAACCCGGACATGTTGATGGCGGAGTGGTGCACAAATACGTCACCACCGTCTTCCTGCTCAATGAAACCGAATCCCTTTTTGTCACTGAACCACTTCACAGTTCCTTGTACCATAGGACTAACCTCCTTTCTGAGAATATTATGCTCCCAAAAAATCAGGTTGCCCTTCTGGTAAAGAACCGTCACAACAGTCTACAACCCGCGAAACAACTAAATACTAATCGTTCGAATAAATTTTTGAAGCATCACAGGGTATTTTAAGCATGTAAACTTCAAAGTCAACCAAAAAAGCCGAAAATATCATTTTAAGATTATTCAGTTAATCAGTTCAAATATGGGGTTCGCCTTCCATTTTGTTCTCCCGCCTGACCGGAATACGGATGGACATTCACGAAAAGACCTGCTTCCTTGTTGCTTCCAGTCAAAGAATCCATCCCAAATTATGAGTTCTTTTCCAAAATCTTTGCCTCCAGAGGCTTTACAACCGCGGGTTGAAGGAATACCATGACTGACTCGTTTTATCCGCCGACTCCTAAGTTGATTTCAAGAGAGGACCGAGCACAGACTACCGTGAGTAATGAGGGCACATGCATATGAAAAATTCATTGAACGTATTTCTGAACCCAAAATCTGTTGCGGTCATCGGTGCAACCGACAGGCCAGGGTCTTGGGGTTCATTCATCATGCAGGGTCTCCTGTCAAAGGACTATGCCGGAAGTATATACCCGGTAAACCCAAATGCGGAAGAGGTCTTTGGCATCCCTGCCTTCCAGCACATAAACGATATTGTCGACCCGGTCGATCTGGCAATCATTACTATACCATTGGATTCAGTAGAACGGGCGATTGCAGACTGCGGACAAAGGCAGGTAAAAGGGGCGACCATAATCACAGCAGGATACGGAGAGACTTCCGAGGGCGGTAAGGCCGAGGAAAACGCCCTTGTCCGTATCGCGGGATCTCATGGTATGCGCCTCCTTGGCCCTAATGTTAGCGGAACATTCAACCTCCATGCCGATTTCAACGCGTCGGCATCACCCGCCGAACATCTGCTGTGTAACAGGATTGCCGCCGTCTGCCAGGGTGGTTACGCCTTCTACGATCTCCTTGCCTCCGGTTTTTCAAGGGGTATGGGCGTGGGGAAATTTGTCCACACCGGAAACGAATGCGATGTTACAGCCACGGATTTCCTGGAGTATTTCGGAGATGACCCCGATGTGGAGGTCATCCTCATGTACCTTGAAACCGTCCGGGATGCCCGGCGCTTTGTTGAGATAGCCCGACGGATCTCACAGGCAAAGCCCATTGTGGTTTACAAGGGCGGACGAACACGGGGATCAGCCCGTGCGGCAGAAAGCCATACCGGGGCCTTATCGGGGGTGAGGGAACTTTACGAAGGAGTCCTGCACCAGACCGGGATTATCGCTTCCCCCACCATGGAACTTTTGCTCCCTCTTGGTCATGCCCTGATTGAACGGCCCCCCATGCGTGGCACGAGAGTGGTCATCGTCACCATGGGGGGATCATGGGGGGTGGCACTCTCAGACGCCTTGGAGGAACTCGGGCTCACCGTACCCGAACTGAGCCGGAAGCTCCAGCAATCATTGAGGAACCTTGGCATGCTTCCAAGGGCGTCAACAAAGAATCCGGTTGATATCGGCGCATCAGGGCTCTTTTTTGAAGAGGACGTCATCCTGGCCATCGGCAGAGAGATCCTTTCTTCGGGAGAAGTAGACGCCCTGGTTCTCCATGGCATGGGGAGACCGGGGATGCTCCGGGAGGGTGCCCCGACCAGACTCAGGATCTTCCTCGATATCAACAAGCGGATAATCAGCGGTTTCAATGAGATGGAAAAAGAAACAGGTCTCCCCGTCCTCATAGGGAGCATTTATACCCCCTGGGAAAGCCAGGTGGTTTGCGATCTCAATGAACAGGGGATAAGGATCTATAACCGGCTCGACGAGATCGCCCAGATCCTTTGCTTGATGCAAGAATAGTAGAAAAAGGAGGGATCGAGGATTACGCGTCGGGATAAATATCGACCATATGGCGAATGGGTCCACTGGATTCCCTTGACTATTTACCCTCCAGGACTTCTTTCAACTTTTCAGACATATTTGGGATCAAAGAAGGTTTTTGAATAAAGGCGTCGGCCCCTGCGTCCAGGATCTCTTTGGGAGGTCCATCGATCGCATAACCGCTGCAGACGATTGTTTTCAGATTCGGACGGGCTTTTTTCATGAAATGATACACCACCTTCCCGGCCATATCAGGCAACATCACATCCAGGATGGCCAAATGAATATCTCCATCAAAGGTTTCGGCCAGATCGACGGCTTCAATCCCGGTTCTTGCCTCCAGGACACGGTAACCCAGTCTCTCTAGAGTTGACCGGATGACCCTCATAACATCCTCTTCATCCTCAATAACCAGGATCGTCTCTTCGCCCTTCACGGCTTTGCCCTTTGGTTCAGGCGCCGCCTTTCCCACGATCTTTTCCTCACTTTCGATGGCAGGCAGGTACAGGTGCACCACGGTTCCCTTGCCCAGCTCAGAGTCAACCGAAATCCACCCATTATGGCTCATAACAAAGCCATGGACGGCAGCCATGCCAAGCCCTCGCCCAAAAAAATGTGTGATAAAAAAGGGGTCAAATATCCTGTTTTTTGTATCCCCGTCCATGCCTCTCCCGTCATCTTCAATACTAAGGCACGCATAAGAGCCCGGCTTGAGTTCTGGATGGTCCTTTTGAAACGCATCATCGACCTTCACATTCCTGGTAATAATTCTGATGCGGCCTTGCCCATCGATTGCCTCATTTGCATTGGCCATGATGGCTGACAACACCATCTGCATCTGAGTTCGGTCGGCCTCCACCTCCAAGATATCGGTGGCCAGGTTGGTCTCCACAACAATAGGAGAATAAATGATATGCTTGATCAGGGGCAAAGTGTCTTCTACAAAATTGCTCAATGACATAGGTTGAGGATTATATTTTCCTTCTCTGGCATAAGCCAGCAGTTGAGTGGTGAGGTGCGCCATCCGATCGGCGGAGGCCTTCATGGATGCAAGATAACCCATTGTCCTCTCGTCATCGGGCAACTCCCGCTGAAGCAGGCTGGTGTGTCCGGTTATGGAGGTCAAGGCGTTGTTGAACTGGTGCGCAATCCCCCCGGCCAAAGTGCCCAAGGCCTCCATCTTATGAGCTTCCAGCAGTTTGGCCTCAAGTTTTTTCCGGTCAGAAATGTCACGGGCCACCCCGATCCAACCCGCTGACTCCCTATCGGCACCCAACAATTTTGTCATTCTTATTTCTATGGGGACATGTTTGCCATCCCTGTCAACAAAAGCTATCTCTCTTAGGGGAAATTCTTCGTCCGACATCCCTTGATTGAAAAAATCCACGGTCGATTCTTTGAACTCAGAGGCCAGGATTCTGGTGAAATGCCTGCCGACCAAATCCCGCATCCGGTACCTGCAGATCTTTTCGAATTCATGATTGAGGTAGGTAATCTTTCCATTCGGGTCTACAGTCAAGACGATGTCGGCCAAGGTTTCTACAAGTGTGCGATATTTCTCTTCACTCTCCCGCAGGGCCTCCTGTGTCTGCTTGCGCGCCGTAATATCATGAATAGTGGCAAGAATGGTTTCCTTCCCTTCAAGAAGGATTCTGCTTGAATATACCTCCACATCCACCATGGAGCCATCGTTTCGAACATCTCTTAATTCATATACCCCCTCCATTTTTTTTGGCCATTTTCTTCGACGTTCGGTAAGGATTTTCTTGTCTTCTGGATGGATAAAATCTAATACATCATTTCCCACAACCTCATCTCTGTCATTGAAGCCATGCAGTTCCAGCCACTTGGGATTTACTTCAACGATCTTTCCGTTTTGTGTCAGACTCTTTGCTTCCCGGGAATCTTGGAATAGGGTTCGATACCTTCCCTCGCTCTCCAACAACGCCTCCCCTGCCCTCCGATCCTTATCTATATCGCTAACAACCGTCCGAAATTGTGCGGAATCATCCGTTCTATCCCCAAAAACGGTGCTCTCGATCCGGACAAAAAATGGAAGCCCGTCTTTTTTGAGGGCTTTCAGTTCGCAAGCCTGCCTGGTCCCTGTCTCCAGGACCTTCTTTTGGTGAGAACGAAAGATGCCTCTGGAATCTTCGGTAAGAAAACCGGAGAAAGGGCTGCCGATCAACACTCCTTTTTCCACGTCCAACATGGAAACACCCGTGAGGTTTGTCTCAAGAATTATTCCTTTCTGGTTAATCGTAAAGTATGCCACTGGGGCAAAATCGTATAAGCCATGGTATCTATCCCGTGCGATTTCAAGTTCTCCTTGAACACGCTCCAGTTTCTGGTTCTGCATCTCCAGTTCAACCTGATAGATTTTAAGGTCCTCCAGGAGATCTCGGACATCGTTAGACGACATCCTTTTAATGACAGAAGGACTCTTACTCAACAAGACCTCAGTCTTTTTTCGCAGCTTGATTGATTTCCCGCTCCCGGTCTCCTTCTTTTTCATTACCTAAACCCTCCGAGATGTTCGAATGTCTAGCCCCTTTTTACACTTCACACACTTGGAATCGAAGCATGCGTTCACGGGTTCAAAGGTTCAGAGGTTCAAGGTTTCATTCTCGTCCCGAGAGTGCATTTGGGATTCGTATTTAAGAGAAAAGGGTCAGCTTCGTCAGGCTTAATCCAAAATTTGGAGCCAAATTGGCAATTATTTGGGAAAACGAGCATTTTTAACGAGGACTTCGGGTCTTCCAAGCCTTCTTTGTCCCTAACCCTGAACGTTGAACCCTGAACCTGTGAACGGTCACGAATCGAGATAGCCGGAGGTTCTATTTTTCCCGATGTTTCAAAACACCGGGCGCTTCTTAGAAAATATGCTGTCATTGCATCATAAAGCTGCTGAATTGATGACAATCGTAGCCGGGGTTATGGGGTCATGCCATGAGAGTAACAGGAGACCATTATTGGAAATCCCTGGGAAGATCCGGTTGGGTGGTCACAAAACGAAAAAACCTCTGAGGTCTTCCGTTCAAAGGGGGGCTTCAAGATAACTCTTGGCAACCCGGCTGTCATGACCTTTTGGTTTTAGACCCGTAGCTTTGCGTCGCCGCCTTTCGACGGTTTTGCCATTTTGCATGCATTTTCTTGATCTACGGATTATGATAAATCGCCCTTTAACGGGTTGTCAAGATCAAATTATTTCAGTTGCAAAATCGATCATTTGGACAGGCCAAAATTTAGTTATCGATCCCTCAGGGAGATCTCTATTCATATCTTAGGACTTGCTGTCCTCGCAATTGGTCTAACAATGCACAAAAATATAAGCAGAGGTACAGCAGTCCGAGCGAAAGAATCCAAAGACAATCCCCCAAGAAACTTGTTTCCCCTTTCATTAGGTGTGCTCTCCTTATCAGAAAAAACAGGTGTGTTTATCAAATCATATGTTTCTTCCCGGAAATCCTTTCAAGATTTCTTTACCATGCCCCAACTGCCTGAGGTGGGACAGACCGTACCAATATTGAAAGCATTTTTTATGCCAACAACAAGGATCGATCTATCTCTTTGATTTGATTGAAATTTCTGGAGAGACTGTGTTCTGAAAAGAAAATTATGATACCAAATGGTATGGCATTGCCGCCCCAATTAGGACATTGATGCCATAGTTGTCGGGGCCGGTGGTAAATGATCAGGGACGACTCTGCCCCTTTCCAGCCTCATCCTGTGGGTGATGCAAGGCGGGATTTCGCGGAGATGGTGGGTAACATAGATGAGGCTGGCCGCCGTCTGACTGCCAACATAATCGATCACTCGCAAAAAATTCTTGCGATTCACCGGGTCAAGCCCGCTACAGGGTTCATCAAGGATGAGGAGGCAGGGCGACTTAACCAACGCCCTGGCAAGCAGTACCAACTGCCTTTGTCCATTGGAGAGCCGGTCAAAGGGAGCGTCGACGACCGCTTCGATCCCAAACTCCCGACACCACTGTCTTGCCACCCGGATCTGTTGGTCGCTGCATTGCCGGTAAAGCCCCACCGAATCAAAAAACCCTGAGCAAATCACGTCAAAGGCCGTGATCCCCTGCTGGTAGGTGGCATTGGTATCAGCAGAAACAAAACCAATGTGTTTCTTGATATCCCAGATGCTTTCGCCCGAGCCTTTCTTTTTTCCAAACAGGAAAATTTCATTCGCGTATGACTGTAAGTTGTTGCCCATGATCAGGTTCAAAACGGTTGTCTTGCCGGCTCCATTGGGCCCAAGAAGGGCCCAGTTCTCACCCTGTCTGACTGTCCAGCTGAAACGATCAAGCGGCACAACATCACCGTAGTGAACGGTCACGTCTTTCATCTGGATGAGCAATGGAGGGAGACGTGTGGTCGCGTCTCCTTTCGGCCGAGGAAGCCGGCTGCACCACTTCACCGCATCCCCGGGAAGGGGAGGGAAAGCGCCGCTCGTTACGGTGCCATTCCCTTCGGCAACATACACCGGGGCGATTTCTCCCAGGATCTCTTCCTTTGATCCCTTCAGGGAAATATGGCCGTCTTTCAAATAGAGCACGTGCGTGATGCAGTCGATAATTTCTTCAAGCCGGTGTGTAATCAAAATGATCTGTACGCCCTGTGACGCCAGCCCCCCGATCGCTTCGCTCAGGCTTCTTCGCGAAGGAGCATCCAGATCTTCAAAGGGTTCGTCCAAAATCATCAATTCGGGGCCTTCAAGGAGGGCCCGGGCGATCAGAATTCTTCTCAACTCACCTGCGGAAAGCGCCCGAACCGGTCTCTCCAGAAGATGCTCGATGCCCAAGTGACTGGGAAGGCTCCTTGGATCTGTGGATGGACATAGCTGAAACGATCCCGTGGCAAACCGGCCCAACAATCCCCGGGCAGCAGTAAAGCCATCGCTCCCACTGAAATCCCTGAAGGTCTCCTCCAAATTTTCTCTCGCGATGATTTCCCGATGCTGTTCCGAGGAAACATAGCCCACTCTGTCCACCAGAGCTCTGGTTGACGATCCATTGCCGCTACAGGTAATTCGCCCCTTTACAATGGGAACCACCCCCATAATGGCCTTGACAAGGGTCGATTTTCCCGAGCCGTTTGGACCCACGATGGCCCATTGCTCGCCTTGGCTGATCTGCCACGAAGTCCCCTTCAAATACCACCGGTCCCGCAGGCGCACGGTGATGTCATCAAGGGTTATGAACGGATTTTCACTCATCACATTCCTAATACCCCACCCTTGTTGCTAAGGATTTACTTTTTCTTTTGAATTCAACTTTTGTCAAAATTGGCACTTAGATAGGGCAATGGGGGTTCAGAAATTCTATTATTTCTCCCGGACTTATTGTTACCTTTCAAACGGCTAAAGCGTTACTCTTTTTTTCTGTTTTCAGGCCTCAATGATCTCACGGCTGCACCAGCACGCCACATCTCCGAGTCTCTGATGGCCGCCAGTTCTCTGTCCAGTTTTTCACGGTAATCAGGAGCGCTGTTGGCCTCCAGAACCCGACGGGTCTCCTCACCTGAAACAACGTTCTCGTAAAGTTCGTCAAACAGGGGAGCCACTGCGTCGCGAAATTTCGGTGCCCAGTCCAGGGCCCCCCGCTGGGCAGTTGTGCTGCAATTCCCGAACATCCAGTCCATCCCGTTCTCGGCCACCAGGCGAATCAGACTTTGGGTCAACTCTTCCACGGTTTCATTAAACGCCTCGCTGGGGCTGTGATCGTGTTTACGCAGCAGGGTGTACTGCGCCTCCATGACACCGGCCAGACAGCCCATGAGCACCCCCCTCTCCCCTGTCAAATCGCTGTGCACCTCTTTCTCAAAGGTGGTGAGAAAGAGGTAGCCGGAGCCGATGGCAATGCCAAGGGCCAGGGTCCGTTCTTTTGCCCGGCCTGTGTAGTCCTGGTGAATCGCAAAACTGGAGTTGATGCCGCTCCCGTCCAGGAAATTGGTACGTACGGTGCGCCCCGATCCCTTGGGGGCCACCAGAACCACATCCACGTCCTCCGGCGGCACGATCCCTGTTTGCTCCCGGTAGACTATTGAAAAGCCGTGGGAAAAATAGAGTGCATCCCCCGAATTCAGGCATTCCTTGATTTTCGGCCACTGGGCCACCTGACCGGCATCAGAGAGGAGATACTGGATGACCGTGGCCTTCCCGGCTGCTTCTTCAAGTGGGAAAAGTGTGTTGCCGGGGACAAACCCGTCTGCCACGGCCCGGTCCCAGGACTGGCTGTCTTCCCGCTGCCCCACGATAACACGGATGCCATTGTCCCTCAAGTTCAAGGACTGCCCTGGGCCTTGCACACCGTACCCCAAAACAGCGACCGTCTCATTGGCGAGGAGATCCCTCGCCTTTTGAAGAGAGAATTCTTCGGACGTGATAACCTCTTCTCGCACACCGCCAAAATTAATTTCCGTCATTTCCTGTCTCCTTTGATTCTAATTTAATTTGGTTCACGAAGCAGGGCCATTGGACCCGTGCGGGCGATCTTCTCAATACCAATGGGTTTCAACATGTTTAAGAGTGCACCGATCTTCCCTTCATCCCCGGTGGCCTCGATGATATAGTGCTCCCTTCCCACGTCCACCACCTTGCATCTGAAAATGTCCACAATTCGCAGGATCTCGGCACGGTGCTGGGCCAGGGCGCGTATACAGATAAGGGCCATTTCACGCTTAACCGAGTGGGGCCCGCTGAGGTCACGAAGCTTTCTAACATTTACCAATTTGTTGAGTTGTTTTTCGATTTTCTCGGTAACGGGCTTGTTCGTCCTGGTGACGATGGTGATGCGTGATACCTTCGGGTCCATGGTTGCTGCAGTAACCAGGCTTTCGATGTTAAAGCCTTTTCCGCTGAATAGCCCCACTATTCTGGAAAGCACCCCGGGCTCATTATCCACGAGCATCGAGAAAATGTGTGTCTTTGTCGCCATCGTTCGATTCCTCCTAAACAAACGTTTAACAGTTCACCTATTTTTGACAGGATCAACAGGATGAACATGATTTTTTCCTTATCTTGTTGATCTATTAGTTGAAATCCTTGATCTTGCGTCTTACATCAACCTTTTTTTCCAAAATTTAGAATCAGCCCCACAGGTTTTCCCGTTCCAACGAGGTAATTCACTAATTGAACTTCTTGAGCTTTTATCATTCGCCTCACTGACCTAAGTTCAAGGATGACTGTATCATCAACCATAATATCAGCTACAAATTCACGTATAATATGATGTCATAGTAGCCTGTATTCCACCGTTTTATCCCGTCCCATACGGGATCGTGATAAATTTTTTGATCAACTGGATCTTACATGAGCTTCTTCTTGAGATCATAACTATCCTGTTATCCTGCTCATCCTGTCAAATGCTTTACTCACCGGTGAACTATTTCACAAACACCATTTCTGTAAGGGGCGCACCGGCAGGTACCATGGGAAAGACGCTTTCTTCCGGCTCGACCGCAAAATCCATAAGGACCGGACCGTCACTGGAAAGCCCTTCTCTCAGAACCGCTTCCACGTCCCCTGGCGCCGTGGCCCTCAATCCTGTGGCTCCGTAAGCCTCGGCAAGCTTAACAAAATCCGGGCTGTGCTCGAAACCGGTGCAGGCGTAACGCTTTTCATAGAACAGTTCCTGCCATTGTCGCACCATCCCCAGATAGCCGTTATTCAAGATGACCACCTTTACCGGCAAACCGTACTGCACGGCAGTGGCAAATTCCTGGATGTTCATCTGGATGCTCCCGTCTCCTGCAACGTCCACAACGAGCTTGTCCGGACAGGCCAATTGCACGCCGATTGCGGCCGGGAGGCCAAAACCCATACAGCCCAGCCCGCCGGAAGTAACAAAATGGTTTGGTCGGTCGAAGTGATAGTACTGGGCAGCCCACATCTGATTCTGGCCCACCTCGGTGGTGATGACCGCCCGCCCCTTTGTGAGTTCATAAAGCTTCTCCACCACGTACTGCGGTTTTATTACCTCTTCCTGTTGGTAGGCGAGCGGCCTGGAGAGCCTCCAGTACTCGATTTGTTCGAGCCAGTTGTCCCTTGTCTTTCTGAGATTCCCCAGGTCTTCGTCTTCCAAAAGAGCGTTCAGCCGTCCAAGGCTTACCCCGCAATCACCCACCACCGGCAGGCAGACAGGAATGTTCTTGGAAATGGAGGTGGGATCAATATCAATATGGACGATCTTTGCCAGCGGGGCAAAGGCGTCTGTCTTTCCGGTGACCCGGTCATCGAACCGCACCCCGATTGCGATCATCAGATCGCAATCCCCCGTGCACATGTTGGCCTGATAGGTCCCGTGCATGCCGATCATGCCCAACCACAGCGGATCGGAACCGGGAAAGGCCCCCAGGCCCATGAGGGTCGTGGTCACCGGGATTCGGAGCTTGCGCGCGAATTGGGTAAGCGCTTCCGATGCCTTTGACAGGATGACGCCCCCTCCCGCGAGAATAAGGGGGCGCTCCGCCTGTCGGATGAGGTTCAGCACCTTTCTCACCCGTCGTATATCTGGCGTGTAAATGGGTTTGTAGGATTTGGGCCTGACTGTTTTTCGACAAACGTAATTCGTGCTGTCCACAAGCACATCCTTCGGGATATCGATCAGGACCGGACCGGGCCGGCCTGAGCCGGCGATATAGAAGGCTTCCTTTACGGTTCGGGCAAGATCCTCGATCCGTTTGACAAGGTAGTTGTGCTTTGTGCAGGGCCGTGTGATCCCGACGATGTCCACTTCCTGAAACGCATCATTTCCAATAAGATGCGTGGGAACCTGACCGCTGATGACCACCAGGGGGATTGAATCCATAAAGGCTGATGCAATGCCGGTTACGGTGTTTGTAGCCCCAGGACCCGAGGTGACCAGACAGACGCCCACGCAACCTTTGGCACGGGCATAGCCGTCGGCGGCATGTACGGCGGCCTGTTCGTGTCGAACCAGGATATGTCGCATATCGCTCTTGGCGAGTTCGTCATAGATGTCTATGACGGCAGCTCCAGGATAGCCGAATAGGGTATCCACCCCTTCTGTTTTCAACACTTCCATGAGAATCCGGGCACCTGTCAATTTCATTTTCACACCCTCCTATCTGTGGTTTTGCCTTGCGGCGCAATTTTTCAGGCAAAAAAAATCCGCTATCAGGCGAGGCTGATAACGGATTTTGTAGTTGCTTTATCTTTGAGAAAGCTAGGCCATTATCAACCTCCGTCCTCATCGCGGACGACGACAACGACACCGACGAGAAGAATGCTAATCATATTGATAATGGCGCTAAGTTTTTTCATGATGGTTTCCAAATGATAATATGGAAAGACATTCTAACAGGATCCGCTGAACCTGTCAAGGTATTTTTTCCCGATCCTCATTCCCATGTCTCAATCTTCAACTTCCACGATCATCTCAATCTCCACGGAGATGTTCATGGGCAGTGCATTCATCCCAACCGCCGACCGGGCGTGCTTTCCCGCATCGCTGAAGACCTCAACAAGGAGATCCGAAGCGCCATTGATGACCTTTGGCTGGTCAGTAAAGTCAGGCGTACAATTGACCATGCCCAGAAGTTTCACCACCCGCTGAACTTTATCGAGATCCCCTATTTCCGCTTTCAAAGACCCGAGCAATCCGAGGGCTACCCTCCGCGCCGCCTCGTAGCCTTCCTCCAGCGTCAAATCCGCACCCACTTTGCCGGTGATCAAAGTCCCGTCTTTCCGAAACGGGCCTTGACCGGAAAGAAAGACCAGATTGCCGGTGCGAACTGCAGAGACATAATTTGCTACCGGCTTGACAGCGGCGGGAACTTCCAATCCCATTTCTTTCAGTTTGGTCTCAGCACTCATCTTCTATAACCTCCTTTTGTCTTCATACCAACTGTCGTATTTTATTCAGAAGGGAAAACCCGGTCCTCTGGACCCGGATCTTTACATCCTACCATATGTCTCTTACGGACAAAAGGGGAAAATCGCACATACCCTACCCCATCACCTGACCGCCATCATCCGCCCTGCCCCCCCGGCTTTGACCCTTTCCCCTTGACTCACAGGAGCAGGTTTCCTATACTCCTGCCCACAGAAATCGGCTTCTTGTCGCACACTCCAGCTTTCAATGTGGAATCTTCTTTCCCATCAAAAGCCCTTACATCTTTGCCAAGGTTGTTGCAGTTCTCTACCATGCTTACCTATTATTTCTGTCTCCTAATGAGACCCATCAGCCCGATCATAGACTATTTCTTGAGGATAAAGCGGCTGTTTTGGGCCGATAATTCCGTACGCATCCTCAATTATCACAGCATTTCTTCGGGCATTAAAGGAAAAAGGCTCCAACACGTGGCAGTATCTCCCGAAGTGTTTTCGTCACAGATGGAGTTTCTGGCCAGACACCGATTCAACATCGTCGATCTCGATACCCTTCTCGACTGGATAAGAAACAGGCAGCCGGTTCCACCGAGAACCCTCATTTTAACGTTCGATGACGGCTATGAAGATAATTTTACAAAGGCATTTCCCATCTTAAACCGGCATTCATTTAGAGCTGTATTTTCCATAATAACCGACTATATAGACAAAGACAGCCCCTTTCCCTGGATTAGCGGGAGGCTTTCTGAGAAAAAAGGAGACGACTCCGAGGGAATGCCACTCAAACGATGGCAGTTACTGGCCTTGAGTCATTCCGGAATGACGATTGCCTCCCATACCTGTCACCATAACTCCCTCAGCCGTATGGATCAGGAAAAGGTGACGGAGGAGCTTTCGGAATCCAGGAAAGAACTTGAAGAGATCCTGGGAGCAAAGATAAGATATTTCACCTTTCCCTATGGTTCCTGGGGAGATTTTAATGACCGCGATAAAAAACTGGTTCAATCAGGCGGCTACAAAGCGGCACTGTCAACAAAAGCGGGACACAACACCCTTGGGAGTGATCTCTATGAGCTGCGCCGCATTCCTGTCTTTGATATGGACGGCGTCTCCAACTTCAAAAGAAAGGTCATGGGAGTTTATGACGTAACAGGGGTTGTCCAACGTCTTGGGTTTGAGTTAAGGAGACTCACTAAACGGAGAAAATGATATGAGTCCTGTTTTCAAAGACACGACAAAACAGAAACAATATATTAAAGATTATTTTGATGAATATTCAAATCAATACCACCAGGATCACTACGTTAAGAAAAGGCCACCCAGTATTTACCCTGTCCTGGCGGTCCGGTTTGATTATATGAAGGCGATGCTGTCAGATTTTCCTATTGGCGGGAAGGTCATTGATATCGGTTGCGGCACAGGAGAAATGCTTGGGGTTTTCAGGGAAAAGAAGTTCCATGCCTATGGTCTTGACTATTCTTTCAAAATGCTCAAGGCTCTTTCCGGCGAGATAACGCGGCACACCGTTTCACTGGTAAATGGTGAGATAGAGGCGTTGCCATTCAAGGATGAACAATTTGATGGCGTAGTATGTGCCGGCGTGATTGAGTATTTGAACGAGGATCATGCCGCTTTAAAAGAGATCGCCCGCATCCTGAAACGCGGTGGATGCGCTATCATTTCTCTTTCCAATAGACTTTCCCCCGCGCGTGTCTTTGAACCCCTTGCCCATTCCGTGATTGGGCATAATATCAAGGCAAAGATCAAAAGGAGATTGCTAAAAAAACAGACACTGCTCTATCCGCCTTTTCGCACCCATAGACCTTCTCAATTCGATCGCGAGGCCAGGCATTCAGGGCTGATACGAACCGGGCATAATTTCTTTCACTTTTCGTTGGTGCCCTGGCCATTTAATAAGTTGCTGCCCCGTTTCTATATGTCAACCGGCCTCAAGATGGAGAGATCCTCACAGGGCAAATTGGGATTTCTGGGGAGAGGGTATATCGGCAAGTACAAAAAACAGTAATCGGGGTTGCTATGACCTATCCGTATAGCAGAGTGGGGACCATCCCGTCTTTCGGGAAGATTTTAGGGTAATTACGCGACGGATGAAAAATCGGCCTTTCGTTTCTCTCTAAAGGCGGTGACACCCTCCCGGAATTCTCCCTGGAGCGAGCTAAAGGCAATACCCTGTCTTTCGCTTTCCATCTGGGATTCCAATGTCTCCAGCAGTCCTTTCCGGATAAGTTCTTTGGCCCGGCCATAGGTTTCTGTGGGCCCCTGGGCCAGTTTCCGGGCAATTTCGGAAACGCCTTTTTCAAATTCTTCAGACGGCAAGACGCGGTTTACGATGCCCAGTTTCAGGGCCTCTTCCGCGTCAATGGGCTCATTCAGATAGATCATCTCCATGGCCTTTTTGGGGCCAACCAGGTGACTCAAGAAAAAGGTTGAGCTTCCGTCGGGAACCAGCCCGATGTTTGTATAGGCCATGACAAACCGAGCCCCTTCCGCGGCGATGCTCATGTCGCATGCAAGGGTCATGCTAAAACCGGCCCCCGCGGCAATACCGTTTACCGCAGCAAGGACCGGTTTTGGCATCCTGGCGATCTCTGCCACAAACGAATGGAGGTGAAGGGCCAGGTCTCTCAGAAACAGATCGGAGCGACCTGTCTCCGCAAGTTCCTGGGCCATTTTCTTAACATCCCCGCCGGCGCAAAAGGCCCGGCCGGTTCCGGTCAAGACAACCGCCCTGACGCTCTTCTCCACCGTGCAGTAGGCCGTTGCCTGACAGAGTTCCCTGGCCATGGGCAAATTTAAGGCATTGAGTTCATCAGGTCTGTTCATTCGAATCCAGGCGACCTCATCCTTTTCCTCAAAAATCAACGTCTCATAGTCTTTCATAACTTTTGCTCCTTTTCGCAAGCCCCTTTGGCCTATGCGCCCCATGTCTTGGGGGAGTCTTCTTTTGCGAATTTCTTGTGGCAAAATGGACAAAAAAGCTTGATGTCGTTAAAGTTCGGTTCATAGATTTTTCCTTTCAAAGTTAATGGTTTCATACGGCTACCTTTTCTTTTTATGATCTTTGGCCCTCAACTCTCGATAGAGTGATTCCGGGGTCACAGGCAGCTTCTTAATCCTGACCCCCACCGCATTGTAAATGGCATTGCAGATGGCTGCGGCCACGGGATCCATGGCAGGTTCGCCAACGCTTTTTGCACCATACGGTCCATTCGGGTCCTCTGCTTCGATAATCAGGGACTTTATCAAGGGAACGTCTTCCATCGTCGGGACTTTGTAATCGGCAAGATGGGCATTCATGACCCGACCCTCCTCGACCACCACTTCCTCCATCAGCGCGTAGCCTACGCCCTGAGCCACCCCGCCTTCCATTTGTCCCTTAACCAACAGGGGGTTGACGGCCTTCCCCACATCGTTTGCCGCCACATAGTTGATGACCTTAACCTGACCGGTCTCGGTGTCCACTTCCACCTCCGCCACGTGGGCGGCAAAGGGATAGGTGGGCGATGGATTCCCGTATTTCGTTTTCGGATCGGCCAGTTCCGTTTGAGGGACGTAATGACCCATGCCCACAAAGGGCTGTCCTGCCTGGGCATAGACCAGTTCGGGAATGAGGGATTTGAGGTGTTCCAGGACCGTGTCGGTCGCCCTGTCAAGAAGACTCCCCTTCCTTATTATCAGAGTGTCGGGGGGTCTGCAAAGCCTTTTTCCTGCCGCCTCCAGGACCTTATGGCGAGCCTCCGAGGCGGCTAACCTCACCGCGCTCCCTCCCATGACCGTGGCCCGGGAGGCCATGCTGCCAATCCCGAGAACGGATGTTTCGCTGTCAACAGGGGCGATTTCAACCCAATCCAGGGGCACGCCCAGTTCTTCGGCCGCACACTGTGCTGCCACCGTGGAATAGCCTTGACCCATGTCCACTTCACCGGAGTACACGGTGATTCGCCCGTCCCCTCCGATCTTGACCATGGCTGAAGATCCGTCGAACTCCTTCATGCAAGCCCGGTTCCCGGACACGTGGTTGCAGCATGCCAGACCAATGCCCCTCCGTTTTGAACCGTCTTGCGAACCATATTGCTTACGTCTCTTGTGCCAGTTGGATTCTTTTTGGGCTTTTTCAATGCATTCGGGAAGACCGCAGCTCCCGATCGTCCAACCGTAGAGGGTCACCTCTCCGTCCTGGAACGAATTCCTGATCCTCAGATCCCCGGGATCCATCCCGATATCCTCGGCAAGCATGTCAAGGATGGCTTCCGCCGCAAACAGCATCTGGGGCTGCCCGAAACCGCGCATGGCCCCCTTTGGGACGTTATTCGTATAGACCAGATAGCCTTTTGTCCGTGAATTCAGGATACGGTACAGATTATCCAGACGATAGCAAGCAGCAGAAAGCACCCCGGGCCCCCAGTAAGTGAAGGCGCCGTTGTCTGCGATGAGTTCCATCTCTTTCCCGGTGATGGTCCCGTCCTTCTTGACCCCCATTTTCAGCCGGATTTGCATGGGCAGTCTCAGGGGAACCGAGTGGAATTCCTCCTCATAGTCGTTGACCAGACGGACCGGCTTTTCCGACTGCTTGCTGAGACAGGCAGCAA
>JADHXI010000202.1 GCA_016783065.1 Desulfobacteraceae bacterium | reverse complement strand
CCACAGGCAGGCAGGGAACTGCAACTCCCCATCGTGCAGGCGACAACCAAGAAAAAGGTAGTGGTGATCGGGGGAGGGGTTTCAGGCCTCGAGACAGCCAGGGTGGCCGCTCTCAGGGGGCACCAGGTGAGTCTTTATGAGCAAGAGAGCGAGCTGGGCGGACAGGTGAAGATAGCAGCCAAGGCCACAGGGCGGCTCGACTTCGAAGAAATGCCGAGGTTTTATACATACCAGATGAAGCTTTTGGGAGTGGATGTCCACCTGGAGACCGAGGTGACTCCGGAGATGGTTATGGAGATAAGTCCGGATGCCGTGGTGGTGGCTACCGGCTCGGCGCCGCTTGAACTCGATGTGCCCGGAGGAGATCAGAAAAATGTGGTAGAGCCACGGGCTGTGCTGGAGGGAAAAGTTGAAGTGGGGCAAAATGTGGTAGTGATAGCCGGGGAGCATAATATGCAGGCACTGACCACAGCAGATTCCCTGGCTGAGAAAGGAAAGAAGGTGCAGGTGCTCACCGAGGCTTTCTATGCCGGATCACAAGCTCCTCTAGGCACCTGCCAGGCCGTGCATATAAGGTTACTGAGAGCGGGGGCTATAATTACCAATCTGACGGCAGTGAAGGAGATCCGGGGCAATACGGTAATTACCCGTAACGTTTTTACCAATGCGGAAGGTCGTATCGAAAACATCGATACGGTGGTTGCCGCCATGGGTGGAAAAGCGGACAATTCTCTATATCATTCTTTAAAGGGGAAAACCAGGGAACTTTATGCCGTTGGTGACTGCATGCAACCCCGCTTAATACCTCAGGCCACCCTGGATGGGTTGCGGGTAGGAACAAAATTATAAATGGGTTCAACCCTTGACGACCGATCAATGATCTACAAGAGCTGAAAGGGGGTAAGAATGGGTGAATACCCAGACTACAAACCAGAGGATATCTATGAGGATTTGCGGAAGATTTTATCCGAGGATGCGCTTATCAAAAGCGTTTTCGAAAGGATAAACAATGCCCTCGACCCCTATACATTTGCCACAGACATCAGCAGGGAAAAAGTGCCCTACCTCGTGGTGAGACCGGGTTCCACTGATGAAGTGAGCAGGTTGATGAAGTACGCCCACTCCAAGAAAATCCCGGTGTTTGTCAGGGGCTCGGGAACCAGTCTTGCGGGGGCTTCGAGGTATCGTCATAAGGGCATCGTGTTGAATGTGAGCCGCTTGAACCACTTGAACATTATGAAGGAGTATGGATTCGTCGAATCCGGACCGGGTCATCGTGTGTTGCAGGTGAAGGAGCGATTGGAAAAAGAGGGTTACTTCCTTCCCCTAGCTCCGGGAAGTATACGGGTGGCGAGCATCGGCGGCATCATATCCAATAATTCCAGCGCACACATCGTTGATTCGTGCCTGGGTAAACCGCGGGACTACGTACTCGGGTTGGAGGTCGTGCTGCCCACCGGTGAGGTGTTACACACAGGGACAAAAAGCCTCAGGAGGGCAGCCGGCACCGATTTAACCCAGCTCTTCGCAGGCGGGGATGGATTGTTAGGGGTTATTACCGGCATTAGATTGAGACTGCTCCCAGGTTTTTCAAATGCCTATGGGGTCGCTTTCTTCGACGATCCAATACCCCTGGCGCGTGCGGTTCAAAGAATTTACCTGGAGAAGGCCCCTCCTCCGCTGTTTATGGAGTTCCTGGATGAAAGGGTTGCCCAAATCAGTTTTAAGATACAGGGACTGGCTCCTCCCCCGGGTCCCATCCTTATGTTCCATGCTATTGGAGCGACAAAAGAAGAGGCCACGTATAAGATCAATCAATCGGTCGAAGCTATTCAAAAGGAATCCCCCATCAAAGCCAAGAGGATTGAGGATGTTGACGAGTGGCACAAGATCTGGCTGGCACGGGAGTCGGCCCTGCCATATATCTGCCAGGCAGGCAAGGGGGTATTCGGGCTGTCTGAGATTGTCTCCACGGTGCCGGATCTCGTGGATTGCCTCCAAGACTCCATGAATATGGGCAATGGCATGCCCACGTTAGAGAAACTTGGGCAGCCCTATCTTTTCGGTCACATCGGGGCGTTAACCTTTCATCCTGTGTTTATAATACCCGCGGATTGGCCGGCCGAGGAGAAGGCCAAGGTTGTAGAGGAGATGTTTCTCAAAGAGGCTGAGATAAATGAGAAGTATGGGACATGCGGCGGCGAGTGGGGTCAATTCGCAAGGCGAACCCCTTTCTACCGTAAGCGATACGGTGAGAAGGCCTTTCAGATGGTGAGGGGGATGAAAAAGCTCTTTGACCCGAACAAGATCTTGAACCCGGATGTCTTGCCGGATGAGTAACTGCAAGATGAAAGAAGGAGCGTAAGATGCAAGAGGAAGCGTTGGAAGGCAAGGTGAAAGAGGACATTTTAGATATATTGAGCTATTGTATTAATTGTCGGTTTTGTTTGCCGAGTTGTCCCCGGTTTGAGATTACCGCAGGAAACATCAGTGAAGGCGCCTCAGGCATAACGCGGTCTCTGTACTATGCCGTCAAATGGGGCGAAACCGATAAGGAGATTCTCAATGAGCTGAGGGACATCCTGTATTCCTGCACGACCTGCAGGAACTGTGAAATAGCCTGTAAAAACTTGAGCACGGGAACGAAGCTGACAGACGCTATTGAAAAGGGACGACAGCTGTTGATTGAAGAAATGATAGGCCCCATGCCCCAGCAGAGAAAGGTCCTTGAATCTTTACACATCCTCGGAAATCCTTACGAGGTCCCGACATCGAAAAGAAAGGCCTGGCTCAGGGGGCTCGATCTCCCGGGTATTTCAAAAGAAGCAGAGGTTCTATTCTATGTCGGCTGCACCGCACCGAATGATTTCAATGCCCAGAATATGGCCATGGCGTTTGCCCAATTATTGAAAAAGGCACAGGTTCGGTGCGGGATACTGGAAGATGAAATATGCTGTGGAAGCCCTTCTCTGAAAATGGGAGAGAGGGGATTGTTTGAAGAGATCTGTGAAAAGAACCTGAAACAGTTTAAATCGCAGGGTGTCAAACACATCGTGACCCTCTCACCCCATTGTTTTGACACATTCCTGAACAGATACCCCCAAGAGGCAATGCAAGGAATCAAGGTGCAACACTATAGCCAGTTCTTGGCCGATTTAATCGAGCAGAAGCAACTCATCTTTAAAACCAGGGTTGAAAAAAAAGTGACGTATCAGGACCCTTGTTATCTGGGTAGGTACAACGATGTTTATGATGAGCCGAGAAGGATTTTGAATAGTATTCCGGGTTTGGAACTTGTCGAATGTTCCAGGGCCGGGGCGGATAGTCTCTGCTGTGGCGGTGGCGGCGGACGCATGTGGGCGGATTTCGATGCAGAAGTAGATCGCCTAGCCAATATACGGGCCAACGAGGCCCTCGAGACCGGCGCTGAAATCATGGTGACCGCATGCCCTTGGTGCCTTATCAATATGGTGGATGGCGTTAAATCGGTTAATGCTGAGGAATCAATGAAAATAAAAGACCTTGCCGAACTCTGTGCGGAAGCCCTTTAATTATACTTCCCTGCCACCGACGTAAGCCTGTGGTGGTATTGGCGAACCGTTTCACAGGGCTGTCTCCTTAAGCGGGTGGATGGGTGATTATTAGTTCGATCGTACCGGCTCTGTCCATAACGAGGGGGATATGGACGAAGGTAGAACATCGATCTTCAAACGTTTCGAATTCAAGCTCCTTGCTGTCAAGCGTTATACTCTTGATGGGGCTTTGTCGCATGCGCAGGCAGAGAGCAAACTCCATGGGGAGGTCTTTGCCGAAGTATCGCACCCTTGTTATGGTGGTTTCCGGATCCGGCATCTCGCGCTGTGGAAGATTGAAATACATTCTCTCCCCCCAGATTCTTGTCCGCGAGGCACGTCTCTCAACAGCATTCTTTCCTGAAGGTCTCAGTGAAATACGGAAATCTCCGTGTAGGATATTGACGGGATATCCCCTATCCTTCTCCCAAGGAAAGCGTGTACTCCCCATTTTCAGCAGAGCTGCGCAGGGCGCCGCGCCGCTTAGAGCGATATCTCCGGGGTCTGTTATGCCCCAGTGATTCGTCTCCATACCGAAGACTAATGTATGCCACTTTTCGTAAGCCGGTCCACAGGTGTAGTTGGTGTAGGCGGCCTCTTCAGGTATGTCATAGTTATCGTGGGAGTCCATCATATGAAGCAAATATACCTTTTCCTGCAAATACGCGTAAGGCATATTGCCTATTTCTCTCTCCGCAAACCTGTACGCGGCAAGGTCCTCGAGGCTATGAATTTCGTAGGGCCACCCCGCATTCTCGGCGGCTTCCTGCATTCTCTGAGCCACATAATAGTGAATCTGTTCATCCATCGCCCACCGCGTCGTATTTGCCGGAATAATGGCCTCCAAATCACCGCAGTCATATTTGGAGCCTGCCGCTTTACCCAGACTATGGAAATCTATTACCATATCGGGGGGATAGGCATTGAAAAGCCGACCCAAGACGAGACGCTCGGTTCTTGTCAGGCGGGTCATTGAAGAGTGGAATTGCTTCAGAATGAAGCCTTCCGGATTGACAACGGGGATAACAATGACGAGTTGGGTATCTCTTACCGCCTTTGCATCATCACCGGTCAAGTCATGCAGGATCTGTGGTCCCACAACACGGGCGCCCAACTCTTGACCGTGTCTCGCCAAAGTAACGACTGCAATTTGCTTATCATCATCAGGCAACTCTCTATTGGTTACGAAAACTGCCGGGATATCCCAGTTGTCCGGAGACTTGCCAAGAACCGTCTTGTAGGCAATTGCGTTGTTCTTATCAGTGAAGTCATCCACCCATCGGTAAATTTCTTTCAGTCCTTCCTGCCCCATCGGTATGTGATTAAATACTGCCATGCATGTTTTTCCTTTCCTGTCCGCACTTGACTCTGCGGGAACTCAGGGATTTGGGGGAAGTTCTTGACTATTTTGATCCCGACTCTACCGGTAAGCCCGCTGAATTAAGGAGCATCAACAGAAATTATAACCCCTGCACCCGTGCTCAAATTTTTCTTAAGGCAAATGCACAACGAGTACCGGCTTTTTGGATCGTCGAACGACTCTTCGTGCTGTGCTTCCAATTAAAGCCTCTTCAATAACTCCGTGCCCGTGACTACCCATCACGATTAGGTCACAATCCCTCTTATCAGCAGTCTCCAAAATCTGTTCAACCGGATTCCCTCTTTCCACAAGAATTTCATCGGTTACAAAAGGTTGATTATCAGATTCAGATTTCACATTGTCGCTAAAGGTGTGCAATACTTCTGTAATAGCGACATTATCTCTTTTCTTGCCGATAAGTGCTTCTCTTGCCCGCTGATAATTACGTTGTTTGATTTCAGCCCATTGGTTTTCTGTGACATATGGTGCAACGATCGATAATTCCTTATCCGGTTTATCGGAAAGTACATGGAGCATCGTAATCGTTGCACCAGAGAGATTCGCCAGACTCGCTGCATATGCAAAAGCATGAAGCGCACTCTCAGAAAGATCTGTCGTGTAAAGAATCTTTTTAATCTCAATTTTTGGAAGTTTCATTTTTTCGACCTCCTATTGCATTAAGCATCCCGACTAATGGACTTAATGTTTAGTATTGTGCTGAATGATAAGAGTTAAGTGCTCTTTTTCAGATCAGAGCCGGGAAAAACACATCATATATCAGCATCGCCTCTGTAACAGCGGTAATCTTATGCTTTGTTCCTTTAGGAACCCTTATAATCAGTCCGGGTTCTATCGTAAATTCTCCCTGGCCATCTATCCACATAACCCCTTTGCCGCTCAGCGGGTAAAGAATATCATCCTGGGTT
>JADHXI010000201.1 GCA_016783065.1 Desulfobacteraceae bacterium | reverse complement strand
CCTCGGGTATGGCTGTGCGCTTTTGCCTGGTCTTGCGCCAGTTCTCAAATTGATCCCTAACTTGTGCAACGCTCGGTTTTAAGGGCGGTATCGGTTCTTGTATCATAGGTGCTCCTCCTTTCTGTGGCCAGAGAACCAACGATACCTGCTTTATCACCCTTTTCCATGCACGCTTGCCGGAGGGACACAATCAATGACCGGAAATCAATAGACAGGGCCAGGTTAAGCGTCACACATTTAGAAGGAATATTTGAAGGAATGAGAGTCACAAACATAACCACTCCATTGATAAAGAAATACATCAAGCAAAGGAAAGCCGAAAATGCTAAAAACGCAACGATAAATAGAGAACTGGCAGCGCTTAAAAGAATGCTCATTATGGGAGCCAGAAGTACCCCTCCCAAAGTGGACCGAGTGCCCTTTATCCCTATGCTGAAAGAAAGTAATGTGCGCCAGGGATTTTTTGAACATCCCGAATACTCGGCCGTAAAAGATGCCTTACCGGACTATTTGAAGGGATATGTAACCTTTGCTTACTTTATAGGATGGAGAAAGGACGAAATATCAAGCCTTACATGGTCACAGGTTGACCGAAAAAACGGGATTGTTCGTTTAGAACCCGGAGAGACAAAAAATGACGAATCCCGGACAGTCTATCTCAATGATGAGCTAAAAGAGGTATTCCAAAAACAATGGGAAGCCCGAAAGAAAACCCAAACATTAACCCCTTTTGTGTTTCCTAATTGGGATGGCAAGGGGAAGATAGTTGATGCCAGGAAAGCGTGGAGGAATGCTTGCAAAGATGCAAAGGTAGGCCACAAACTTTTCCATGATTTCAGACGAACAGCAGTAAGAAACATGGTCCGGTCTGGAATACCCGAGGGGGTAGCCATGAAGGTGAGCGGTCACAAAACAAGATCGGTTTTTGAGAGATATAATATTGTGAATGATGCTGATCTAAAGCTTGCTTGCCAAAAACAAGAGGCTTACATCAAATCTCAAATAGACACAAAACCGCTACAATCCGCCAAGTTCTATGATTTCGCCAAAAAAGAAGGAGTTGCCAACAATGGCTAACCCCTTGAAATTACTTGGCGGAAGTGCATGGGAATCGAACCCACCTACCGAGGTTTTAGCCCGGTACACCGGATTTGAAGTCCGGGAGCCCCACCAGTGAGCTTTCCACTTCCGCTCCAAATAGATGAAATGCAAGGCCTAATCTAGGCAAGAAACCAAAGATTGTCAATGACTCGGCGAATCGCAATACCGGCCGACGGATGTCAGTCTACGCCTCCATCTATAGAGGGACTCTTAATCTTTAAGCGATATTCTTGCGGCAGGCCCCCGTTGCCCCTAACCTGATAAATGCTCAATGATGATGTTTAGGATCCTTCGGATAGGTTCCGCTGCACCCCAGAGGAGCTGATCCCCCACAGTGAATGCAGTCACATATTCAGGGCCCATGAGCATTTTTCGTAACCTGCCGACAGGAACAGTCAGGGTACCGTTTACCGCGGCCGGGGTCAAGTGCTGAAGGGTCGACTCCTTGTCATTAGAGACCAGCTGCACCCACCGATTACCGTTCTTGAGCATATCAGAGACTTCGTCGATGGGTACATCCGTACCCAGTTTAATGGTGAGGCCTTGACTGTGACAACGCATGGCGCCCACACGGACACAAACCCCGTCCACAGGAATCGGGGTTCGGGTCTGCAGAATCCTATTTGATTCAGCGTATCCCTTCCATTCCTCTCTGGTCTGGCCAGAGTCCATTGGCGAATCGATCCACGGAATAATACTTCCTGCAAGGGGAGCCCCAAAGTTTTCAGTGGGGAAGGTGTTGCTTCTGAGGTTTTGTGTTACCACCTCGTCAATGGCAATGGCCGTGGATGCGGGATCGTCCAATAAGGCCTTGGAGACACTGCCAAGCACATCCATCTGTGCGATCAGCTCTTTCATGTTTTTTGCACCCGCGCCCGAGGCGGCCTGATAGGTCATGGAAGAGATCCATTCAACATGGCCAGAGGCAAGGAGACCTGACAGGGCCATCAGCATTAGACTGACCGTGCAGTTGCCCCCCACATAGGTCTTGATATCCGAGGACAGACCGGAGTCGATTACGGATCTGTTAACAGGGTCCAGAACGATGATGCTGTCATCTTCCATGCGCAGGGCCGAGGCCGAGTCTATCCAGTAACCCTTCCAGCCAAGCCGGCGGATTTCGGGGGATATTCTCTTGGTGTAGTCCCCGCCCTGGCAGGTGACAATTATATCCATTGAAGAGAGCAGTTCCACGTCATATCCATCCTTCAGGGGAGGAATCTCCAGACCCATGTCCGGGCCCTCGCCGCCCACATTGGATGTGGTAAAGAACAGGGGTTCGAACCCTTTGAAATCGCCCTCTTCCCGCATTCTTCCCATGAGCACTGATCCAACCATCCCCCGCCATCCCACAAAACCGATTCGCAACATGATACGCCCTCTCTTATACCCTCGAGGTTTCTAAACCTAACCTTTCGAATTACCCCTATTACCCGGTTACTTCAAGAAAAAAATTACATTCCCACCATGGCTCCCAGGGCCTCGGAGACCGACTCGTGAATGACAAGATCGGCCTGAGGATCAAGAGGCGTTTCGTCCCGGTTTATGATGATGAGCTTTGACTCGCCGTGACAGGCCTGCTGCGGAATCGAGGCCGCAGGGTAGACCACCAGTGACGATCCGAGGACCATACAGAGGTCGCACTCCCGAGCGTACCCCAAGGCCCTTGCCATCTTGTCCTCGGGCATGGCCTGACCAAAAGAGATGGTATCCGGCTTCAGAATGCCTGAGCAATCGTCGCAATAGGGGATCGTTACACCGCTATTTACGCGCTCCTGAATCTCATCCCTCCCGTACTTCTTTCCACAGCTCAGGCAGGAGACCGAAAATGCCGTGCCGTGTATCTCAATGATTTTTTCAGGCGAGTTGCCTGCCCTGTGGTGGAGGTGATCGATGTTCTGGGTCACGATGGCCAAGAGCTTACCGGTTTCCTCCAGGGCCTTGAGGGCCAGATGTGCGCCATTGGGGACCGCATCCCTGAGGATTTCATAAAACTCCGTGCTCATCACCCAATATTTTTCCCGCGCCTTTTCATCAGAGACAAACCTTTGAAAATAAAATTCTGAGGGATCATACTTGTCCCAAACCCCACCGGGGCTCCTGAAGTCAGGGATGCCGGATTCAGTACTCAGACCGGCGCCTGTAAATACCAATATCTTCCGGGCCTCCCTTATCATCTCCCTGCCCTTTGCAATCAATTCACTCATGGTTTCTCTCCTTTTGGCGTAGCTTCTCAACAAGTTCAGGTAGATAACGGGGGGATTTTGGATTCATCCCGTAGGACAAGGTCTCCCCATGTGCCTATAACCGTCGATACGAAGAATGTTTTTCGCCCGTAATTTGGTACACGGAACGGTTCTTCTATAGCAGAATACAAGGCCAAAATCAAGCAAAAAGAGATTATATTGCAAATTATTTCAAATAGTTAAAAGGTGTAACCATGTCGGACCTCTCTGTGTTGTTCCTTGACATCCAGAGAGTTCGTCAAATAGAATCCCAGCATTATGACCCTATCTTTGCTGGATAAAGAAAATACCGGTTTGGTTGTCCTTGATGTACAGGAAAGACTTATGGAGGTCATGGGTCAAAATGAGCGGACCCTTGACAATATTACCAAGTTACTCCAATTATCAAGGCTATTTGACTTACCCCTGATCCTCACAGAACAATACCCCAGGTGGCTAGGCTCCACCGTTCCTGAAATAAAACAACTGTTGTCCGTTTACGAACCCATAGAAAAGATGGATTTCAACTGTTGTAATGTTGCCCCTTTCAACAGCCGCCTGGAATCCACGGGGGTGAAAAGCCTAATACTTGTGGGTGTTGAAACGCACATCTGTATCTTCCAGACCTGTTTCTCCCTCCTCAAGAGAGGTTATGAAGTTCACGTGCCTCAGGATGCTGTGGATTCAAGGACGTGCGAAAACTGGACAGTGGGATTGGGGCTTATGCGGGATTCGGGGGCCGTCATTACCTCAACAGAGACAGTCGTATATCAAATACTGGAAAGGGTTGGCTCAAAAAAATTCAAGGAAATGCTAAAGATCATCAAATAACCGGAAACACAACAAAGGAAAAATCCAGTTCAATGGATTATGAACCTATCAAGAAGGTTGACGCCAACAGGATGCCGGTGAGACCAAACCTATTTAACTATAAAAAGGCGAGGGAACTCAACCTCCCCGAGGGAGACGCCTCGACCCTGGAAGAATAAATCCTGTGCCATAACGGCTCGCAGCATGGTTGACCGATCGATTTCCAACCACGTTGAATCAAACACCGGGTCTTCCCCTGCCTCGCCCCCCTGCCCTGCCTACTTGACATGGGTTTGTCCTTTTCCTAGTATCCGTTCGCCGGAAGCCGAGGGACATTCTCTCAAATCCAAGAAGTCCGGTCGGGAAACTTTACCTGGAGGTGAGCCATTGCCTGCTCCGCGCGCAAACCCGCTGCGCATCTTTCTCCCTTTTGCCATAGGGTACTTTTTCTCCTATCTCTATCGCGTGGTTAACGCGGTTATCGCGCCCGATCTGGTGGCGGACCTGGGTCTCAACTCAGGAGATTTGGGGCTTCTCACTTCCATTTATTTCCTCACTTTTGCGGCCTTTCAACTCCCCCTGGGTGTGCTGCTCGATCGTTTCGGGTCACGAAAAACCGAGGCCTGCCTCCTGGTTTTTGCCGCGATTGGCGCCTTAGTCTTTGCAAGGGCGGAGAGCGTCTCGGGCCTCATCATCGGTCGTGCCCTCATCGGTTTTGGCGTGTCGGCCTGTTTAATGGCAGCCTTCACCGCCTATGTGATTTGGTTTCCCAGAGAACGATTACCTTTTATAAATGGTGTTCAGGTGGCGGTGGGGGGCCTTGGCGCACTTATGGGTACGGCACCGGTTGAGTCAACGTTGCGGATCACAGACTGGCGAGGTGTATTCACGGTGTTAGCAGTGTTTACCCTGGCAGCGGCTGCCACCATATTTTTTGTGGTTCCGGACCGGCGAGTTGAAGGAACGGGCGCCAGCTTGAAGGATCAGTTACGCGGTGTTGTCAGGGTTTTTACAAGTCCTGTTTTTTGGCGCATCGCGCCCTGGTCTGTGATGTCCTTGGGCACCTTTCTCGCCATCCAAACCTTGTGGGCAGGGCCCTGGTTGCGGGATGTGACAGGGTTTGATCGAATGAACGTGGCAAAGGGACTCTTATGGATTGCGGCGGCAATGACAATTGGCGTCGCCCTGCTGGGGGCGGTGGCGGAACGTCTGAACAGATTGGGCATAAAACCGCTGCATGTGGCTGTTTGCGGCATGAGCGTGTTCATGGTGATTCAGACACTGATTATCCTGGAATGGACATCCTTCACCTTGTTGGTCTGGATACTGTTCGGATTTTTCGGGACCACGGGTGTGATCACATACGCATTCTTGTCCCAGAGTTTTCCTGCTAATTTTGCCGGTAGAGTAAACACGGGTCTCAATTTGATGGTATTTGTGGTGGCCTTTGGCGGTCAGTGGGGTATTGGCGAGGTGATCAATCTGTGGCCCACGACTGCCGATGGAGGTTATGCACCGGTTGCCTACCAGGTCGGCTTTGGTCTGATGCTCGCGCCGCAGGTAATCTCAGCACTGTGGTTCATGGTTGCGAAAAAAGTGGGGCCAAAACTTGATGATCTCGTAAAAAGTAAAAGCCAATTAAATAATTGAAATAATTACAAATAACGGCATTTTTTGCTTGCTTTTTGCTTTACATTTTGGTATAAGAAAAGCCAGCTGTTAACCAAAATGTGGGTGAAAAGCATGA
>JADHXI010000043.1 GCA_016783065.1 Desulfobacteraceae bacterium | reverse complement strand
GTGATCACCATTTTTGTGGGCTGGTTGGCCGATCTGGTGGGCCTGAAATCCGCCTTTTCATTCAGCGCCCTTATCGGGTTGGCAGGGATTCCCGTAATCTTTTTCTTGCCCAAAACCCCGGTTGTGAGTGAGGAACGGTAAGTTCTCAATAAGTTCGTGCACCGTGGGGTACAGATATCCTATTATTTCTCCTGGACTTATTGAGAAATTACGAGGAATGATGATGAAGACTAAAACCGTCACACCGAAACAGGTCAAAGAGATGCTTCATGATAAAGAGGAACTCGCCCTCTTGGACGTACGCGAACAAGGCGATTTTGCCGAGGGACACCAGCTGCTTGCATGCTGCATCCCCTTTAGTCATATGGAGGTAAAGCTGGACGATCTTGTACCCCGACGCACCACGCGAATCGTGGTCGTAGACGAGGGGCCGCCTGATGATTTACGGCTTGCTGAAAAGGCCGCCGAACGTCTGGCGGGTTTTGGATATCCCCATGTTTCAATCATGGAAGGTGGCATCAACGCCTGGCGCACATCCGGCTTTGAGCTCTTCTCCGGCGTTAACGTGTTGAGCAAGGCCTTTGGCGAGTTCGTCGAGGTCACTTACCATACCCCCAGGATCTCTGCCGAAGAACTCGAGGCCACATTCGATTCTGACAAGAAGCCTGTCATCCTTGACTCTCGGCCCCAAGACGAATACCACCGCATGAACATCCCCGGGGGGATCGACTCGCCGGGCGCTGAACTGGTGTACCGAATCCACGACCTGGCTCCCAACCCGGAGACCTTGGTTGTGGTCAATTGCGCCGGCCGCACTCGCAGCATCATCGGAGCCCAGTCACTCATAAACGCCGGCATCCCGAATCCTGTTGCGGCGTTGAAGGATGGCACCATGGGTTGGCAACTGGCAGGCTTTGAACTTGAGCACGGGCAGGAGCGCTATGCGCCGCTCCCATCTCCCGCAGGGCTTGAAAGGGCGAAGGCCTGCGCTGCCAGGGTGGCAAAACGGTTTGGAGTTAAACGAGTTGAACCTGCCACCCTGGAGGCCTGGAAGAGAGAGACGGATATCCAAACCCTTTACCTCCTGGATATACGCCTGAAGGAAGAGTTTGAGACCGGTCATTTGAAAGGGGCGCGCAACGCCCCTGGCGGACAGCTCGTGCAGGCGACCGATGAATATGTTAGCGTTCGAAATGCCCGTTTGGTCCTGGTGGACGACACCGAGGTTCGCGCTATCATGACCACTTCATGGCTAATCCAGATGGGTTGGGCAGACGTCTATGTCCTGGCAGGCGGGCTCGGTGATGCACCCTTGGTTCAGGGACCCCATATTCCGAGAATTCTCGGTTTTAAGAAAGGTGATTCCTTATCACCACTGGAACTTAAGGAGATGCTTGATGCCGAGCAATCTGTTTTGGTGCTGGATTTGGCCACAAGCACCCAGTACCAACATCGCCATATCCCCGGTGTCTGGTGGGGGTCACGCTCCGGGCTGGAGCATGGCCTGTCTGGCCTTCTGCCTGTGGACTGCCTTGTACTGACCTCACCGGACGACACCCTGGCTCATCTCGCCGTAAAAGACATAAACTCCCTCCTGCCTGCTCTCACGATTCGGGTCCTCGAGGGCGGCACCAGGGCCTGGGTCGAAGCCGGCCTGCCCACAGCCCAAGGACTGGAACGTCCTGTTTGCAAAGCCAACGATGTGTGGTACAAACCGTACGAGCATAAAGAGGCAACTCAAGAGGCCATGAGAGACTATTTGGATTGGGAGGTGGCACTGATTGATCAGATTGAACGCGATGGCGATGCGGAATTCCGCGCTTTCGTGTGAAGGTGGGTGCTAAGAAGTCGCTTTTTTATGCGGAGAGTCTAGAAGAGACGGTCTTGTGTCAAAGGAAAAACGGCCACTACATCTGGGCGTTAGGCAGGAATGCGGGTAGGAGGTTTTTCAGGAAAGTGGCTTGAAGAGCGACCGGGCACTCGAACCGCACAGGACGAAATTCAGCCCCTTTTCCTCAATAAAGCGATGCACCTCATTCAGAAGATTCGGCAGTCGCTACACTTCGTCCACGATCACCCAGCGGCCGGCTGAAATGAATGCAGTTCGCATGCAAATTGACCGGGATTCGACAACAGCCTCTGGTAGGTCTCTTAGGACAGCAGGTCTGTAACATGGGCATAGGGAAACATAGATCTAAGCCACGTGCTCTTGCCTGATCCCCATGGACCAAAAAAAAGCTCTGTTCCGGGACTTTTAAAATTCTTTTCAGCATATTTTGATAAAATTAACGTCATTATTCATTGAAATTTGACGACAAAGTAGACGATTTTGCCCGATGTCAAAGGCGCACCCGCAGCATCATATCTCGCAAAAATGTACCCGTACAAGAACAAAGCTGATTTGGATCACGTTATTAACGAGCTCCGCAAGGCGGGGTTGAAATGAGAGACGTGGTCTCTGTAATTAATCGGAGAAAACCCGCGGCTTTGCCGGGGAGACACTCAAGGTTTGACAATCCCGGGAATATTTCAATGTCTCTGATTTCATTATGAACCCAACTATCAAAGCTTGACTCATTCTGCCTCGCTTTTGGCGTAGATAAATTCAGGGTCAAGGTCAATGTCTTCATCCCATTCAATGGTATCAAATGCCACTCTCACACGTTTGAATTTTTCATAGTCGCGTATTTTCTTGAACACGCCAAAATCTAGATATGGCTTCATATCCAGCAATCTCTTCTCTCCATTATCGAGAACAATGCTCAGAGAGAAATCCTCATGACTGGTTACTTCGCAGACAGCGGGATACATAAGGCACTCCTTATTGCAGAGGTTTAATTTGAAAAGGTTGATCACCATTCATGACGAGTTTCCAGTTTGCAGCAAGCTCTTCTTGATGTAATTCCGCCCATGCCAATACCAGTTTCGTTTGTTTCTTGGGTAGATTGCCAACCAAGATCCCACAGGTCCGGATGTCCGCAGTCGCCCTGTATTCATTTTAGTACACATGAAAATGAGACGGTTCATGCTCTCCAGGCGCAAAATACATTCGAATTATGATTCCGTAAATTTTGATATTGTAGGCATAAGTCAGATTGTCCTCAAAAAACTCAAGACAGGTTGCATCAACTCAAAAGGATTGGTCAAAATATCGTACTGATGTAAATTCCCGAGTTTCTCAACATTACACGGTTTCACTTGCTCATGTCAATCATCCCTATTCGTGTGAGAGATCCCAATCGTTGAACGGCTACGTAGTGTCCATCCAGAAATGAGATAGTTTTTGCAAGGTCAAGCCTCCGGCCCATAGGGCCTACGGCCCGGAGGGGAAGGTGAGGATTTTAACCACCCCAGAGAAATAGGCTTCACATTTCACGGGGCACCGCATGGCGGCATCTTCGACAGGCAGGAATACATTAAAGTGCAGTAACTAAGATTCGATCAAACAGCTTTAAAGCTGAGAGCGAATCTGACAACATCACATGTTGAGATAAGGAATCAGATAACACAGGTTCCCTCGATCAATCCGAATTAATGATATCACAAGGTTTTGAGTTGCCGTGGGATCATCGAAATGCCCCTGTATTGACTCTCAAACTGGGCACATTTTTCTTCGATATCAAATCTGGCCCATGCAATAATGCCTATATACTCCTGGAATTCTAAAAGGCCGAGAAACAGAAGGTTGCAAAACGAATTGTTGACTATTTTCAAAGGGTTTGCGATGCTAGCATAATGCACGAAACCTCGCGCGGGGGCTGTTGCCAAATACCAAAGAACTCCTGGCCATATTGTTTGATTTCTAAAGACCAAAACCGTCCACCGTAAAGAGGTTCCTGAAACCCAATATTTCTTGACATAAGACAATTTTTATAATCTTATCAGTCTCATTAAGGGGTCAAGTCTTTGATTGACTTTTCTCTGATGATCTGTTAGATTTACAAACCATGTCCAAACCACTTAGGATAGAATTCCCAGATGCATGGTATCATGCCCTATATCACGTGCACCCGCAAGAAATCCCAACATAAAGTAGACGTGGCCGAGTGTGAAAAGTGCAAGGGAATAAAATGCCCCGATTACCGACATTATGTTCAACCCGCACTATTCCCTGGTATGGCTAAAGAAGCGACAGTCAGAAAGACCGTTAGGCCAAAAAGGATCAAAACCGAAACTATCCCCCTTTCAAACGGTCCTGAACAGTTATCATTTGAAATGGGAGAATAGATGTCTCTGAATATAAATAACCCGGGCTATTTTGCTTGTGATCGCTTCCATCAGAGACCAGAACGTGTAGGTGAGGATTGAATCCCAAGAAATCCCCAAAGGGCTGTATGGTCTTCAACACATTGATTGTATACTGACAGTTCTGTGGTTTGCGAGGGCGATAGACAGGAGATGTGCCGGGCATAAACTGTGTCTCCCTATAAAAAATAGAGTCATACCCAGCAATATATACTGTATGTTATGCAGAAAGAAAGGATGTGCTTATGCACTGGAGCATCTAAGGAATTCTTGTTATTCAATGGATTGAGAAAAAACTGAAAAAATCAGGATGAAATATGAAGAATTAAGTAAAAGAGAAGTCTTTTTTATGCACGATTTTCAAAATGTATTTTCAAAAAAAATCAATAGGATTCCTATCCTGTTGTCTTCGAGTGGTCCTTTTGTCTTCCTTTTACCTCGTAAATAGGAACGGGGGTCTTGATATTCTTGAAATCTCGAGGCCCTATAAATTCACAATGGTAGGATTTTCCCAGACATCTTTGTGTTTCCGGTCCTATGTAAATTCGTGACCCTCGAGATAGGGCCCCTATTCTTGCTGCCATTACGGTAACCAGGCCCGAGGCGGTATAAGTCCATCGCTCACCGGAGAGACTTTTTAGTTTGGTTGATCCGACCCATGCTTTTCCCGAATTTATTCCCAAGTGAAGATCGATTTTACCCCAAGGAAATTTCAATTCATCGTTCAATCTCTTGTTCTCAGAGACGATTTCCTTTGCTGCCGCGACCACATTTTGATTGTTCTCTTCCTTCGAATTACCCTTAAAAATTATCATCAATCCGTCCCCGGTAGTCTCGTTCACCTCTCCGCCATAGCGACTGATACAGTCTAGATATGCAGAGAAATGGCTTTCAACCATTTCGTTGACAAGCATCTCATCATGCTCAGCCGTTATTGTTGCGAACCCTTCGATATCAATGAACAAAATACTCACATCCATTGAAACCTTTTCAAGCGCCAGTTTATCAGGGTCTCGTTCTACCAAATCGGCAACCGAAGTAGGAACAAACTTTGTCAGTTGGGTCTTGACTTTTTCGAGCATTTCTATGCGCATTAGCTTTGCCCTTAATTCCTCGGATTGGCTTTTTACCTCTTCGTAAAGCTGGGCGTTTTCCAGAGATACTGACAGTTGAGACGCAAGTGATTTGATTAGATCTTCATCCTCTTGGTCAAACTCCCCTCCCCTCTTGTTGATGGCTTGAGTCACACCAATGGTCTCCCCTTTCCGATTGATGATAGGGGCACAAAGGACCGTATTGGTACGATAACCGGTTTGCCGGTCCACTGCCGGATTGAAGCGGGGATCTCGGTATGCATCCCTTATGTTCAAAATCTGCCCTGTACTGACAGAAAAGCCGGCTAAACCAAATGAGCTTGGAAAACGGATCTCAACCACCTCGGACCTGTGCGCTACTTTAGACCAAAGCTCATCGGTCTCCGTGTCCAGCATAAAGAGGGAACTCCGCTCTGCATCGAGAGCTTGGGATATCTTCTCCACAATCTTAAGAATAAGGGCGTCAAGATCCAAGGTCTGCGCCACCGAAGTGGTTACATCGAGAAGGACAGCCATCTTCCCATGATAGGTGATCACTTTCTGGTAAAGTCTGAAATTCTCCACGGCAATGGCAGTCTGATAGACAAATACCGAAAAAAGTTCCTCATCTTTTTCTCTGAAAATCCCCCCTTTCTTGTTAATTACCTGGATGACCCCGATCGTCTCTCCCATCAGATTCTTCACGGGACCACACAAGATGGTTTTGGTCCGGTAGCCGGTTTCGAGGTCCACTGACGTGTCAAAGCGGGGATCATCGTATGCATCTTTAATGTTAACAAATTCATCATGTTCGGCCACCCAACCCGCTACGCCTTTGCCCAAGGGTATCCTGATCTCCTTCGTTTCAACGCCGGTGGCCACCTTGGACCACAATTCTCCAGCAAAATTGTCCAGGAGAAACAATGAGGAACGCTCCGCATTCATCACCGTGCTGGCGGTGGTCACTATCCTTTCAATCAGGCCCTCGATGCCGGTCTGAAGCGCTATAATCTCGGACATATCCAAAAGTTTGAAAAGTCCCTCCAAAGATCTTTCGGCCTTTCTTCGGCCGATGGCTATCTCTTGGAGCCGAACGTCCGTATGAAGCAACCTCTCAACCACAAGCCGCAGGAAGTTCCTGGTAAGGGTTGGTGCCCTGTCAAATATCTTTTCCAGATCTGCATAATTGATCTTAAGTAACTGTGATTCCTCCAAGGCCTTCACAGAGGCCGAACGATGACCGCCGGAAAAATACCCCATCTCACCGACGCCTTCCCCAGGTTCGATGTGGGCCAACGGAATTTCCTCGCCATACTCACCACGGCGGTAAACCAATAATTGGCCGGTCATTAAAACGTAAAAACAGTCGCCTGGTACATCTTGAGTGATGAACTCCTCTCCCTGGTTCACGCTCACTTCTGAAACCCAATTGCGAATCTTCGCCAATTCGTCAAAGCTTATTCCGGAAAAAAGGGCACAACACTGCAAGCGGTCCAGCCTCTGTTCCAGCAAAGCCTCCTGAAGAACTTCCGGAGTAACCGCTTTCTCTTCTACGAGTAGCTCACCCAGGCGCTTTCTATGACCCTTTCTCGTCTCTTGGGACTGGCGAGCGAGGGTATGACCAATAAGCTCAGAGTCGCATTCGAGGTATTCACCAAGCCTTCTGGGTTGTTTGCCTTTCCTACCATCTATTTCTAATCCTGAAGCGCCATTTTCCGGTTGTTCGTCTTCCGGTTTATCAGCCATTTGATAACCTTCCGCCTCCCATGAAGAAACAAGGCCCAAGAATGTTGTGGGGCCATTTCCCCTGGGAATTGCTTCTATTAAAGATGTGAGTCTGATAGGATAGTGGATAGTTCATAGAACGAAAAACCCTTTGAAAAGTCAAGGGAAATCAGCTACTGTAGTCCTTTTTAGTTAAGTGATTTCATCCTTCTAAGAAATGCTCCTTAATTCAGTCAACTAGCAGCGCGAATTTGAGGCCATTCATGTTGGATGGATAAGAAGTCGCTTTTTAGGCAGGGAGTATATGGAAATATGCCTATGGATCTAACTCATAAACCGGTTTACTAACAAGGTCGAGGGTCATCCATTCTTGTATCGGACTCCTCGACAAAGCAAATTGATCCTTTCAGATGCATTATTACGATACAAATGCAATCCAAGGCCTTATCAGAATAGCCGCACAGGCCTTCTTAACCACGAAAACGGCAACGTATCTGTGCTTAGAAACGGCTCGTGGTATCTCCGACAGGTGGCGCCTTAATCGGGGCCGAGGATTCTACATAAATTGCGATTAGTGGAAGCATATTATGAACTAAGTCAATAGGCATTTATGGAAATCATGGCTTGTGTGCCAAGCTAAATCCGACCGCATGATATTGTGGCTGAAACTCGTCGGCCAGAAATGGGGGGCTGGTAGGAACCAGATATCGAGGATGTGGCCCAGGGCTGTTTTACCCGGGATATGAGAAAATTGACAAGAATGGGGTAGACGTGTCCCCTTGAACCCATCTCCCACTTCAAAAATCAAGGTGAATAGACCTCCGGATACTGGGGGTCCACAAATAGCCACTTTTCGGATGCGGGGGGTTCGGAGGTATACTAAAAGCCATACGCTTTGGAAAAGAGCGGGATTGCCGTTAAGGAAGAATGGAAAAATAATGGTTCCCGAAGCGTTTGGCCTGATGCTAGACTACCTATATAAACCTGGAATCCACTTTCCACCAAATTTATTTTGCACACGAAGTAATCTCCAGAATAAAATGATTGCTGATTTTTGCTTAAGGCCAACTCACAGAAGACCTGTGATATCATCTTTCGGAGGGGTGGACCGAAGGTTGAGTTATGTCATGGTTATGCCCATCGGGATAGAATGCAATTGTCAGACATGGTTCAGGCTTTTTTCCGACAATTGCATGATCAAATCTAAGCAACTGCAATTTTAAAGTATTTCAAGGATTAAAATCCGAATCTGACCCCAGTACCATCTTCGGAGCTACGGGGCAGGCGCGGAGATTGCGAAAAATAGCCATTTATGGATGGACACCTAGCAGACCTGGCAAATCTCGAGGATATCCCCCATCGCTGTATCAAAATCACAAACACGGCGTTCCTTCGCTTCTCTCTGTTTCAGCTTTTCCTGATTGTATTGGGCTACTTCCCTGTCAAAAGGTAAGTCACCTGTGTGAAGGTATCTCACGGCACCCGCTGCATCCCTCACCGGGACAACAGCTCCTTTTACATGCTGGTTTGGCGCCCAGGGCACGTCCAGGGTTCCGGCTTCCATAGCACGCACAGCACCTACGGCAATATCTCCGTCACCCAACTCCAGGGCCTTGTCCACGATCTGGCAGGCCTCCCTTCGAATCATTTCCATCTCGATCTCCATCTCTTCATCCTCCACAAGCCGTCGCCCCCGGGTGAGGTGAATAGCCATCCTGGTGGCCTTCAACCCTTCTGCATTGGCTTGCCGGGTCGGTATGCCGATGGCTTCATGAGTGGTCTTTGTAATCACCTGGGTGGCGCCTGCCAATGCCGCGATGATTCCCCCCATGACGATCACGGAAAAGGCCCTTGCTTCGTCAGGAGGAAAGGCCTGCATCCATTGGTGGGTAGCGATAGAGATAAACATATCCTGGATCTCGAATTTCCTGAGATAATAATGACAAACTTCTTCGAGGACCCTCAAAGCAGCCACGTCCTGCAAGAGGTCCAGGTTTTGCGCAAGGCCGACGCTGTAATGCCGAACCCCCTGCCCAGCCGCCAGAAGCATTTCCATTACGGCGATGGCAATGCCGATGCCCGGCGGGATCAAGGTCCCTGTGAGAAAGCCGGGTTGTTCCCTGTGGATGAGTACACCGTTTTCGGCATAGGTGGAAACCAACCGGTCCAGATACTGGTAGTGCCTGATCCCTTCATCAATGGTCATGGCCTTGATATAGGAGGCAGGATAGGAGATACCGGCACCCAAAAAACCCGTAAATCCGGCGGCCAGGGTGATCTCGGAAGTCAGACGAGGATAAGGGGTTCCCGCCAGGGTCATGATGGGTCGATCAACGGCCTCCACGACGCTGCGCACCGCCTTCACCCCGTGATTCACGACGGGCAGACCGTTGAGCATGGATCTCCCCGCCTTTTCACTCTCTTCAATCCCCCTTTGCGCCTCCTGAAATTTTGTATTCCTGGTGTAGGTGTCTGTGGTCGTGGGCAGGAGGTCAGCCCCCCCTTCGTCCTGCAAGGTCTTCAAGAGCTTGATATGGTCATCAATCAACGCAACACCACCCCGGGGCTGACAAAGGGTGATTCCGGCGGCCTTGGCTCTTCGGACCTCCTTGGCGTAGTTCTTGTGATCCGGCAGGTTTTTGTGATAGGCGATGGCCTCCTCAAGTTCCACCTCCTTGCCGGTAGGCCAGAGAGAAAGGACTTTTTCTCTCTCCTTTTTAAATTCCTCGTCACTCCATCTCATATTCCTGACAGTCATTTTTTTGCATACCTCAGTCTTTAATTCAAAATAGAAATCCTGGTCCTTCCGGATGTGCGGGGGTTAGCGATAAATAGCACTTCCTTAGTATGGTTTGATATGGAGTATTGGAGTCGTGGAGTGTTGGAGTAATGGAGCAGCCTAGAAGGCGGTCATTTTTTCCGAAACCGCAATCATTTTGTGCGATCCGACGTCTGTGTTCAAGGTTCTTTATCAACACTCCAGCACTCCAGTACTCCAACACTCCATGAGCCAGTGAAGTTCTGGATCAAGACAAATGAATAGATGCCGCGGTGTTCAATTAGGGCCTCAGGAGCTGTTCAACCTCTTCAAATATTTTTTGCCCAATTTCAAGGCCTTGACAGGTTCTTTTTCCGACAGGAGGCCCACAGCGTAAAGAATATATTTCCCGTCCAGATAGAATGTCGGGTTGCGGGGGCGGAGGGAGAAGGGATTCGCGTCGGAAAAGAGGGTTTCCCTGAGAATTACATCCGGGGCCGGGCCGAAAATGAGCGGGCCACCGGCACCAATGACGGTTTTGAGACCTCTCAAGTCCTTCCCGTATTGTATATAGACCGGACCGTTGGGCCCATAAGTGGTCTCAATTCGACCGGCGTGTCTATCCATAGCGACCCGGGTCGCTGCTCTGGCCAGCGCCAAATCCAAACCCTCATCTGCTTCTGACTCAGGCAGGCTTTCAGGGTTCCGGGCAAAACGGCTGACGGCCCGGTGAAGATCAAGCCCTAGACTATCTATGCTTTCTCTGAAAAATGCCTCCCCTGCAACCTTGACAATGGTGGACGCGTTGTAACGCATCCCCAGGTCCCCCTCTACCGTCCTTTTCACATAGGGTTCTGGAAGCCCTTTCTTTACAAGGCCCGGTTCCGTGGGGTCTCCTTTGGCCACCGAATGAATATCTGTGGTGGCCCCTCCGATGTCCAGAATTGCGAGTTCTCCCAGCCCTTCCTCACCATCGGCGCCCTCTGCAAGGAGCTTGGCGGCGGCGATTACCGCGGTAGGGGTCGGCATGAGGATTTCATCGATAAACTCCTCCGCGTTTTTGAGGCCCTTGGCCTCGATAATTCTCTTGATAAAAAGGTCCCTGATAATGTCCCGGACCTTGTCAACCTCAAGGATCTCGATCTCAGGCATCACGTTATCGGTGATCACGTGCTCTTTTCCGCCCGAGGCCAGCACCGCACTGACTTGGTCCGATGCCGTCCTGTTTCCGGCTACAATGATGGGTGCGCGAAGACCTCCCAACCGGGCAAGCTTCTCGGCGTTGCTGATGATGGTTTCCTGTTCTCCGCCGTCAGTTCCTCCGGCAAGCAGGACGAGATCCAGGCCCCCCCCCTCGATTTCCTCCAGTTCCTTCCGTGTCAACTGATACGCGTACACACCCGTGATCTTTGCGCCGGCACCCAGGGCCGCCCGCTTGGCCGCCTCCGCAGTCAACTCGGGGACAAGACCTATGGCGGCCATTTTGAGACCGCCGGCGGCACTGGAGGTGGCCAGGTTGTAGCGGTATTCTACCTGACCGCCCAGGATCTGCCTGATGTCCTCCATGGCTGCTCTCAGTGCCAGGGTGATGTCCGTCTCAACGGTTGATGGCCTCTGGGTCCTTCCAACCACTGTCAGGGTGTCAAGGTCCAGAAGCACAACCTTGGTAAACGTGCTGCCAAAATCCGCAAAAAGGCCGTATTCCACATCCTTGCTCATTCTTGAGATACACCAAGATCCGTTTTGAGGTCCTCAATAACCCTGCTTGGAGAGACACCCGGCGGGTAGACCCGGTTAAAACCCATGTCCATGAATCTCTCCTCCACCCCTCTAAAATCCTGTTTTCCCACGACGAGGTTCCCCCCGACAACCATATGGATATCCCCCCGGCCGGCCTCGATGCACGCTTCCCTGAAACCCTGGCAATCCAGCTCACCATGGCCGCAAAGGGTTCCCACGAGGATAGCCTCTGCGTTTGTTTCGATGGCCGCCTTGATAAAATCCTGCTGTATGACAAAGTTACCGATATTGGTCACCTTAAACCCACTCTGGCGCAAGGCGTTTTCCATGAGTTTGTTGCCCACCACATGGGCGTCGACCCCGATGACCCCCATCACCACTCTCTTTTGCTTCACTTAAAACACCTCACGAAAAAACTTTAATTAAAAATAGAAATCCTGACCTTTCCGCCCTGTGGGAATCAAAGACAAATGGCTCTGTCTGACTGGATTGACTGGAGTATTGGAGTGATGGAGTATTGGGAAAAGCATAAGCAGTAGTGAGTCCTCAGTGACTGGGCTTGTCTATTATCTCCATATGTAATCAGGCAGATCTTTCAATCCCGCTGAGAGACCTTTGCAAAACGCCCCCTTTTGGCCAATCTCGGCGTCAGGCTCAAATTTCAATCCTCGAAATATTGAATATATTCCTGTGGTTGAAATTCTCGCCTTCCTTGATCTTGACCAAAATTGAACGTTTTTCAAAGGTCTCGCTGAAGAGGGGATCTTCGACTCTCCATCTCTCCATTACTCTCTCCGAGCCGTAGGATCTACGAGCCGGAGGCCAACACTCCAATAAACTCCGGGATTGCAAGAAACTCTGTCAAGCCTCTCATCAGGGGGCAAAAGCAAACCCAGGTCACAAAAAAAGCAACCCTGAACCTTTGAACGCTTATGATAAATTCAGTACCCCAGGGACTCTCCCACGAGAATCACGGTGAAAGTTTCCACTCCCTTTGTCTTTTTCTCGATAATCGAGGTCACACGGCAGAGGCGGTCCGAGCTGTTGCAGTCCTGGCACGCACTACCCTGAGCACAGGGGGTATTGTCCCCACGTCTTGATGTATTTCTTTGAACGACTTTTTCCTTTATCCTTTGGATCGCTGCAGGCACGTCCTCCACAATCTTGTTTTTACCAGCCACAACAATGACGTGTCTCGGGCCAAAGATCATGGCCGCCACCCGGTTCCCCGTGTTGTCCATGTTGACCAGTTTGCCATTCCTTGTAACGGCGTTGGTGGAGGTCAGGAAATAGTCTGAAACGACCTGATTTCTCTTAACCTCCATGATCTCCTCCTTGCTCAGCCCTGACTTCCAGTGGTCAAAGTACTGGGTCCCCCGTCCCGCCAACGCATCCAAGAGTCCCATCTCCCGCACGGTGACGGAGCCTCCTATGCCCACCGTGACGGTCTTGGGAATCATGTCCAGTATCTGATCCTTTGCGGCCTCCCTGTTCGGGTGATAAAACGCTCGCATACCATTTAACTCAAGCCTCTTGAGAAGTTCCTCCATATGTATTTCACCTCGTTAAATCGCCTGAACGGCGTGCAAGAATATGATCATTCCCGATTGGACCAGGGTTTGCATTTGTCCCTTAAATGGCTTTTGCCAAGATGACTCAGAACGTGAGGCTAGGTGAGCAGCACGATGATCCAGCTGCTGATTTCATAGAATCCGGGCCAGGAGCCTTCCGGCAAGGGTACAAACAGGAGTTTGGTGAAAACAACCAAGGTTACCGCATAAATAAGAAAGGAGGTCACGATCAGGTAGATGGGACGTCTCTCTCCCAGGAGAAGCATGAATCCCGCGATGAATAAGGGGGCTGAAACATAATACCCCATTCGCGGAATCATAAACAGGAAAAGCAACGGGGTGAGAAAGGTGGCCAGTCTCTTGAGGTGGGCCGAGTCTCCCGGTAGCGGTTTCCCCAGTTCTACGTCCTTTGGTTCTCCAACCACCTCAGCGCTTGCGGTTCTGATTCGCCGAAACTCCCGGAGACCCAGAATCGCCTCGATGAGTGCGAAGATTGCCATGCCCAATATGATAACCCTGGGCCAGGAAGCGGCTCCGTACTGGTAATTCTCAAGGTGTTTGTCGAATCTGTAGGTAAGGCCGTACGCCAAAAAAACCAGCGCAAGCCAGATGAAGAGTTCGATTATGATGGATCTTCGTGTCTTTATGGCCGACATCCCGAAACACCCGTTCTTCTATTCAGAAAGGGAAACCCGGCGCTCTGGAACTGCCGAAGATCCCGCTCTGCGGAGGTCAGAGCAAAATGGCTCTGCCTTTGTATGGTTTGACATGGAGTATTGGAGTAATGGAGTATTGGAACATCTTAGCAGGCGACTATATTTTCCAAAACAAGAACGGTTTTGTAAGCTCCATCATCTCTGTTCAAGGTTCTTTATCATCACTCCAACACTCCCGTACTCCAACACTCCATGCGCCAATGAAGTTCCGGTAAACCTATCCCCTCTGGGGTAAACCAAACCCAGGCCCTCTGGACCCGGATCTTTACTGTGGCCCCCACCACCGGGGAGGGGGCCATCGATTCAAACGGTCTTCTTATTTTTTAACGCCCATTTTCTTGTAAGTCTCAACTGTTTCTTCGACCAGTACCTTACCGCCTTCAATGCCGCGGTAGCTGTTAATCAAATGCATGTACTTCTTCCGGTTGAATTTTTGAAACTCCTTGCTGTTCCAGGCCTTCTTCAGTGCCCACTCGAGGTATTTCTGTCGATCTTCGGGCACCTCCTTTCGCATAAAGAAGCCCCGAAACCGGAAAAGAGGCTTGAATTTTGCACCGATATCCGTAAGGGAGGGGACATCGGAGAATGCGTCGGGGCGCTCATTGAGAATGGTCAGTATCGGCTTCATGTCATTGGATTCCATATAGGGTCGAACGTCCCCGGGTTGCTCGAACAAGGCATCCACATGACCACCCACGAGGGCCCCGTACCTTTCCGCGGGCTTGTCAAAAGAGATCTGGGTGAGTTTAATCCCCTGGTCATCCTCTAAAAGGGATGTCACCACGCGCTCCATCGAGCCGACATTGGCCACATTGGCCAACTTGATCTTGCCGGGATTCTCCTTGGCATACTTCACAAAGGCCTCCCAGGTGGGGAAACGCTTGTCATCGGGACGGACATAGATCTGGCTGAATGCAATCTGTGCAATACACGCCGGATACCACACCTCTGAAGGACTCTCTTTGATAACGCCGGATGCATAGAGGGTGGCCGCATCGTCGATGTGCTCGATAATGGTGTACCCATCCGGTCTGGCCATGAAGAAGTCAGACAACCCCGCAACACCGCTGCCCCCGGGTTTGTTTACCACCTTGACCGGGACGCCTACCACCTTCTCCAAAGCCGTGGCCATCGCCCTTGAGAGTTGGTCCGATCCACCTCCGGCACCATAGGGTACGATCAAGGTAATGGGTCGCTTGGGAAAGCCGTTTGGCTTTTCCATGGCGAACAAGGTAGCAGGAAGGCAAAGGGCTGCGACCAGGGTTAACACCAAAAACATCTTCCAAAACGTGTTTTTCTCCATCTTGCACCTCCTTAGAAAATAATGATATTTGTTGATATTACGGCCAACGCTTTTTATGCATTCGCCACCGCCCAATTGAAAACCAACACCTTAGGGCTCGCGCAAAAATAACTTCACATTTTCGCATGCCATCTTCAGATCATCTTCGGCCGCGCCTCAATCGCGAAATCCTCGGAAGAGTGATGCTATTCCTGTGGTTTCGCTCAATCGGCGCAACCAAATCTGATCTAAATCTGTGCGCCAACTCTGTGAATTTATTTTTGCGCGAACCCTTAATCTTCGATCCGTCCCCAGATGCTCTCTTTATCCGCAAAACGCGAGAGGACATCCCAGCGGACCCTTGGTTGCCCTTCTGAAATGAAAAAATGACCGCCTTCAGCCTTGATCGCCGGTTCGAGGCTCTGCTCTGTACATTTCAAAAAGCCGTTCATCTCACCGGCATCCTCCGTCAACCCGGTTTCATGCAAAACCAGGGCTTCGTGCCGGCACCCGATATCCATCGCCACGCCGTTTCCAACAATGACTTTTAGTCCAGCGGATCGAGCCTTTTTGATCAAACGAGCCAGCTCCGCCATGGATCCGCACTTCATGAGCTTGAATTTCACTGCCTGTGCACAGCCCGTCCCAAGGGCTCTATCCAAATCTGCTTCCGAGGCGATCGCTTCGTCAAGCATCAGGGGGACTGTTCTGAAGCGAGCGAGACGTGACATCTCCTTCCATGCACTCGGAGCCAGGGGTTGCTCCAGGAGTTCTACGCCTTCGGGATCGAGCTCCTTGAGAAATCTCTCCGCCTGATCAAAAGTGTATCCCTGGTTGGCGTCGACCCTTACTTGGACTCCCGGCATCAACACTTTCTGCACGACCCTCAACCGGTTAAGATCCTCTCCAACGTCAAAACCCACCTTGAATTTCAGCGTCCGGAAACCCAAATCCTGCAATTTTTCCGTGTCGGCCACCAGTTCCTCCGGGGTCACCCCCTGCACGACCCCCAACAGCGGGAGACTCACCCTCTTCCCCTCCGTTTGGGTCAGAGCACGAATGAGTTCCTCCAAGGCCGTAAGCAAAGGGGTGGCGGCAAAGGATAAAGGCTTCTCTGTCTCGCTGACCTCCCTCAGGACGGATTCCGGGGCACGGTCTAGAATCTTTGGTGCCCACTTCTCGATCAGGCGCCAGGCGTCTTCCGGAGTCTCATGGAAATATCCGGAAACGTTGGTCGTTTCTCCAAACCCTTCTTTCCCGTTCGCCTGTATCCTGACCACAATTGAGTCGAAATAGTCCAATGTGACCAAAGAGAGATGATATGGCCGGATCAGGGGCAATCTGGTCCTCAAGGCCGTTAGGCCAAGAATTTTCATGTTCGGGTCTTCCCCTAAAGACAAGTTAGTTCGCTTCGCTCACAACTGGAATGTTGGAATACTGGAATAATGGAACAATGGGACAGGGGTTTATCGGCAAAGCCCCTCTTTACAGGGAATCTAATTTTGTGTGTAACTTCCTTCAAAAAACAACATGCCATTATTCCACCATTCCATTATTCTATACGCGAGGCAAAAAACCGACACATCGAACCCCCCATACTCTCAATAAGTTTTGGAATTTCGGAGATGTATATCATGTAGCTGCCCGCTTCCTCAAAGAGCTATACACGTTCCACCCTAGGGTTACAAGTCCCCCAAGCAGCAGGACAGCACAGACAGGTCGGCCAAAGAAACCGAGCCAGTCGTAATTGACCATAATGATAGCCTTTACAAAAGCCGACTCACCTATCTTTCCCAGAATCACCCCAAGGATGATTCCAGCTACCGAATATCCGGTACGACGGAGGAAATATCCGGCGATTCCCGCCAGAATCATCACCCACACGTCCAGAAGGGAGTTCCTCAAGGCGTAGCTCCCGATGGTGGACAGGATAAAGATGATGGGACACAGCAGACGGAAAGGAATCCTTAACAGGTTAACCACGGTTTTGGTTTCCAGGTAGCCCAGAAAAAAGATGAACAGATTGGCCAAAAACATGGCCACAAAAAGCTCCCAGACCAGGTCGTGGGCCCTTACCATGATGAGGGGGCCGGGTTCCATCCCGTGAATCATAAAGACACTGATCATCATGGCCGTAATCGCACCGCCAGGGAGACCCAAAGCAAGGAGGGGGATCATGGCTCCGCCCGTGGCCGCGTTGTTGGCGGTCTCGCTTGCTACCACGCCTTCCAACTCGCCCTTGCCAAAGCGCTCAGGGTGCTTGGACCACCGCTTGGCTTCATTGTAGCTCAAAAAGGCGGCCAAAGTGGCGCCAATCCCCGGCAGTACGCCTGCAAAGAACCCGAGGATCCAGGAACGTATAATGCAAACTCTCATACGCCAGAAATCCCCGACAGAGGGGAAGACCAATCCCACTTTGGGGGCCTTGTATTTGCGTGTTACCATTTTCTCGGCCTGAACAAAGACCTCGGAGATGGCGAAGAAGCCAAGGATCAGCGGTATAAAATGGATACCGGCCAACAGGTAGTAGGTCCCAAAAGCAAAACGTGTCAGCCCGCCGGCCGGATCTGTCCCTATGCAGGCAAGAAGCAGCCCTAACATGACGGAAAGCCATCCCTTCCAGAAGGTCTCTGCTCCGACGGAGGCAGCAACGTTCACTCCGAAAAAGATCAATGCAAACATTTCCGGGGGGCCAAAGGCGTGAATCGCCCAGCGGCCGATGGTGGGGGCAGCAATCATCATCAGGATGGTGGCGAGAATGCCCCCGAGGGAAGAGGAGACAATGGCCGCGCCAATGGCCAGGCCTGACTTTCCCTGTTGTGTGAGAGGGTATCCGTCAAAGGCAGTCGGTGCATTCTCTGCGGAGCCCGGGATATTGAACAGGATGGCCATGACCGCCCCGCCATAAGTTCCGGAGACATAAATGACGCCGTAGATCATGATGGCCTGAGCGGGCTCCAAATAGATGGTGAACGGGAGGATGATGGCGCCCAGGGTGACCATGTTGATACCGGGCAACGCGGCAAAGAGCAGACCAGCAATCAGGGCGGCAAAGAAGAGGAGCAGCGCGATGGGATCACTAAAAAGGGCTACCACCCCGATCCACAGGTTTTCCATACAGATATTCCCCCTTATTCGGCGAGTTTTTGTTGTCTAACAAAGATCAGTTAACCCTGACCCACCCGTCTTCCCGGTTTGTTGCCGGAGCAGTAAGTACCGTGTTCGACTTTTCCAGGATCACTGCCATAGCGCTGGTCACCGGTGCTTGAGGCTCTTGCATAAAACCAGTAAATCAATTGCAAGTCAATAGGGTTAATTACGGCAATTCCCGTCTGTTTTGGCGCCCCATTGAAACACTGATAATTTTGACGTTTAATGAGACCCCAGGCAGAGCCTATGTCCACTTTGCTGACACTCTTTTTTCTTGATATTTCTTTGGTCAAGTAGTAAGGCGTGACAGGTATATTTTTTATATTTTGCCCCTTTTGGGGTCAGGATTCCTACCGAGTACTTTTAAGGAGATATGGATGCGTTATGGATTCAAGACGTGTTTTGAGAAGTGATTTTGCTGTCCCGCGCTGCACCGCGACGTGTCCTGCGGGGGTGGACGTACCGAGGTACATCCGTGCTGTAAAAGAGCAGAGATTTGATCAGGCTGTTTCAGTCTTGCGAGAGAAGATCCCTTTTCCAGTGGTATGTGCGGATGCCTGTTTTGCCCCTTGCGAAGATGAATGTTCCTACAAGCAGTTCGGGGACCCCATTGCCATTCGTGCCATCAAACGGGCCGCCGTTGACAAGGGGGGAGATCGCTGGAAGGAAAACAAGAAATCATCCGACAGCACGGGAAAGAAAGTGGCCATTGTCGGCGCCGGTCCTGCCGGTCTAACAGCGGCCTACTACCTTGTAAGCAAAGGACATGGGGCGACGGTCTTTGATTCCTTTCCAAAACCCGGGGGTATGATGCGCTACGGGATACCCAATTACCGACTCCCGGAAGAGCGGCTGGATAAAGATATAAACCATATCCTGGCGTGCGGTATAATCTTTAAGGGAAACACCGCTATCGGTAAAGATATTTCTTTAGATCAGCTCAAATCTGATTTTGATACGATCTTTGTGGCAAGCGGTGCCAACGGCAGCGCAAGGATTCCTCTTGAGGGTTCTGAGAAAAAGGGCGTCTTGTGGGGCTGGGAGTTTTTGCGCGACGTTGGGCTTGGTAAGACGTTTGATTTGAGTGGCGATGTGATCGTGGTGGGAGGAGGCAACGTAGCCATTGATGTGGCGCTTACGGCCAAGAGGATGGGGGCAGGAGATGTCCACATCTTTTGCCTGGAGGAAAGAGACGAGATGCCCGCCCACGAATGGGAGATCGCCCGGGCAGAGGAAGAAGGTGTTCTCATCCATAATTCCTGGGCCCCAAAAAAGGTCCTAGGTGAGGACAAGGTCTCGGGCCTTGGGTTGATTATGTGCACCGATGTATTTGATAAAGAGGGCAATTTCAACCCCACCTATGAGGAAGACATTACCCATAAGAAGAAGGCTGACCACATCATCCTGGCCATAGGCCAGAGTGCAGATCTTGGATTTGTTGAAAAGGAAAAAGATATCCAAACGAACATGGGTCGGATTGAAGTTCAAGAAGATTTTGCTACGGGTGAAAAAGGTGTCTTTGCCGGAGGGGATGTGGTAAGCGGGCCCGATTCAATCATCGGCGCCATTGCCCATGGCAGGAGAGCGGCCTCTGGCATTGACAAATATCTGGGTGGTGATGGTGACATCAGTGAGGTGCTGGCTGCTCCCGAGGAAGAGGTGGTTTTGGAGGAATTCGTCGTGGAAGTAAAGCCACGGGAAGAGATGGCGCTCCTCAGATCGTGGGAAAGAACCCCGGGATTCGATCAGGTTGAACGGGGACTAACCGATGATCAGATCGTTGCTGAATCCGGGCGTTGCCTCAGTTGTGATGCCAGGAGATTCGAGGTTTCTCTCAACACCGAATACTGCAAAGAGTGCGGGTACTGTGAGGAAATCTGCGGAGTGGGCACTTTTGGTGCTGCTGATTTCTTTAATTCAAAAGGGTATAGACCTGAGGAGGTCAAATCCTCAGACTGTTGCGTTGGTTGCTTCAAATGTTATTTTGTCTGTCCAGACTTTGCCATTGATGTAAAAGAGGCAACCGGGTGACACAGAGGAGGTTTTTTATATGAAAAGGTTTTTGGAAACAGGAAATTTTGCCATCACGGAAGGGGCAATTTTGGCCGGATGCAGGTTCTTTGCGGGCTATCCCATCACGCCGGCAACAGAACTGGCAGAGGCCATGAGCTTCCGGCTCCCCCAGGAGGGGGGGGTATATCTGCAGGCCGAAGACGAGACCGCTGCCATGCACATGTGCATCGGGGCCTCCCTTGGTGGATATAAGGCTATGACCGCCACCTCGGGTCCCGGCTTTATCCTCTATGCAGACCCCTATGGCTGGGCCCTTGGCTGCGAAACCCCCCTGGTGGTCCTCAATTCAGGCCGGGTCGGCCCGGTGAGCGGTATCACGGGGGCCCCGGGGCAGGGAGAGTTCTATCTGACCCGTTACCCCACGCAGGGCGGGAATTTTGAGGCCATCTGTCTGGCTCCCAATTCTGCCCAGGAATGCATGGCCATGACGGTAGAGGCATTCTATCTATCCGAGAGGTTCCGTATGCCGGTGACCGTGCTAGCAGATCAGCTCATCACCGACGGTTTTGAGGATATCAGCGTTCCTGAAAACGAGGAGGAGATGAAGAAAATGGGGTTTCGAACCTGGTCCCGGAAGATCCATCAGGGGCCGGATTTCTATCCTGCCACCGATGAGATTGATATACCTCCCGTGGTCCTGGGCCACAACACGGGTGCGCTCTGTTCCGACTGGACACCCACCGAGGAAGGATACGATATTGAAGAGGTGGAGGCCCACCACAAACACGCCTACCGGCTGATTTACAAGGTGCGCAACCACAGGGATCTTTTTAACCACCACTATGACAAGAAATTCATGGATGATGATCCTGATCTGATCGTGGTGTCTTATGGAACTCCATCGCGTGTGGTAAACACGGCGGTTTCAAAGGCGAGAGATGAGGGCCTTAAGGTTGGCGCCCTCAGGCTGATCAACCTCTGGCCCTTCCCGGACGAGTTCTTTGGCGCCAAGACCAAATACCTGGCAGTGGAGCTTAACTGGGATGGTCAACTCGTCCGTGAGGTCCAGCGGGCGGTACCAAAGGATTCTGAGGTCCATTTCCTGGGTTCATGCGGAGACCTACCCACAATTCCTGATCTGATCGAGACCTTTGAAAAGGTCCTAAAAGATGAACCCCTTGCCCGTAAAGGCTGGAAACTGGAGGCATGGTAGATGGAATACAGAGCAACGGAAATCACATCAAGGTATCTACGTTCCAGAAAAATACCCAGCACGGCATGCTCCGGCTGCGGGCTGGGGATGAACCATAAAATCGTCATTCAGGCTGTAAAAGAACTTGGCCTCGAGGTGCCGGATATTGTCTGGGGGACCTCCATCGGGTGTGCCGGAAGACAGACGTTTGCCACCTGGAAAGGGGACGGATTTGCCGGGACTCATGGCCGGGTTTACGCCATTGCCAGGGGGCTTCGCATAGCCCTGCCGCCGGAGAAAAAGATCATTCTGACAGTGGGGGACGGGGATGCCTTTGGGATTGGTCTGACCCATCTCATACACTCTGCACGGTCAAATGCCGATATGACAGTTATCGTGAACGATAACCTGGGTTATCAGTCCACAGGAGGGCAGTACGGCTGGACCACGCCCCAGGGGAGCAAGACCGACAGCAGTCCCTACGGCATGTTCGAGCACAACTTGATGAGCGAAGGCATGGACGTCCTGAAGATTCTCAAAGGTGCGGGGGCCACATTTCTTGCCCGCCATGTGGCCATGGATGGCGCATGGGCGGTGGAGACGGTCAAGAAGGGAATCCTCAACACGGGCTTTTCCCTGATACACATGCCATATCCCTGCCCCACAAACTTTGGTTCAAGGGAACTTGGATCGAGAAACCAGGTAAATATCTTCCGGTGGATCAGGGATCATTCCGCTCCTCTGGGCGAGGAAAAGGAAGACACCTTCTGGGCCACGGGCATATGGCACGATGCCTCCAATTCAAGGCCTGAGTTTTCTCAATTTGTGCACGAGACAGTGGAGAAAATCAGGAGGACAGGAACAATATGAAAAACAGAATCGAGATAGTTGCAAGCGGGTTTGGCGGACAAGGGGTGGTGAGGCTCGGTCAAATCATTGGGGAGACAGGGGTGAAGCAGGGTCTTCACGTTGCCATGCTCAAGAGCCACGGCACCGAGATGCGTGGCGGCTATGTGAGGAGCCAGGTGGTTCTTTCCCAGGACATCATTGACAGTCCCATGTGCGAATCTCCTGATTATTTTATTGCCCTTTCGAGCGCCGCCTACAAGAGATTTAAGGACACCGTGGCGGATGACGGTCTTATCCTTTACGATCCGGCATTCGTGGATGAGGTCGATGAAGCCCTGGCATGCACCCAGAAGGCTGTTCCTGCCAAGGAACTGTCCATGGAGAACTTTGACAATGCCCTTTTCGCCAATACCCTGGTCCTGGGGTTTATTGCGAGACTTGTTAATGCATTGGACAAAGAGATCATGCTTGAAAGCGTACTGGAAATAATCCCCAAATTCCATAACCGGAACCGAAAGGCATTCCAAATCGGCTATGACTACCAGAGTTAGCAAAACCCTGCCTCTTCCGCGCACGCCCGGGTGAAAAGGGTGCGATTCACATGCGAACAATCAGGCACATTATTGATGAAAGAGCCGGCCAAACGCCGGACAAGGTCTATCTGATAGCGCCCGAACCCGGCCTGAGCCTGTCTTACGGACAATTAAAAGAGGACGCCATCAGTTTCGGGAAGTATCTGATGACGCTGGGTTTGAAGAAAGGCGACAACGTCTCCTTTATGCTGGGCAACGGATACCAGACAACCAAGATCTTTCTGGGTGCCATGTATTCCGGTCTTGTTATTGCACCTCTCAATTTGATGGCTCAGCCTTCCCATCTCGAATATGTCCTTGATCATTCGGACACAAAAGCGGTCTTTTTTACAAAGGACCAGAAAAGTAAGCTCGAAACAGCCATTACGAAGGTGAAGCACGACATTGATCTCAAGGAGATTGACAACGATGCTAAAACCATCATTCCTGCAGATCTGGATCTTTCAGGCTTCGCCCTCCCGGATATCCGGGAAGAAGACGATGCCCTTCTGCTGTACACATCAGGCACCACGGGCCTTCCGAAAGGGGTGATCCTTTCTCACAAAAACATGATCGCAGGCGGACAATACACCACCCGGGCTCACCACCTCACCCCGGATGACCGGGCCCTGTGCTCCTTGGCGCTCTACCATATCAACGGTGAAGTGGTAACGGCCGTAACACCGCTGGTGAGCGGGGGCAGTGTGGTGATGCCTCACAGGTTCAGCGTGTCAAATTTCTGGGAACTGATCGCGGAATATGGCTGTACCTGGTTCAGTGTTGTGCCTACCATCATCTCTTACCTTTGCAGCAGTACGCATCTTGAGGGGAAAGATTTGAACCTGGAACAACTTCGTTTTGGCCGCTCGGCCTCCTCTGCCTTACCACCATCGCTTCACAAGGAGTTTGAAGAGAAATTCAAGGTATCCATTGTCGAGACCATGGGCTTGACCGAAACGGCGGCACCTGTTTTTTCAAATCCCATAGACCCAAAGAAGAGAAAGTATGGTTCTCCGGGGGTGGCGGTTGGTAACGAGGCCAAGATTGTTGACAAGAATGGCAGCGAAGTGGCCCGGGGCACCCAGGGTGAGATCATGATCCGCGGCGACAACGTGATGAAGGGATATTACAAGGCCCCCGAGCTCACGGCAGCGGCTATCGAGCCTGACGGCTGGCTGCATACGGGCGATCTGGGATACATGGACGAGGAGGGATTTATCTTTGTTACGGGGCGAATCAAGGAGTTGATCATCAAAGGAGGGGAAAATATTGCCCCCAGGGAGATAGACGAGGCGTTCTACAGGCACCCGGCAGTCCTGGATGCGGCCGCAGTGGGTATCCCCGATGAACAATACGGAGAGGAGATCAT
>JADHXI010000200.1 GCA_016783065.1 Desulfobacteraceae bacterium | reverse complement strand
AAATATGTCGCTCAGCAGCTTTAATTCCTTGCCGAAGTCCTTTGAAGGATATTGATACGCCTGCCCCTTATCCGGGATATACCACCAGAGCGTATTCCCGTTGGTGATGATGCTTTCGGGCTTTGGAGAGAACTGTTCAAGTCTCAAGAAGTAAGGTGGTTTGAAGTAGATCTCACCCGTTGCCAAGTCCCCTTTGACCTTATTGCCCATTATGGCCATGGATCGCGTGATCACCTCTCGGGTATAGTCGAGTTTGAGCCCGGGGAGGTGGCCGTAGTTTTTTTGGATGCCTCCGAGAAGATCCATGAGCCTTTCATCGGCGAGTGAGGCACCGGAAAACAGGGGTATCAAGACAAAGATAAGGATAACGGCCCTTCTCATTCTACAATACCTTCCTCCCGTATACCTCCCGGGGCCTGACCCCATCGGAGGGTCCAACGATCCCTTCTATTTCCATGGCCTCAATCATCCTGGCTGCCCGGTTGTATCCCACCCTCAATTTTCGTTGAAGCATGGAAATGGATGCCTGGCCTGTCTTACGCACCACCTCCACCGCTTCATCATATCTTTCGTCCAGTTCCACGGTCTCTTCTTCTTTGCCTTCATCTTTGGCAATCTCTGATATGATGGTTTCATCGTACTCGGGTCTCTGCTCGGCCCTCAAAAAATCGGTTACCTTTTTCACCTCTTCTTCGGTGACATATGCCCCATGGATCCTTGTGAGACGAGCAACACCGGGCGGCAAGAACAGCATGTCCCCTTCGCCCAGGAGGTGCTCCGCCCCATTGGTATCCAGGATGGTCCTGGAATCCACCCTTGAGGAGACCTGGAAGGAAATTCTGGTGGGAAAGTTGGCCTTTATAATGCCCGTAAGCACATTGACCGAAGGGCGCTGTGTGGCAATGATGAGATGGATGCCTGCGGCGCGGGCCATCTGGGCCAGCCGCGTGATGGCTTCTTCAACTTCCTTGGAGGAGACCATCATCAAGTCGGCCAATTCATCGATGATCAGGATGATGTAAGGCAGAGTGCCTTCCGCGGGTGCGGCCCCATCCACGGCGGGGCCCCTTTTCTCCTTTAGTATTTTCCGGTTGTACGTATCAATATTTCTGACCCCCTTGTCTGACAAAAGCACATAGCGTCTTTCCATCTCTTCCACTGCCCATCTAAGGGCCTTGGTGGCCTCTTTGGGCTGGGTCACCACCGGATGAAGCAGGTGGGGGATATCCTGGTATACGGAAAGCTCAATCCTTTTCGGGTCAATCATCAAAAGTCGTACCGCTTCCGGAGAAAACTTGAAAAGCAGACTCTCGATCATGGTATTTATGGAAACACTTTTTCCCGTCCCGGTGGCCCCGGCCACAAGCAGATGGGGCATCCTGGATAGATCTGTGACTACGGGCGATCCGGTGATGTCCTTTCCAAGGGCTATTGGCAATTTGTACTTGGAGTTCTTGTAGGCGGGTTTTGACAGGATCTCCTTCAGGTAGACCATTTCCCTCTGGTTGTTGGGTATTTCGATCCCGATGGCTGCCTTACCCGGAATCGGTGCGACGATTCTGATGCTGGGCGCCCTGAGGGTCAGCGCAAGATCATCTGATAGGCCTGCCACCTTGCTTATCTTTATGCCCGGTGCCGGCTTGAATTCATACATTGTAATCACCGGGCCCGGCAAAATCTCCCTCACCTCTCCCTCCACACCAAAGTCGGCCAGTTTCTTTTCAAGACGGCGGGCATTCATTTCAAGGCTTTCCTGCTGAATGTCCTTGTCCTCTCTTTCGGGCGGATCGTTGAGGAGGTTCAATGGAGGCAACTTGAATTCCCCTGCCGCGTGCATGAACGGAAACTGCTCCTGTTCGGGTCTCTTATCCTTGTCCGGGGCCGGCCTGACAATGGTCACCTTGGGCTTCGATTTCATCTTTGCCCTGGCCAGGGAGCTCTTTCGCGCCCGCCGCCTTCGCTCTTTCTTTTTTTCAGCCCTGTCCCTGATGCGTCTTATCAAACCCAGGACCCCCAGGCCCAGGCCCGAAAAGAGGTTGCCCAATGAAAGGTGGGTTGCAATCAAGAGGCAAATAATAAAGATTGTTGAGAGGAAAACATAGGCCCCGAACTGGTTCAGGAAGCTTTTTGCCCATCCGGCCAGGTACAGCCCAACCAGTCCGCCGGCAATCATGCTTCCATCCCTGAAAGTCACAATTTCATGAAATTGCAGACATAGGATACCGGAAAAGCAAAGGGGGAGCGCGAGGGAGGCACTGGCGGTTATGACCGGATGCATTGGCCCGCGACCACGGAATGAGTGATAGGTCAAGGCAAGCAAGATAATTACAAACCAGAAGGCGGAGAAACCGAGCAGGAAAAACAGCCCGCCGGCCAGGTGTGCCCCAACGGTGCCGAAAAGATTATGAGATTTGCTCAGGGGACCGGTTACATTCCAGAAAAGCTTATCCGCCGGGTGATATGAAAAAAGGCTTCCACCCAGGATAATGGCCGTGAGCAGGAAGACGAGGCCAAGAATCTCTTTTCCGATGGGACGTGGGGGCTTATCCGTTTTGTCTTTGTGTTTTGCTCCTGCTTTTCGGGTCAAATTTCATCTCCCGGGTTTGGTCTTTGGTGGTCCCATGAATCTGACTGTGACAGGGAATGCAGTGGTTGCGGCTCTTTCAGGATAGCGGAAATCAAAACAGATTTCAATCGGTGATCGTCGAAGCGGGCACCGTTGAGGCCCTGGTGTCGATAGGACGAAGCCTCCCAATTCTAGACCGGGATGATAACCGGGATGATCAAGGGTCTTCTTTCAATGACGCTTTGGAAAAAACGTTTCAGCCGCCTCCTTATATCCATCTCCACCCCGGTCCACTCGATGGGTGATGATGGGTCAAGTTCATCAAGGACTTCCAGTACAATGCATTTGGCATCCTCCAGGATTGACCCTGTCTCGTCTTCAAACACAAAGCCCCTGGAGATAATTTCAGGGCCATAAACCCTCTCTGCGGTATCTTCACCCAGGACCAGCAGGACCACCACCATGCCATGCCCGCTGAGCCTCCTTCGGTCCCTCAGGACCATTTCTTCCACATCTCCTACCCCTTTTCCATCCACAAAGATCCGACCCGTATGGACATCTCCTTTCATCCGCAATTCCTGATTTTCAAAAGAGATGATTTTACCGTCTTCTGCAACAATCACCCGATCCTTATCCATGCCCGTTTCCAAGGCCAGTTGTGCGTGTTTGACAAGATGCCTGTATTCACCATGGATGGGTATGAAAAAGCGCGGCTTCACCAAATTCAGCATGAGTTTCAGCTCTTCTCTTTTGGCATGGCCGGAGGTGTGTATTTCAGATACCTTTTCATAGACTACCTCGGCACCCAAGCGATAGAGGTTGTTTATGGTGGAGGTTATTGCCTTTTCGTTGCCGGGGATAAATCGCGAAGAAAGGATGACCGTGTCAGCCGGCTTTATGGTAATGCGTTTATGATGTCCTTGGGCCATCCTGGTGAGAGCCGACATGGGTTCACCCTGGCTTCCAGTGGTGATGACTGTAATGTGCCGATCCGGGAACTGATTGATCTGACTCTCGCTGATTTCCACATCCTCAGGTATGTTGATAAATCCTTCCTGCTTGGCAATATTGATATTTGTGAGCATGCTTTTCCCGTTAAAGACCACCTTCCTTCCAAATTGCACTGCCAGATTGACGACTTGTTGAATTCGAGTCATATTGGAGGCAAAACTGGCCAATATGAGCCTGCCTTGACATGCCCGGAACAGGTCTTCGAGGGTTCTTGACACCTCTCTCTCACTAAGGGTAAACCCCTCTTTTTCGGCGTTGGTGGAATCGGAGAACAGGGCAAGGACCCCCTTTTCGCCAAAGTGGGCAAAGCGGCCCAGGTCCGTAAATTGGGAATCTACCGGCGTGGAATCGATTTTGAAGTCACCGGAATGTATGATAGTCCCTTCATCTGTCTCAATTGCAAGGCCGACCCCGTCAACGATGCTATGGTTCACCCCTATATATTCCACCTTGAAGGGACCCAATTGGGTGGCATCGCCGGGCCTAACCTTGAGGAGATCGGGGGGTTTGGGTAAATGATGTTCCTTTAGCTTTTCCTTCAATAACTCCAGTGTGAAGCTGGTACCAAATACGGGGACACAGATCTCTTTCAGGAGGAAGGGCATTGCGCCGATATGATCTTCATGGCCATGTGTCAGAATTATGGCCTTGACCCTGTCTCTGTTTTCCCTGAGGTATTGAAAATCCGGTATCACCAGATCCACTCCGGGCATATAGTCATCCGGGAACATGATGCCTGCGTCCACCACCAAGATGTAATTGTCATCCTGGATAGCCATCATGTTACATCCGATTTCTCCCAGGCCGCCCAGCGGAATGACCTTGAGCATTTCTATCCTTATTTGTTCAAAAAGTGAGACCTTTGCAAAACGCCCCCTTTTGCCCAATCTCATCGTCAGGCTCAGATTTTAATCCTCGAAATATTCGATATATTCCTGTGGTTAAAATCTTCGCCTTCCTTGACCTTGACCAAAATTGAGCATTTTTCAAAGGTCTCAAAGTATTCGTCCTATCCCGTGGAGATTACCTGTCACGGGGGCAGCAAAGACAAAAGTCCATTATTTCATTGAATAAACAACAGCTTATCCTTTTAGAGCGTAACAGTCAATAGAGAATGGCTTTCAGCAACAACAGGCCTTGTCAATCAGCTTGATTTGGCATATTTTTTTGTGGTAGGGTGCGGTATGATGTGATAACCACCGTTCCTATCAAACCTTTTTCAGACCACCCAAAAAAAGGAGATGAAAAAATGGCGGGCATAAATAAGGTGATACTGATCGGAAATTTGGGAAAAGACCCTGAAGTGCGTTATACACCCAGCGGCGTAGCAGTGGCTAATTTCAGTATCGCAACCAGTGAGGAGTGGAAAGACAAAAATACCGGCGAAAAGCAGGAACGCACCGAATGGCATCGGATTGATGCATGGAGACGTCTAGGAGAAATCTGCGGTGAGTATCTCCACAAGGGAAGTCAGGTCTATATTGAAGGGAGATTGCAGACCGATGCATGGGAAGATCGGGATGGAAACAAGCGTTACACCACAAAGATCGTTGCCCAGAAAATGCAGATGTTGGGCTCAGCAGCAAGAGGTGGGAGGGCAGAGTCCTCAGGTGATAGCTTCCCCGTGGAAGAGCCAATAAATGTCCCGGACGACGAAATCCCCTTTTGAAGCCAGCTAGTGTCCATCCAGAAATGAGATAGTTTTTGCAAGGTCAAGCCTCCGGCCCATAGGGACTACGGCCGGGAGGGAAAGATGAGGATTTTAACCACCCTAGAGGAATAGGCTTCGCATTCCACGGGGCAGGCAGGAATACCTTGAAGTATTTCGAGGATTATAATTTGAGCTTGACCCCAGTACCATCTGCCGGAGCTACAGGGCAGGCGCAGAGATTGTGAAAAATAGCCATTTATGGATGGACACCAGCTAGGTCTCCGGTCAGGTCTTATCCTCGACGGTTTCTTCTTCCTCTTTGGGGGCAGCTATCTCGTCTTGGGATTCGGTGGTGGCCTTTTTAAAATTTTTGATTCCTTTGCCGAGCCCACTGCCTATCTGAGGCAGTTTGCCAGCCCCGAAAATGATCAGGATGATGATCAAAATTATGATCAATTCCGGCATGCCTATACCAAACATTGATTCACCTCCGCTCTTTCGAGCCTAATCCTCTAATTCACCAATCAATCGTTTGAATTCACCCGAATTCCTGAACTCCCCCATGGCCTCCTGGTAATCCAACCAGGCAGTCCAAAGATTGCGCCATTGCTCATTGTGCCAGATGGCTCCAGACCCCTTTTTCCCTTTTGACATTTCCAGGAAGTCTTC
>JADHXI010000042.1 GCA_016783065.1 Desulfobacteraceae bacterium | reverse complement strand
GGCTTTTTTCAGGAACTGGAGAACCTCAAAGTAAGGGCGCTCTTTTGGCTGCCAAGTTGATCAATGAAGAGGGGGGCATTCTAGGGAGACAGGTGGAAATCCTGATAAGAGACAGTGAAGTTCGTCCGGCCATTGCTGTCAGAATGGCCCGAGGACTCCACAAGGAACAGGGGGTCAACCTCTTCTTGGGTATTATAAGCAGCGGGGTAGCTCTGGCCCTCAAGCCCGTCATGGAGGAACTCCATTCTCTTCTCATCACATGCGCTGCTCACAGTACAAAAATTACCGGGAAGGAGTTCAGCCCGAATGTTTTCCGAATAACCGATGATGCCCGTACAAGAAACTACGCACTCGCCAATATCATCCACGAGAAGTTTCCTCAGGTGAAGAGATGGGCCAACATATCCCCGGATTATGCATACGGTCACAGTTGCTGGGAAAATTTTTCCGAGAAGATGAAGGAGTTGAATCCAGGGTTTACGGTCGTGGCAGATAGATGGCCGAAATTTGGTGCCGGCGGCGGCTATGGACCCCATATCAGCGCCATTATGGAGGCCAAGCCGGAGGGATTATATAGCGTGCTATACGGGGGAGATATGATCGCCTTCATCCGTGAGGCAAAACAATGGGGCCTGTTTGATAAAGTTAAGGTCTTTACGAGCAATCACATAGATTGGGACATTCCTTATGCTGTTAAAAAGGGCATGGCGGATGTTTGGTTAAGCGAACATTATTATGATAAGGCCTACAATCTTCCTATTTCCGAGAAATATGAAGACGCCTTTATAAAGACCTACGGGAAAAAATATTTCCTGGTTGCCCAGGGTCATGCCACCCCGACGTTTGATGCTGTTTACGCTTACAAGGCCGCTATAGAAAAGGCCAAGAGCTTCAAAGTGGCAGACATTCGCAAGGCATTGGAAGGCCTCACCATAGATAGTCCTTGCGGAAAGAAATGGATCAGGGCTGGAGATCATCAGGCCTATTTTGATATGCCTTTCATTCATATCGTCCCTGATGCCCAGGAGAAGATTGGCTGGAGGGTAGAATGGTATAAGACCCTCAATGGGAAGGATTATATAGTTACTGTTGAAGAAGCACTGAAAAGATAAACTCATTTGAGGAGGGTTGCGATTTATCAGATCGTAACCTTCCTTTAAGTTTTAGGTGGTGAAATATTGATGGATCCTGGAATCCTGTTGATTGACCTTTTGAACGGCCTATCCCGGGGCATGCTTTACTTTCTCATGGCATCCGGGCTGAACCTTGTCTTCAGTGTCCTGGGGATCATCAATTTCGCCCACGGCTCTCTCATCATGTTGGGGGCCTATTTTACATGGACCCTTCTCCAGGTCATTGGCGGAGACTGGTCGTTTATTGTCATTATTATCCTGAGCGGCGGTATTGTCGGCGTAATCGGGATTTTGATAGAGATTTTCTTCGTGAGAAGAATATATGAGAGTGAACACCTCTATCAGCTTCTCCTCACCTTTGCCCTGATAATGATTATTGACGGTCTTGTACTTGAAATCTGGGGAGGACAACCCCGCTCCATGCTCCTCCCAAGGTATTTTTTGGGCGCAGTATCTATCGCCGGCAGGCCCTTTCCTAAATATTCACTCTTCATATTATTCGGTTCAATAGCCATTGCAATTCTTGTATGGCTATTTTTGTACAGGACGAAATTTGGCAAGGCTTCCCGGGCAGCCGCCGCAGATGTCGAAATCACATCAGCATTAGGCATCAATGTCCCCTATGTCTATTGCGGTATGTTTGCCATCGGCGTCGCATTGGCTGGATTTAGCGGGGGCCTGGGGTTGGCCATGAGTTCCATTACACCGGGTATGGGTGCCCATATAGCCGTAACCTGCTTTGCCGTTATCGTAATAGGAGGACTTGGAAGTCTGACCGGGACTTTGATCGCCGCACTCATTTTGGGGATCTTCGAGGCATTCGGCGATCATTATTTTCCACAGGTAGCCATGGCCTTACCATTTATCATAATGGCCCTCATTCTCCTTGCAAGGCCACAAGGGTTATTGGGAAGGAACGAATAGGTTATGAACCGGAAAAACCGATGGGTCCTGTTTTTAACGATTTTTGTTATTATTCTATTGTGGATTTGTCCTCTTTTCCTTCCATCCTTTGTCCTCTATCTGCTCAATGAAACGCTCATATACGGCCTATTCTCTTATGGTTTTTATCTACTTTTTTCCCAGGCCGGCTATCTCTCCTTCGGTCAGGCTGCATATTTTGCAGTGGGGGCCTATTCGGTTGCACTCATGTATAAGCATGTCACCCTCACCATATGGCTCCCTTTTTTAACGGTCATTATAGTTACGGCGCTTGTGGCCACTGTCCTGGGTTTCTTGAGTGTTAGACTCGGCACACTCTATTTTGCTTTTCTCACTCTGGCGTTTGCCCAGATGATTTATGCTATTGTTTTCCGCTGGACAAGCTTTACCGGAGGTGATGACGGCCTCCCGGGAGTTCCAAGGGGGCTTGTCGATATTGGTTTTCTGAAGATTGACCTGGAATCTCCTCTGCATTTTTACTATTTTACTTTGCTCATATTTATCGTCTTGGTTTTTGTTTTGAGAAAACTAGTGACTTCCTCATTCGGCCTTACCTTAAGATCCATTCGTGATAACATCGAAAGGACGAGCTTTATTGGTGTCAATCCGCAACGCTATTTATTGGTTGCTTTCGTTATATCATCCATTTATTGCGCCATAGCCGGGGCATTACATGCCTCACTGACAAAGATGGCATATCCGGAATTGAGTTACTGGTCCACCTCTGCTGAGCCTATTATTATGACGCTGATCGGTGGAATCTATACCTTTAGCGGACCATTTTTTGGCGCCGCAATCTATATATTCCTGAAAACCTATTTGATGACCATTATCGGAAATTGGGTACTTTTCCTTGGTATTATCCTGTTAATCATGGTCTTGTTTTTTCGTAAGGGTGTCATGGGGTTTATTGAAGAAAAGTGGGGTGTTAAACTGTGAGCACTCTAAGAACCGAAGGGATAAGAAAAAAATTTGCGAAATTTACGGCCCTGAATGGAATTTCTCTGGAGGTCAAAAAAGGGGAAATCCGGTCCATTATTGGTCCAAACGGCGCGGGCAAGACCACATTCTTTAATGTGGTAACAGGTAAATTTAGGCCTACAGAGGGTGCGGTATATCTTGACGGAAGAGATATTACCGGAAAACGGCCGCATGAGATCACTACATACGGAATTGCCAGGACCTTTCAGATCATTAATATCTTTCGTGGTTTAACAGCCTTTGAAAATATTGTACTCCCTGTTTTAAATAGACACAAGAAAAACATGGCCTTTTTCTCTCGCCCACAATTTCGAGATGATATCAGAGAAGAATGCTTTAAGGTTCTAAAAGAAATAGGACTGGAAAAAGCAGCTGATACCGTAGCCGGAAACCTCTCCCACGGGGATAAGAAGAAGCTGGATATAGGGATCGGGTTGGCTCGAAACCCCAGGGTTCTACTTCTCGACGAACCAACTGCAGGATTAAATCCACAAGAGAAACAATCTATTACAAATCTTATTAAGCAAATTGCAGGAAGGGAAAGCCTGACAATCGTTCTAATTGAGCATGATATGGATGCAGTTTTTTCAATCTCCGATAATATTACTGTATTTCAGCAAGGTAGCGTTATTGCTGAGGGTAAACCCGACGATGTGAGAAAAAATAAGCTCGTGATCGACGCTTATCTGGGGGAAGAGTTTTAATGCTTGAAATCAAGGATATCCATTCCTATTACGGCTCAAGCTACATCTTACAAGGGGTCTCCCTCAAAATAAAAAGGAGTGAAGTGGTCTCCCTTGTCGGCAGAAATGGTGCGGGGAAAACAACAACCCTAAAAAGCATCATGGGAATTGTCAGGCCTGCACAGGGAAGCGTTAAGTTCAAGGGAGCAGAGATTTGCGGTTTAAAGCCCTATCAGATCGCACGACTAGGGCTGGGTTACGTACCCGAAGATAGGAGAATTTATCCTAACCTAACATTGAAAGAGAATTTGGAGGTCGCTCAGATAAAGCTGGGTTCAAGCAAGACGAAGTGGAACTTCGAAAAGGTCTACCAGTTCTTCCCTCAACTCAAGGCATTGGGAGAAGGGAGGCTGGGCAGCAATATGAGCGGAGGTGAACAACAGATGCTGACCATTGCGAGGACCCTCATGGGGAACCCCGAATTTATCCTCTTGGACGAACCCTCTGAGGGATTGGCACCACTGGTAGTATCCGCGCTTGCAGATGCTGTCAATGAGATAAAAGTAGAAGGGGTAAGCATATTACTTTCAGAGCAGAACATGAAATTTGCAACAAAAACAACGACAAAATCCTACGTGATCGATGGGGGCAAGATTTCTTTTGAAGGCACGATTGAGGACCTCATGAAGAATGAAGAGTTGGTGAAGGAGCATATCACCTTATAGCATGATAACTGCTCGTCTCATTATCTTTCTTTTGTGTCGTTAATTGCCCATTAGGAAGGAGAGGCCGGATAACCAATGGACTTTGGGTTTAAGAAAGAAGAATCAGAATTGATCGAGGAGGTTCGTGAGTTTATTGAGCAAAAAATAACATCGGAACTGGTGGAAGAAACCCATCAACTCGGTGCAATTTACGGGGGAGCGGAGGCCAGGGAGTTCATTAAGAAGCTTGGAGCACGGGGGTGGCTGACCCCGGCGTGGCCGAGGGATTACGGTGGGCTGGATTCCTCTGAAATGGTCACCTATATAATCCGGGATGAAATGGCCTATGCAGGACTCCCTTTATACTTTGTGGCGGCGTACAATGCCGGGCCTATGATACTGAGGGATGGGAGCGAGGAGATGAAAAGGGAATTCCTGCCTCCCATCGCCAGGGGAGAAATAGAATTTGCACTCGGGTACACGGAACCCCAGGCAGGTTCGGATCTCGCGGCCCTGAATATACGGGCCGAAGACAGGGGAGATCATTTCCTGTTGAACGGCCAGAAGATGTTTAACACCTCTACGCACGTGGCCGACTACCACTGGCTGGCGGCCCGGACCAACTTCGACGGGCCGAAACACAAGGGGATATCTCTCATGGTTGTGGACCTGAAAAGCCCGGGGATCACCATCCGCCCCCTGATCACCATGGCTGGCTGGAGGACCAATGAGGTCTATTATGACGATGTGGTTGTGCCGAAGAAGAATATGATGGGAGAGAAGAATAGGGGTTTCTATTACTTGATGGGGGCACTGGATTTTGAAAGAATGTTTGCGCCCAGCGCCTATAAGAGGCTCTTTGAAGAAATTGTTGATTATGCCCGAGAGACCGTCTTCAATGGACGGCCCCTTTCCAAAGACCCCCTAATCAGGCAGAAACTGGCACAGATGGCCATTGAACTAGAAGTATCGAAACTCCTTTACTACCAGCTTGCCTACATCCTGGACAGGGAAAAGATTCCAAATTATCAGGCCTCCATGGAGAAGATGTTTGCCACTGAAGTGGCCCAGCGGATCTGCAATACAGGGATGGAGGTTCTTGGTCTATATGGGCAACTAAAGAAGGGTGATCCAAGGGCACCTCTTGCCGGCAAGCTGGAATTTTTTTATCGCTCCAGTGTAGTGGAGACAATTTACGCAGGGACATCTGAAATCCAAAGGAATATCATTGCAGAAAGAGGTTTGGGCCTTCCAAGGGGATAATCGCATGGATTATGATTTGAATGAAGAACAGCAAATCTTGAGAGATTCAGCCCGGAGCTTTCTTGCTAAGCAATGCCCCGGGACTTTTGTTCGTGAGATGGCCGAAGATGAAAAAGGCTATACCTCAGAGCTTTGGCGGAAAATGGTGGAACTCGGTTGGATGGGGATCTTGTTCCCTGAGCAGTATGGGGGTTATGAAGGGAGCTTCTTGGATTTGGCGGTCCTTTTGTATGAGATGGGATACGTCTGTTTGCCGGGCCCCTATTTTTCCACGGTAGTTCATGGAGGCATCACCCTCTTAGAGGCGGGGAGCGAGATCCAAAAGGGCGAAATCCTTCCAAAGGTTGCAAGTGGGGAAGAGATCTTGACGCTTGCATGGACTGAGTCAGGAGGGAGTTACGCTCCCCAAGAGATCTCGCTTAAAGCAGATTTACACCATGACCATTATGTTCTTACTGGCACGAAGCTATTTGTACCGGACGCGCATGTCGCAGGCAAAATCATTTGTGTGGCCAGGACCCAGGAACCCGCGGGCGACTATGAAGAGGGAGTGAGCCTTTTTATCGTGGAGAGGGAAAATCCGGGGCTGACTGTTCATGTTCACAGCACCCTTGCCGGGGACAAGCAGTGTGAGGTCGAATTTAACCAAGTCCAAGTGCCCGGAGAGAACCTGTTAGGAGAGCTTCATATGGGTTGGCCTGTTCTACAGAAGGTGCTTCAAAAGGCCTCCGTAGCCAAGTGCGCTCAGATGATCGGGGGAGGACAGAGGGCAATCGATTTGACCGTCCCCTATCTCAAAGAGAGAGAGCAATTCGGCAGGCCGGTTGGGAGCTTTCAGGCCGTCAAACATCACTGCGCAAACATCCTTACCCTCCTTGATACCTCCAAATTTATGACCTTTCAAGCGGCATGGAGGATCAGCGAGGGTCTTTCATTTGAAAAGGAAGCCTCCATGTGTAAGGCCTGGGTCAGCGACTCCTATCGCCAGCTGGTGGCTTTGGCACATCAGGTCATGGGAGGGATAGGCTTTATGGAGGAACATGACCTCCAACTCTATTTTAAACAGGCCAAGACCTCTGAGCTTGCCTTTGGGGATGCCAGGTTCCATCGTGAACTGGTCGCACAGCAGTTGGGCCTTTAATGTGAGGAACAGGCATTGCCACAGCGTAAGAAATGCCTTGATTGAGTCACAATTCCGTAACATATTTTGAAAGGGCGACCGGCCGTACCAGTTAATCGGCGGGATGAGAGTGTTAGTATCCACCCAGAACTCCCCCTATGGATTTCTGGGTGGTCGCTGGATAAGACCAGGGGCACGCTGATTTCCTTAGAAACCCATTCAGAACCACGAACACCTTTGTTTCCAACGGGATCTTAGATTTCGGAGACCCCTTTACGCTCAATCGGGAAAGGAGAGGCATGTGAGTCCTCGTCGAATTGTCAGAAGTATTTGTTTTGAATGCCATTCCAGGTGCGGGGCCCTAATCGACGTGGATAATGACAGAATTGTCAATGTGAAAGGCGACAAAGATCACCCGTTCAGTAAGGGTTTTGTTTGTCCCAAATGCAGGGCAACAAAGGAAATCATATACCACCCCGAAAGATTGACCAATCCAGCAAAAAGGGTAGGAGAAAAGGGGAAGGGAAAGTGGGTGGAAATAAGTTGGGATGAAGCCATTGGCGAGATTGCATCTAAATTATTAAAGATAAGGGATACCAATGGTGCGGAGGCGATCGTCTTTGGGCAGGGAACCACTCGGGGCCTACCCCCTTACATCAATAGATTTCTGTCGTTATTCGGATCTCCAAATTTTATGGGAACGCAAAATCTAAGCGGCTATCCCATCATGGCCGGAAGTATATATACGTGCGGCTTCTCCTTTATGGCAAATGCCGACTATGGAAATAGCCGTTGCATGTTATTGTGGGGACAAAACCCCCACTCGGCATGGCCAGGCCTCTTTCTGAATGACATTTATGACGGACTCAGGAAAAGGGCAAAACTGATTGTCGTTGACCCAAGGAAAACAAGAATTGCATCGAGGGCGGACATATGGTTGAGAATAAGACCTGGAACAGATGATGCCTTGGCATTAGGGATGTTAAACATCGTCATAGAAAACGGCCTGTATGATAAGGATTTTGTTGAAAACTGGACGGTCGGATTTGATAAACTCAAAGATCATGTCAAGGCTTTTACGCCATCAAAGACAGCAGAAATCACGTGGCTGGATCCTGAGACGATAGAGAAAGCGACCGTTCTATATGCCAGATCAAAACCTGCTTGTATTGGTGCGGGCATGGCCGGCGTTTGCCAAAATACGAACTCGTTTCAGTTGAACAGAGCCATAACTATACTCAGCGCGATTACCGGGAACCTGGAAGTTAAGGGAGGGAATCTTTCTTACCTTTCTCCATTAAGGCATAGGGCATGCTATGGCCCGGATTTTGATGCATGCAAGAACCTTCCCTCCGAACAGAGCGGTAAAAGACTGGGGGCCAGAGAATTCCCCGGGGTAAGATTTACCCTGTCTCCCGCAGAATCTGTTTGGAAGGCCGTCTTAGAAGAAGACCCCTATCCCGTTAAGGCCCTCTTGTTGTTTGCTAACAACAGCATGATATCATTTGCCAATTCGAATGCCGTCAGGGAGGCTTTGAGCAAGATCGATTTCCTTGTGTGTGTGGACTACTTCAGGACACCTACTACGGAGATGGCTGATATGGTATTGCCTGCTGCTCACTGGACGGAACGCGACGACATTGAAGACCTGATGATGAAGAACCATGTCTTTTGTCAACCAAAAGCGGTTAACCCACCGGCAAATTGCTGGGATGAAAAAAAGATTTTGATCGAGCTGGCAAGAAAGATGAAACTCGAAGGTTATTGGTCTTCCGTTGAGGAGTCATTGGACTATCGATTGGAACCTGCTGGGGTCACCTTTGAAGAATTCAGGAAACTGGGCAAAATTTCCATTCCCATTGCATACAGACAATATGAAAAAGAGGGAAGGTTTCAGACATCCTCGGGCAAAGTCGAATTGTACTCTGAGAGACTTGCGGATTTAGGGCTCTCCCCTTTGCCGATTTATGTGGAGCCTCCGGAAAGCCCACTGAATACGCCCGAAGTGGCAAAGGAATATCCGTTGGTTCTGACGACCGGAGGAAGGAGTATCGCCTATTTGCATTCCGCGCATCGCAATGTCCCTTCCTTGAGAAAACGATTCCCAGACCCTTCAGTGGAAATTTGTCCCGACACTATGAAAAAGGAGGGCCTAAAGAAAGATGACTGGGTGTGGGTTATCACGCCCAGGGGAAAGATGAAATCAAGGGTCAGACCATTTGAAGGCCTTCATCCCGGGGTGATTCATGTCTACCATGGCTTTTGGTACAGTTTCGATGACGGGTGGAAGACGGTGAATGACAATATTCTTACCGACCAGATGGCGCATGATCCCGCTGTGTCATCCACCCAACTCAGAGGACTCTTATGCAGAATTGAAAAATGCAATCCCACCGCCTGACCAGGTCGCGGCCCCGAACGGCTTTTGGATGGGGAAAAATCCCCTGATAAGGCCTTTTCTAAGGAGGGATGACAGGTGCAACCCTTGAGATTTATGAATCAGCCCTTAGAAAAGGGTAATCTTCATTTGAAGAATCGTTTTGTCATGCCCCCGATGGTAACCAATTATGCAGCGCCTGACGGGTTCATGACTGACAGGCAGATCGCCTACTATGCCGCACGCATCCAAGGGGGTGCGGGACTTATCATTGTAGAGGCTGCATCCGTGTCACCCGAGGGGAAAGGTTCTCCCAATTGGTTATGTCTGTACGACGACTCGTTTGTTTTTCCCCTCATTAAATTGACCAAAATGGCCCGTTCCACCGGCACCAAGATACTCCTTCAACTGGCCCATGCGGGGAGACAGACATCTTCCGAGATAACTGGCAATCAGCCTTATGCACCCTCTTCCATTCCATGTGCCCCTTTCCGAGAAACCCCGCTGGCGCTTTCCATTGAAGAGATCAAGACTATTGAAAGGAAATTTACAGAGGCAGCTCTGAGGGCCTATGAAGCCGGTTTCGATGGGGTCGAGATTCACGGAGCACATGGTTACCTCATTCACCAGTTTTTATCTCCCCGATCCAACCTTCGCTCGGATGAATACGGAGGGGACCTAATTGGAAGGTGCAAGTTCTTAAGGGAAATCCTGAAGCGTATAAAGAGAGATGTTGCCTCTGATTTTATTATTGGATGTCGCTTGAATGGTGAGGACTATGTAAACGGGGGGCTCCACATAGAGGATACAATGGGGATTGCAGTTCAACTATCTGGCGATGGTATTTCCTATCTCCATATCTCCTGCGGGGTGGCTGAATCCATCCACATGACCATTCCCCCAATGGATGTGGAGCCAGGTTTCCTGGCCCCACTGGCCGAAGCCGTCAGAAGGAGCGTATCGGTACCCATCATCATTGCAGGCAGGATAAATGATCCTCACATAGCAGATTCCCTCGTTAAAGAGGGGAAGGCCGATCTGATCTCTATGGGAAGGGCTTTGTGGGCGGATCCCCAGCTTCCCCTTAAGGCATTAGAAGGACGCTTCGATGGGATCCGACCCTGTATTGCCTGCAATCAGGGATGCCGTAGACAAATCGATCGTTGCTGCCTGATGAATCCGGAAACCGGTCGAGAAAAGGAATTTGAGATTCATCCTGTGAAGCAATCCAAGAGACTCCTTGTAATCGGAGGCGGCCCTGCCGGAATGGAATTTGCCCGGGTTGCTTCCCTCAGGGGTCATGAAGTCACCATTCTTGAAAAATCATCTCAATTAGGAGGAAACTTTCGTCTGGCTTCAGTCCCTCCAAAGAAAGCGGAAATCCTTAAGGGCATCCGCTATCTGGAGCGTGAAATAAGAAGGCTGGGCGTTCGCATTGAAACGGAAGAGGAGGCAACGCCGGAAGAGCTGGAGAAATTGAAGTTCGACGAGCTTATCATAGCCACAGGGACCTTGCCTTTGATCCCTCCCATTCAAGGAGCCGAATCAAACAGTGTCATCCTTGCCCAAGATGTGCTCCTTGAAAAAAGGAGCGTGGGCAACCGCGTCTTGGTCATAGGCGGGGGTACGGTAGGATGCGAGGTGGCGGATTTTCTCTCCGCCAGAGGAAAAAAGGTGATTTTGACGGAAATCCTTCCAGACATTGTCCCCCACACCGATGCCCCTTCCGCACTTTTTCTCCGTGAAAGGCTCCGAGATCAAAAGGTTGAGATCCGGACTTCCTCTAAAGTGAAAAGAATCTCCAAAAATGAAGTCAGCATTAAACAAAAAGGAGAGGAAAAGGTCGTCGGACCTATAGACAGCGTCATCATTGCGGCAGGGTACGGGGCGCAGACGAATTTGGTCCGCAGCCTGGATTCCGCGTCTTACAAAATCCGCATCATCGGAGATGCCTCAGAAGCGAGGGATGCCTTGTGGGCCATTTATGAAGGGGCAAAGACCGCTCGTGAGATTTGAATACGCAGGCCCTTAGTCAAGGGGGAGACCCATTAAGAAGGGGAGAAACATCATGATCAAGGCAATATATTTTTTCCACCGAAGGCCGGATCTAACGGTGGAAGACTTTCAGGAGTACTGGCGTACAACACATGCCGATCTGGTCCGGCTGGGTCACATAAGAATGGAAGATATTCTTTTTGAACTTGGATACAGTAAAAGGGCTTTAATGCGGTTGCGCTGGACGCGGGGGAAGTGGCGCTGGAGTACGGAGTAAGCAGGGAAGAACAGGATGCATGGGGTCTGAGGAGCCAAGAGCGCTGGGCCCAGGCTTTTGAGGACGGGAAGTTCAAGGCGAGCATTCCCCTGGGTCGTTTCGGTGATCCGAGGGAGGTGGCCCATTTGGCCGTGTTCCTGGCATCGGATGAGGCATCCTATATTACCGGTCAGACCATCAACTGTGACGGCGGATCGTTTATGATCTAGCCCGTGTGCGTGGTCCTGATGACCTGCGGGGAGATGAAAATGGGAATCGAAATCAGCTTGGATGGAAAGGCGGCTGTGGTAACCGGAGCGGGACGGGGCATCGGAAAGTCGGTTGCCCTTACCCTGGCCGATGCAGGGGCAGATGTTGTCCTGGCAGCCAGGACTACATCGCAGCTGGAGGAGACAGCAGAGGAGATCCGTGCTAGGGGAGGGAAGGCACTACCCATTAGGACCAATGTGACCGATAAGAATAGCGTGGAGAAGCTGATGGCTGGGTCCCTTGATACATTTGGAGGGCTGCACATTTTGGTCAACAACGCCGCCACTATGGCCCCCAAGCCGCTCCTGGATCAAAGTGAGGATGAATGGGACAGAGTCATGGCGGTCAACCTCAAATCAGTTTTCCTCTGTACCCAGGCAGCAGGACGCCACATGGTCCAACAGCGATACGGGAAGATTGTCAACATGGCCTCTACCGGCGGGGAGGCCGCCGGCCCCATGAACGCCTCCTATCACGCCAGTAAAGCAGGGATCATCCTCTTCACCAAGTCGGTGGCATTGGAGTGGATTCGATACAATATCAACATCAATGCGGTGGGACCTGGGTTCGTGGATACCGACCTGGTAGATCAGTTTATTCAGAAAGGCACCAGGGAGAATAGCCTCAAGGGGATCCCCATTCGGCGTTTTGCTGAGCCTCAGGAGATCGCCAATCTGGTACTGTTCCTGGCCTCTGATCTTTCAAGCTACATGGTTGGGGAACATGTAATCATCGATGGGGGAATGACCGTTCCCTGAGGGACGGCACCCTCCATCTTGACCTGTAGGCACGAAGTGCAAATGCAGCTTCTTACCTAAAACTTTGCTGAAAGGGGGGTGTAAATCAGGAGTGTTGGAGTACTGGAGTATTGGAGTGTTGGGTCCAAAAGCGGAAAAAGATCTAATTTGTATTCTTCGACCCCTGTTACCCCGAGATCCAAATACGTTGCATATTTGCCCATAATTGCAACGATTCATCCATTCCAATACTCCATTACTCCGTTACTCCAAATACGATAAACTCCTCGTTTGATACGGTGCGGATGGCTATCCTTTACCAACGGCCGTGAGTTACACCCCTCCCTTGTGAATCAATGAAAAAGGAGCCACATATATACCCAAAACCTTGAATGTTTATCTTACTGCAGGGCAGCGTAAGATGTAGACACGGGTCGTCTCCTCAAAAGCAATATCTTCGGGTGCGTTCCTCAAAAAGTATTTCGTCTCCTTTGAATCAAGGCAATAAGGAAAGCGTTCATTCCAGCTTGCAGAAAAGCTCGTTGAGGATGAATACGCCGATTATATCTCCATGTGCAGACCATTTATCCGTGAACCTGATCTGATCGAGCGCTGGGAGTCAGGGGACATCCTTCAATAAGGAAATACATGTGAGGGTGTCCCCTATTATTCACTCAAGAAATTTGGGGGGGAAAGGAGGATCGGCAACTGGGGCCTCATCAGAAAGAATCATAAGTGTAGACGTTCCGTGCGCAATCATTTTCCCATTTTCATTTTCGATGTGACCTTCCGCATAACCGAGCGTATTGCCAAGCTTGATTTGTCGGCCCGTTGCTATTGCTTTTCCTGATATTGCAGGCGAAAGATAATTGAGCTTCAAATCAATGGTGGTCAGTCCATCATTTTCGTTCTCTATACCGTAGAAGATCGCCCAAGACGTTACAGATTCAATCACAGATGCAAGCACCCCCCCATGAACTATATCAAAAGGCTGAAAATGTTTCTTCTCCAGATCAATTTCTAGAATAGAATATCCTAAACCGATCTCAAGGACTTTCATAGAAAGGAGTTGAAAGTAAGGCGAACTATTTATGACACTCATAAACCTTTCAACATGTTCTGGATTTGGCTTTTTCATAACCCGCCAATAAGAGGCCCCCCGTTGAAACGCCTTGAATTCACTTACCCTAGAGGGTTTGGCTCAGTGCCTCGTCAAGCTTTTCGACCGTACGATCGACATTATGAAGTTTGTCTAAGCCGAATAGCCCAAGACGAAAGGTTTGGAAATCTTCTGGCTCATCACACTGTAATGGAACGCCGGCAGCGATCTGCACACCAACATCCGTGAATTTTTTTCCGTTTTGTATGTCGACGTCATCAGTGTAGCTGACAACAACTCCTGGGGCTTGAAAACCCGCTGCCGCCACACTCTTGATCCCTTTACTGACCAGCAGCGCCCTGACTTTGTCACCAAGTTCTTGTTGCTCTGCACGGACTTTATCAAAACCGTATTCTTCAGTTTCTTTCATCACATCACGGAACTTCATGAGGGCATCTGTAGGCATAGTAGCGTGATAGGCATGTCCACCGCTCTCATAGGCCTCCATGATTTGAAGCCACTTAAGCAAGTCGCACGCAAAGCTGGTACTGGCTGTAGATTCAATTCTTTCGCGTGCAAGAGGGCTTAGCATTACCAACCCGCAGCAGGGTGAGCCGCTCCACCCTTTTTGCGGCGCACTGATAAGGACATCGACACCACAGGCTTCCATATCCACCCAAATCGTGCCAGACGCAACGCAGTCTAAAACAAATAGACCGCCAACTGAATGTACCGCATCTGCCACAGCGCGAATGTACTCATCTGGCAGGATCATGCCCGCAGAAGTTTCAACATGCGTGGCAAAGACTACGTCTGGTTTTTCTGCCTCGATAGTTGCAACCACTTCCTCGATTGGTGCAGGCGCAAACGCTGCATGCTTGCTGTCATCGACAGGACCAGCCTTCAATACAGTGGATTCAGAAGGAATATCACCCATATCAAAAATTTGGGTCCAGCGGAAACTAAACCAACCATTTCGAATGACAAGACATTTTTTACCGGTAGCAAATTGTCGCGCCACCGCCTCCATACCGAAAGTTCCTCCACCTGGAACAACAACAACCGCTTTGGCGTTGTAAGCCTTTTTAAGCGTGGCGGAAATATCGTTCATCACCCCTTGAAATGATTTTGACATGTGGTTAAGTGAGCGGTCTGTGAAGACCACTGAGTATTCCAGAAGTCCATCTGGGTCAACATTGGGAAGTAAACCTGGCATATTTGCCTCCTTTCTCAAAAAAGTAAAAAGTTTACCTCAACTGCTTCAATATGGCAAGAATAGAAAATAAACCTATTCTTTCCGAATTCTTCAAGAGACCCCATCCACAATTACAGCAATTTTGATGGACCACGTTACACGATGCGCTTTCAGTTATTCGTTAAGGACCCAATCCACCATCCTTTTGATTTTTGTATAATGGGTTCCCTTCCAGTAGATCTTGTCGCACCTCCTGCAGCATGAATATTCCGAGCATAACGCCCTCGTTTTCGGCGGTATCCTCTCAATCACATCCTCTTTCCGTACCTTGATGAGGGTACTGTTGCAGCGAAGGCACCTTGAAAACGGCCTGGCAGCATCCCTCAACGTAAGGAAATCCACAATGCCCCGCGTTTGCTGGACCACCGTCCCGGGCCGTATGAAAATACCATGAGTGACGTCTTTGAACTTGAGCAGTTTTCGGCTTTTGGTCAGGATGATCCTCTCTTCCTCCCTTGAGACACGGATAATTTCTGCCGGTGAAAGCAAAGGATCGTAATATACGTCAAAGCCCAGCGCCCGCATCAACGTCACGATGTCCCGGATGTTTATATCCGCCACAAACCGTGTTTTCCTGAGGGGAATTTCCCTCAACCGGGTGATGTTTTTTATGTTAAGGGTCTCGAACACCGGATAGACGCTAATCTGGTCACCGTCCCGAAGGATGTAGTTAAAGTCCACCGATTTTCCGTTGACCAGGATCAGGTCCACCTCCGTGTGGGGGACCCCAAGGGATTCTATCCTGTCCTTTACGGATTGTCTCCCTTTGAGATCCGATCGAAAGGCCCTTTTTCGAAACCTCGGGGTCAAAAAATCGTTCAGTTCTTCGTAAAACCGGAATATGGCCTCAGACATCGACCAATCCTCACCACCCTCCCCTTCGTTCTTTATAATGGGGACCTTTTCCATACAGCACGTCTTAAAAAAACTGTTCTCAAGGGTTTCTCATAAGAGCTCCTCATAAGTTTGAAGCATCATTTCAGGGCAAAAAAGTCAACAGCAAATTTTGACCCCTTTTCCTTATTTTACTCCGGGTTATTTTGACATCCCCTCGACTTCAAGTTCAAAACCCAAATCAGCAATCATCTGCCAGGCCTCATCAGCGGGCTGTCCTCCCGTAGTAAGATAACCCGTGACAAAGATTGAATTGGCAGCATAGAGCGAGAGGGGCTGGAGGCTGCGAAGGTGGTATTCCCTGCCTCCGGCTACTCGTATCTCACGATCGGGGTTAAGAAATCGAGCTAGGCAGAGTATTTTCAGGCAACGGCGAGGATTTAGGCCCTGGGAACGGTCTTGAAACGGTGTCCCTTTAATGGGAACCAAGAAGTTAAGAGGAATGGATTCAGCCTCGACTGCCCGTAGAGCCATGAGAAGGTCAATAATATCTTCATCTGTTTCACCCTGTCCCACAATTCCACCCGAGCAGACTTCCAGTCCTGCGGCACGACATCTGGTTACCGTTTGCAGCCTATCTTGGTAGGTATGAGTTGTGCAAATCTGTGGATAAAAACGCTCACTGGTGTTAAGGTTGTGATTCACACGGTCGAGTCCCGCCGCCTTCAGTTGTTCAGCCTGTCCCTCTTCCAAGACCCCCACTGACAAGCAAACCGAGAGTTGCGTCTGCTTCTTGATGGCCCTGATAATATCACACAGCTTTTCAATCTCGCTCTTGGATGGCCCTCGACCGCTCAGGGCCATGCAATACCGTTTCGCCTTCAATTGTTTTGCCCTTAGGGCTTCCTCGACTATCTTGTCCTTGGATAACAAAGGATAATGCTCGATTTCGGCTGTTGAAACCCTTGACTGAGAACAATAATGGCAGTCCTCAGGACAAAGGCCGCTTTTGGCATTAGTAAGCACCTGAATGTGTACCACATTCCCGAAATAACGATGTCGCACCTTATGAGCTGCGTCAAGAAGGGCCAGCACTTCCCCGTCTGGGCAATTCAGTACCTGCCTGCATTGTTCGCGGGAAAGGATGCCTCCTTCCAAGGAAATCTTGACAAGTTCATTTAACCTCATATGGTAACCCACCTTTCATGTACAATTAGTTTTGATCGCCTTCTATAGCTTTCAAGAAAATGTTTTTGGGGCTTTTGATGTGCGATTTCCGAAGGGATTTTCCCTGTGTGACTCCAAGAAACTGGAAATTTGAAACTTGAAACTTGAAACTTGATAACGCCCTGAATTCTCATTTCTTTCCCAAGTTTCGAGTTTCCAGTTTCAAGTATCGCACCCCAACTGTCCCCTGAATTCCTTTTCAGGGAGGATCAAAACAATCACAAAATGTTTTTCTGTAAGCCTATATACCCTGAACATACAAGGGAATCAAGCAATGGCGGATGTCAAGATGATTATATTTGAAGAGGAGAGACCATTGCGGGACAAGCGGCTATTTGGATTCGACTTCTCTTACTGTTTCTAAGAGAATCTCGGTGGCTTTATTCAAATACTCGCGCGTGATTGTCAAGGAGGGCATGAATCGCAGGACATTACCGTTGCGACCGCAGGGGACCATTACAACCCCCCGTTTGAGCATTCCCATTATGATGGCCCCCATGACGTCCCCATCCAACGGCTCACGGGTCTCCTTGTCTTTGACCAACTCGATGCCGATCATCAGGCCCCGGCCACGGACATCGCCGATCAAGCGCGTGCTTTGGGCTCCCTTTTGAATCTCTTGAATGATTTCTCCACCCACTTCGGCCGTCCGTTGGATTAGGGCCATATCGTTTTCAGTAAGGATGTCGATATTGGTCATACAGACGGCCGCTGACAGAGCATTACCCGCAAAGGTGTTGGGCTGCGACCCGTCTTCGATCCTTTCCGCCAAATCCTTACGGATGCTCAGCCCGCCCATGGGCAGATCACCGCCCATGCCTTTGCCCCATGTTACCATGTCTGGCTGAACACCGCTATGCTCGATGGACCACATCTTACCGGTACGTCCGGCACCGGCCTGAATCTCGTCGGCAATAAAAAGGGCACCATGTTTTTCACAGGCCTCTTTCAACCTCATGAAAAATTTCCCCGAAGGCGGGATGTAGCCGCCTTCACCCTGCAAAGGCTCAACGATCAAGGCCCCCACCTCGTCGGCGGCGGTATAGGGTGTATTGAGCAGATAATCGATATAGCTGGCACAAAGCTCTTCACAGGTCTCCTGATCATTGGAATTGAACGGGCAGCGATAGGAATAGGGGTAAGGAACGTGAATCACTCCCGGGATAAAGGGCCCGTATCCACGTCGGTATTGATCGCCGGTGGTCAGGGAGTTGGAGCCACACCACACGCCGTGATACGCGCCGTGGAAGGCGACGATTTGGGTGCGACCGGTAATCTTACGGACAAACTTGATGGCGGTCTCCACCGCACCACTGCCGCTCTGGGTAAAATAGGTGACACAGTTGCTGCGCAGCCCTTTGGGCATGACCTGAGAGACTCTCTCTGCCAGCAGGGTTCGGTTGGTATTGCTGATGTCGCTGGCATGCATGAGTTTTCCCAATTGTTTCTGGATAGCCTCCACCACGCGAGGATGCCGTCGTCCCACCGAGTTCACTGCCACTCCTGCCGAAATGTCGATGTAAGTGTTTCCATCCGGGTCCTTTACGGTGGAACCTATCCCTTCATCAAAGACCAGAGGAAAGCGCCCTCCGCCTCTGGCCATGGATTCAACCCGGATCGCGTCAGCAAGCAATTTTTGGGTTTTCGGGCCGGGCACCCTGTCGGTAACCATTTTGGGGGCCTCGGGATATGACAGTTTGGCGAGTGCTTGTTCTGAAATCACTTTTGTCCTCCTTTTGTTTTTGCATGTGGTTGAAGGGCGCGGCCTGCTCTCAAATTTCAAACATCATTTCAGAAAAAAACAGTCAACAACAGGTGTGATCCCCTTCTCTGGCTACTTTTTACCCACATGGATATATTTCAGTGGCAAATACAGGGTATTTTATATCCACATGGCCTCTTTCTTTTTCAAAAACATTTTATAAATATCAGGAAAGTGACTAAAAAAACAAGTGAACTTATGGGCTTCGCCCCAATTGGCCTTCAGCCCCGGAGGGAATACTGGAATGATGGAATAATGGAGTTTGCCGAAACGGGACAACGGTTTGCTGACAAAGATATTTTGACATGTAAGCCATAACTGTCTAGATTTAAAGTATTTTTTCTTTTCAAAATCAGCATTCCACTATTCCACCATTCCATTATTCCAGTTGCGATGCATGGGTACAGACCTCAACGAAACCCATCAATTTCATTATGTTGTAGAAATTCTGGGACGTTGAGTTAGTAGCTTAAATGTGAGATACTACTTTGTGGTATGATCTTTGCTTCACTGAGTTGCACGAAGCCCAATGCTACCCAAAGCGATTTTATCAACTCAAAGAATGGAGCCGATCTGCCATTCAGGTGGAGAAGGCAGTGATAGGGATGGGGCAAGGTTCCATGAAAGGATGATTGAAAGTGAGAAGAGAGGTAGACAGAAGCACCTGTATTACTGATTCAGTGCCTCATAAATATGTTCATGCGATAGAGAAAGAGCTGGTGGGCACCTACCAACGGTGTGGTTGTTCTTTCTGTGTTGAGGAGCTACCCGGGGATCTGGATGTAGAATCTTCAGAGGAGTGAACCATGGCAATAAACAGGCGTGTTGTGAGGGGTTCGTTGGTTGCCTTCTATTTGCTGATCGCTTTGGAAATAATTATCATGATCAGCCCTTTTGCGGCATACTTCTATGCTGCTTATGGACCTTTACTCAATTTTCTCTATGACTACAAAGTCACGGCATGGCTGGCCGGATTTTTTCTTCCCCATGCAGTGGTCTCCAAAAGTGCCCTCCTCAATTTTCTAAACGCATTTGGGCGAACACTCTTTTCCCTCGGTTTGATTCTCTTTTTGATAGGCGCCATTCAGATCTATACGGCAAAATTTCGCGGGAAGCGCGTGGTTACAAACATCCTGTATCGGTGGGTCCGCCATCCACAATACCTGTTTCTAGCCATATCAGGGTTGGGGCTTTTGCTGTTTTGGCCACGTTTCATAATTCTTGTCCTGTATATCAGCATGTTATTTGTCTACTACCTGCTGGCTCGTTACGAGGAGCAACGGATGCTGGCGAAACATGGCGAAAACTACCACAATTATATGCAGCGCACGGCCATGTTCCTGCCCGGCGAGCCAGGCGGAAAGATCTTCGCTGCCCTGTTCGGGTGGATAAAATCGCCGAGACGGGCGCTGGCGGTGTGTTACGTCGTGATACTGGTTGCTGGCGTGGCATTGGCCTTTGGATCGCGCCGTTATACGATTTCGCAAAGTTCCATCGTTTACCTGCCGGAAAAGAAGGTTATTGCAGTTTCTATCTTTCCACGATCCAACGATTCCTTGGAGCAAATAATTGATGATGCCTATGAACTTGGCCCAGTAACCGATGCTCTGGCGAGCTTTCTCAACGAGGGCCACAAAGGTTTTCTGGTTCACGTGATGCCGATAAACTACATGATGCAAGGGCTCTTTGTCCAGCCCTCTGAATCGGGCCTGCGACCAATGAGGCGACTTTCATGGGCAAACGTTATCGGATTCCTTTTTCCCTTCCTAAGACCGCACAGCCACGGTGCGATGATGGGGGAGATGGAGGGCGGGGAGGTGCGACTGATCTTTTCGCAACTCACCTGGCCAAATGGGGAATATGTCCCTCCAGATAAGGCCCTCGATTTCACAGTGAAACATCTACCGCTACTCAAGACTGACATAGACCGCAAAAATCACACGGCGGATTCGGTGGAGAAAACCCCGAGGCGCAATTTTTGGGGTCAGATGCCAATGCCATTGCTATGAGAAACGTGTTGTCTCAAGTTCCGTTAGTATGGTGCAAGGAGGGGAGTATATTATGTTGAGGAAGGTTGATAGGCTGGGCTTTCTGAGAAAACTGATTGTGATAGGAGTCCTCGGATCAATCGTACCGATGGCTTGGTCCATGGATGAGAGCGGGTACAAGAATATCTCTGAGGGTCAATTCGTAACCATAATGGACCAAAAGGACTTCGTTCTCATCAACGTCCATATCCCTTATGGAGGAGAGATCCCTAAAACCGACCTCCTGATCCCCTTCAACGCCATTGAACAGCAAAGAAGCGACCTCCCGAAGGATAAGGATACCAAGATCGTCGTTTACTGTAGGACGGGGCCCATGGCTGATGTGGCTGCCGAAAAAATGGTGAGAATGGGATATACCAGGGTGATCCATTTTAAGGGCGGCATGAACGCCTGGAAAAAGACAGGAAGACCTTTGTTGTTTAAACAACAATAGGGGTCATCTGCTCTTGCCTCATCTTAAAAAATTACAAAAGAACCAAGAGCAGATTTGGCCCCTTTTCACATAAATGCCAGAAATTTACTCCATTTTGTCTGAGACGAGCTCACCCGAGTAGATAGTGTTGTACATCCCCATTGGCAGGGTCTGCTAATTGGGAAAGGGTAGAGTGGATGTGGTTCGTTATATTATCTATTGCAACCGGGCATATTTGAAAGATACTAAAACTTTGAATACAAAACAGGAAACGGAGCATCCATATGGGAAAGAAAAAAAAGAGAAGGTCGAGCAAATATACCACAACGCCGGAAAGAAGGGCGCATAGCCAGAGGAAGAGGTCTAAGTTCCCTTTCCTTGCTTTAGCCTTTGGTGTTGTATTGCTCATCACGGGAGGCTATTACCTGTCTCAGGGAGAGGAACCCAAAAAGCCGATCCCAGAGCGTACAAAACTGAAAAAAGATAATACAAAACTTCGAGAGAAGACGCCCACCTTATCACCAGAAAGGTTCAGGGGGAAGGCCAGGAGAGCGTATCAGATAGCACGTGAAATACCGGAGGTGCTCGATCGGCTCTATTGCTACTGCCGATGTCGAGAGAATTTTGCTCACAAAAACCTGCTGAGCTGTTTTGTCGATAATCACGCATCTACATGAAAGATCTGTATGGATGAGGTGCAGTTAGCGTCTCGAATGTATGCTCAAGGAGCTACCATAGCGGAGATACAGGATGAGATAGACCGAAGATTTGGTAAGTAATCTCCCTTTTCCCTTAATCGGTCTTATCGATTCTTTCGTAACAGCTCAATAAGTTCAGGGGTGATAACAGAGGAGGTGAGGAGTGGGGTTCGGGTTTACTGAGAACTTACAAGATGTAGATCTGAAAACTGTCTCAAAAGGACTCCAAGGTCTCTATTAGAAGTAGAAGGAATGGAAAATAAAGAGATCCAAACAGATCCTAAAAAAATCGTTAAATCTATTACCGTTATTTTTTTAACAGTTATTCTGATCGGAATCCTTATCTTGCTTCAAGGGAAAGATTCATTTTTCAAAAAACCTCCACTTAAACCAGGCCTTCCGGCACCGGATTTTACCTTTCCTGGACTCGATGGTAAAATGGTGAGCCTGACCGACTACAAGGGCAAAGTGGTCTTCCTCAATATCTGGGCCACCTGGTGCCCTCCCTGTAGGGAAGAGATGCCCTCTATGGAGAAGCTTTATAAGGAATTAAAGAGTGAAGATTTTGAAATCTTGGCTGTCAGTATTGATGCATTAGGGGCCAAAGCTGTTGCCCCGTTTATGAATGAATATAGGCTGAGTTTCCCCGCTCTTCTTGATCCTGAAGGTACAATCCAACAGCTCTATTGGACAAGGGGTATCCCTGAAAGCTTTGTCATAGATAAGAAAGGGATTCTTGCAAAAAAAATTATAGGGGCAAGAGATTGGACCAACCCCGAAGTAATCCGGTTTTTCCGAAACCTGATTCAAAAGTCATGATGAAATAATAAAACTGTGGAGTAATAGTTACCGGGGGAAAATATTCGACATGATAACAGGATAGACATGATGTATAGAAAAGGGGTCAAATCTTCTGCTGACTCTTGCTAAACAAGTAACAGGGTACCGCCTTAAAAGTGAACGTTTCTCAATAACAACATCGAATTAAAATCTGCTCTTGCCACATCTTAAAGAACTACAAAAGAGTCAAGAGTAGATTTGACCCCTTTTTATCAATTGAGGCGAGGATGAAATAAAGCGAGATCAGGCAGTCCCTGGAGTATCTTTTGAGACAGGCACCGACCGCCGGTTTATATAAATCTGAATCTGGAGTTGGCTGCCGGCATAGGCCCGACCAAGTTCATCGACTTTGGTGGCTTTGGTTGTCATGAATCCTCAGGGAAAAGGGCTCTTTCCATTGAATGCCAAAAGGGCCGCTGACGAGAGGAAAGAGAGTTAGTATAGTTTGTAAAGGACGTCGGAGCAGCCGACAAGGCTGCAATCCAGCTGGTGAAAGTCCAGCGGTAGCGGCCGGCAAGGCCGCAGTCCAGCGGGTGAAAGTCCCGTCGTGTCAGTTGCTCGTGTCGGACACGTAGCGATACCACAGTTCATGAAGGGTAACCTCATGTCCATTGCGTGGTGTAAACGGCCCGGCTGCCCATCATTTAGTTGATGCGGTGGGTGCAACCTGGGGGTCTAGCGAGTATGGGAGCCTGAACATAACGAAATGACTGCAGCCCCGAAATTCACCCGTCGTTGAAGTTGCATTACGGCGATAATCTGGCGTGCCGAACCTGTGCTGGATGAGGTGAGGCCGTTGTCCTTTGGGAAGAAGCGGGCATGTGCACCGAAGGGACGCTGCGGGGTAGGGGTCCAAGCACCTATACAAGGACTGCGGAGATAACGCCGGGAAGGGCCAACTCCCAGCAGGGACTGGCGACAACCTGCAAAGACCCGTCGGAATAGGGACAACCGAAGCCGGCGAGAGGGTTTTGGTCTGGCGCATGAGCCAGTATGAGCAATGAAGGAAGGGTAATGCCTTCTGATGTGATACGAGATATCACACCGCAAGAGGTAACGCCTTAAGCGGGCAAAGGGGCTCTCGGCGCCTGGCGGACACTAAAGCGGCACAGCTTCGGACTCTGAGCCAATAAAGCTGGTCACCGCCGTGATGTGTCGAGCCGATGGGTAAACCAATATTGCAAGGGGTGTATACGAGTCAGCGTTTAAGTTTCGGTGGTATTGGGAAGACTCAACGGGGAAAGTCAGGGTCGCCAACCGGACTCGGGAAATTCGACTGTCCGGGATGAAATGGGGGGCTTGCGGAAACGTGGATTATGGAGGAGGCTAAACGGGCACGGAAAGCGGAAACGCCGAAACGGCCAAGCCGACACCTAAGGTCAAGCGCGCCGCAATTCTATCCCAACCGTATCAGTTGCTCGTGTCGGATACGTAGTGATGCCACATCCCGGGGCAGGTAACCAACCGGGCTATGCGTGGTGTAAACGGCCCGGCCGCCCTGAGAGTAAGTTTCAGCGGTGGGTGCAACCTGGGGGTCTAGCGAGCGTGGGAGCCTGAACATTAGAGAATGACTGCAGCCTCGAAAATTACAACCTGGTTGAAGTTGCATTATTGGGACAGTTTCAGTGTGCCGAACCTGTGACGTCTGAGGTGAGGCCGTTGTCTCCTGGGAAGAAGCGAGCAAGAGCACCGGGAGGACACTGCGGGGTAGGGGTCCAAGCACCTACGCAAGGATTGCAGAG
>JADHXI010000041.1 GCA_016783065.1 Desulfobacteraceae bacterium | reverse complement strand
ACCAGGATCTTCCCTCTGCCGGAGATATCAATCTTACCCCTTATCAGGGTCAGCACCCTGGCCCTTTCATTGTAGGTGCTGTCCTGGAACCTATTTCGGATCACCTCGGCCTTCTCTAGGGAAAGACGTGTGACAAGGATATTATCTCCCTGTCCGAGCATTTGTTCCATAATACCCGCGATCTCGTTCACTTCTTTCCCCTCACCGTATATGACCTCAGAGATTCCCCTTCTCAGGCTTCTATGATGGTCGATGCAGGCAAAGCCGAGATCTTCAAAAGGTAAAGTCTTCAATTTTTCGAAGCAGCCATCTACGGTTATCTCTCCCTTGCTCAAACAAATAAGTAGCTCTCTTAGAGAATTTTTATCCAATCTCTTCTTACCTCGTTTTCTATTTATTACGACTTAGGGGAACTGGTGGACATCCTGTGATTAACGTGACTATTTTCTTGGCCGGTGGCAATAAACTGAGGGAAGGAAGTGGTTCTGTTTGTAAGGACTGCAAGCCCGGAGAGACACGGGCTATTCGGGTGTAAGTGTGATCTGATGCTCCCATTTCTCATGGATTCCTCGCTGTAATTCTCGAACATTCCCATCGGACAGTCCCTCAAACCTTCCCTGAAGCTGGAGGTAGTCCATTACGGGTCTGAGCTTTGGTGGCTGATACGTGATTCGCGTGGAGCCATGGTCCACCTCATAAAGCGTCCAAAACCCGGTTTCTACGGCCAACCGCGCCACCTCAATGGTCTTGCTTTCCGGAAACCGCCAGCCCGTGGGGCATGGCGCGTGAATGTGAAAGTATTTAAAGCCCGGCCCCATGTCCCTTGCCTTTTCGATCTTGCTGATAAAATCCTCGGGGTATCCAACAGAGACGGTGGCCACGTAAGGGATATCGTGAGCGGCCATAATCCTTGGTAAATCCTTTTTCTTTTCCACCTTACCCTTGAGCGTTGAGGTGGTCCAGCTAAATTGTGGTGTCAAACCACTGCGCTGAATTCCCGTGTTCATGTACGCCTCGTTGTCGAAGCAGAAATAAATTCCGTCGTCATCTCTTTCCGCCGCGCCGGAAAGAGATGCCATGCCGATATCCCCGGACGACCCATCCCCCGAGATCGCAAAGACATTTATCTTTCGATCTTCCCGTATACGGCCCTTCCTCTTCAAGACCTTTATAGCAGCGCTTATGCCGGAAACCGCTGCCGGGGCAGGGGCCATGGCGATATAAATGGATGGAATTTCAACCGACGAAGGATAGATACCCGTAGGAAGGGCCAAACAGGTAGCCCCCATGCTGAGAATAGAATCTTTTCCAAGGGCCTTTGTAATCCATCTGAAGATCATTCCTCCGGGACAGCCCGGACACAGAGCATGCCCTGAACGGAATATTTCACTCCTGGATAGTGTGTCTGCTAGATTTCTCATGAAAGCCCCCTAACCTGGTACCAGCGAATTGGGTTGGTCATGACCTCCGCATCCCGTTCCTCGAACAGGTTCAAGGCAGTGTCTTTGATTTCCTCGAAGGTCACATCTCTCCCACCGAGTCCCATGATATAGTTGGTCAAAAGAGGGGAGTCGTGCTTCTTTCCCAGGCAATGGGCAAGCTCAAGGTAGACGATCCCGCCGGCTCCGATGGAGACATCCCTCTCCAGCACTGCCACGGCCTTTAGGTTTGATAGGGATTCCTTGAGCTCCTCATCAGGAAAAGGCCGGAAGGCCCTCAATTTGACCAGCCCAATGGGCATATCTTCCTCTTCTCTCAGCTGGCTGACCACAGCCCTTGCTGTCGGGGCCATGCTGCCCAGGGTCAAAAGGGCAACCTCTGCATCCTCCATCATCTCAGTCGAGATAAGGCCGCCATATCTTCTCCCGAAGGTCTCGCCAAAGGCCTCATCCACTTCCTGGATCACTCCTTTCGCTTCCTCCATGGCCACCTGTTGCTGATATTTGTATTCGGTGTAATAGGAATCATCCAGGACCAACTGGTGCACGGACATGGGTCTGTCCGGGTCCAGGACGACGTGTTCCGGCCGGTATGGCGGCAGGAAACGGTCCACTTTTCCCTGGTCAAGAATTTCTACGGGCTCCATATAGTGGGAGATGATCATCCCTTCAAAGCAGATTCCTACGGGCAAAAGGACCCTCTCGTCTTCTCCCACGCGGTAGGCCTGAATAATCATATCGTGGGCTTCCTGGGCCGACTCCGTGTAAATCTGGATCCACCCCGTATCCCTTTGATCCAGCGAATCGCTGAGATCAGGGCAGATGGTGGTGGGTGCGCCGATGGTTCTGTTGACCATGGCCATAACCACAGGCAGGCGAAGCCCCGAGGCCACAAAAAGGTTTTCATGCATATAGACCAACCCTTGGGACGAACTGGCCGTAAAGGTCCTAGCCCCAGTTGCCTGAGCCGCAATGGCAACTGCCATGGCCGAGTGCTCAGATTCTACGGGCACGAACTCCGCATCCAATTCCCCGCTCTCAACGAACGCGGCCATCTTTTCCATGATGTGGGTCTGGGGGGTAATTGGATAGACCGGTACCACTTCCACCCGGGCCAACCTGGCCCCATGGGCTGCCGCGTAGTTTCCGGTCAACATCTTTCGCTTTTCCACGACTATCCTACTCCTTCCACTTCAACCACGATGGCCCCGGCGGGGCATTCATTCTGGCATATCCCGCAGCCCTTGCAATAATCATAATCAATGGCATAACGGTCCGTGCTTGAGTCGAGTTGAACCGCGCCATCCGGGCAGAAAAGATAACAGTTTCCGCACATTCTGCAGACACCGCAGCTCAGGCAGCGTTTTGCCTCTTCAGTGATTTCCTCCGGAGCCATCCCGATGTTGATCTCTTTGAAGTTGCCGGCGCGATCCACAGGAGACAATTTGCGGGGTTGGTGAGGTGGAAGAGAGCTGCAATAAGCAAGGTTCAGGTCCTCCAGCGTAGCGGCTTTTCGACACCTGGGCGCTGGGTTCACGTCGAGGTCAAGGTGTTCACGCATGGTTCGGGCTAAAGCCCCCTTTTGAACGATCTCCGCCAGGTCATCTCCCCTCAGGAAATGGTCCATGGCGATCGCCGCACGTTTGCCCGAACCGATGGCCTCGGAAACGCTCCTCGGTTGATCGATACTATCTCCTCCAGCAAAGATTTCCGCAACAGTGGTCTGCAGGGTCACCGGATCAACCTGGATTGTCTCTCCCGGTTCGATTTGTATACCGCTTCCTTCCAGGAAAGAGAGGTCAGTGGCCTGACCGATGGCCATGATCACGGCCTCTGCCTTGAAAGTTTCGGTGACGGCCTCGTCGTAGACCGGTGCGAACCGGCCTTCTTTATCAAAGACCGAGATACAGCGCTTGAGCTCTATGCCCACGACATTTCCATCCTCGCCCAGAATCCGTTTGGGCCCCCAGCCGTTGTGGAAGGACACTCCTTCTTCAAGGGCATCGTCTTGCTCCCAAGAATGGGCAGGCATTTCGGCTCTTGATTCCAGACTGGCAATCCGGACCGAACCGGCCCCAAGACGAAGGGCGGTCAGGGCCACATCGATGGCCACGTTCCCGCCTCCGACAACCACCACATCCCCGTTCAGGGCGGTGGGTTTGCCGGTGTTGACCTCCCTCAGAAACTCAACTCCCCAGTATACGCCATCCAACGTCACACCTTCCATAGAGAGTTTTCGGCTCAAGGGAGCGCCAGCCGAAATAAAAATGGCCTGGTACCCGTTTTCTTGAAGGCGGCCGAGAGTGAGGTCCTTTCCGATGGGGCTGTTGACCCGGATCTCCACGCCTGCCTCGCGAATATTCTCCAGGTCTCTGACAAGCACCTCCTTTGGAAGTCTGTATCTCGGAATCACCTGGCTCAGCATCCCTCCGGGGTCCGCCTGGGCTTCGAATACCGTAACGTCATATCCCATCAGGGCCAGAAAATAGGCACAGCTCAATCCGGCCGGTCCCGACCCCACAACCGCCGTCTTCTTGCCCTGATTTTTCCCGAGCCGGAGGGGTTTGGACTTCTTGTGGAAAAAATGGTCTGCCAGGTGCCGTTCCATGGCCTGAATCGACAGGGCTCCCTCCATATCCTTTCGGTTGCACGATTCCTGGCATGGATGGTAACAAACCCTCCCACAGACGCCGGGGAATGGATTCTCGAGTCTCAGTGCCCACCAGGCTTGATCCAGTTCCTTATCCGTAACCCCCGCGTTGAATCTATCAATCCAGTTCCCCAGAGGACAGCCCTCCTGACAGGGCGGAATCCTCTCCAGGAATGCCGGCCTCATGTACCGCCATAACCCGGTCTTTCTCTTTTCGGGGGGGATCCCGATGGCAGTCGCGCCTATGGGTAAGTCACTATAGGTATACAGTTTTAGAGGATCTGGGCCTAGGGCCTTTGACTGGGTCATCATAAACCTCGCAGATTTTTGTAGCCCATCTGAGCTGCTTTCCAATTCAATTCTATCTTTTCCACGGGAAAAAAATCAGGCAAAGCTTCATAAATCGATTGTATGGAGATATCCTTGATGGCGGCGCAATAGGCCCCCAGAATGATCACATTGGTGATGGGGATGGTGGTCTTCCCGTAAACCTGGTGGGCAATCTTCGTGGCATCGACCGTAAAGAGACTGCCTGCCTTTTCTAAAATGGATGAGGGAAGCCCCTCCCCATGGTCAGGGTAATTGATAATGGCTGTCCCGTCGGGTTTTATATCACCCAAGGGGTCCAGCATCTTAAAAAGATTGAAATCCATGACCACCACCACATCGGGCGCATAGACCTTTGTACGGATGACGATGGGTTCATCGTCCACCCTGACGTAGGCCACCACGGGAGCACCCCGCCTTTCTCCCCCAAACTTCGGAAAGGTTTGGGGCCAATACCCCTCTTCAAAGGCTGCCGTGGCCAGTATCTGGGCAGCAGTGACGGCCCCCTGGCCGCCCCGGCCATAAATGTTTATTTCCTTCATGTGGTTGCCCCCTCGTATGGTAACGGTGTTTCCTGAGCGACAGAAATATCTCAAGCCAACCCCACCCGATTTGTAACGCCGGGTTGGAGGCTACGACGATCGCAGCTCTCTACCCCTCGATGGCAGTCTGGGTATGGTAAAAAGCGAGCCAGGAACAATGGAATTCCGCAACTCGCTTTCTGTTGGGTGAAGTATAGGAACATGGGGGATTGGGTGTCAAGGAGAAACCCACCACAAATGATCGGGTGGGGAAATCCTTCAAGTCTCTTCCGCGTGATTACCCCAAAAGCTTTTTCTAGTGGTTTCATAGAGAATCAGGAAGTCACCCGCCCGCCAGTGCTGTCCTTCAGACGAAATGGGAGGCTTTGACAATCTCTTTATGCCGAAAGGGTCACGATTCCGGCGCGATTGGATCATAATGCCCTGTTGCCACACGATAAGCTGGATTGTGGGCCGGGATGGAACTGGTGCACGCTTTTTCCCGCGTCTATTTTGGCTTTTTGTGCTATATCTCAAAGGTTCACTCGATTCCCTTATCACCCTGTTGTATTTGACAGGAATGTTGCTATGAAACGGCAAACGTCGAAGCAAATAACAGAAGCTCTTCCATAACATTCACAATGACTGGAAACCAATGTCAAAGGAAATGGATATGACCGAAATGACTTCATGCGACTCACTGACCGATGAGCGCTACAGGGATTTTATTGAAAGTATTGGCGATGGTGTCTATGAAACCGATACCTACGGAGATTTTACATACTTTAACAATGCCCTTTGCAAAAGCTTCGGATATCCAAGGGAAGAGATCCAGGGAAAGAATTTTGCCAATTTTATGGACAAAAAACACGCCAGAGGCGCCTACAATGTGTTTACCGAAATCTGGGTGACCCACGAGGGATTTTCAGATGTAATATGGGAGATTGTCGACAAGGAAGGACAAACGAGGATTATTGAATTATCGGCCCATCTCGTGAGGGACAAAAAGAATAAAAAGGTCGGCTTTCGGGGGATTGCACGAGATGTAACAGAGAAAATCAAGGCACAGGAGGCTCTGCGGAAATCGCAGGCAGATTATCAACGCCAGTACGAGGCAAGCCGCAGGGCTGAAAAATGGGCCAAGAATCTGCTCGATTTTGTGCCCTATCCTATGGTCGTATTCAAACTGGACGGCAGAGTAAACTATGTGAATCCCGCCTTTACTGAGACCTTTGGTTGGACCCTTAAAGAACTGGAAGGGAAACACATTCCTTATGTTCCGCCTGATCTCAGAGAGGAAACAAGGGAAGGTATCAAAACGCTTTTCAAGAAGAAATTCATACGTCGATTGGAGTCAAGAAGATTGACCAAAGACGGCCGTGTACTTGATGTGGCCATGAGAGTTGCGCTCTTTTATGGAGACGATGGTGAGGAGGCCGGGGAATTGGTCTTCCTCCGGGACGTCACCCAGGAAAAAAGGATGGCCCGCGACAAGGAGGCCCTTCTTCGGATCAGCACGGCCCTGCCCGCCTATCCTGAGTTGGAGGAATTGCTGGATTACATCAGTAATGAGATCAGAGTACTTATAAACGCTGAGGTCGCGCTCGTCATATTGTTGGACGAAGAGAAAAATGAATTCTCGTACGTGGGCGCTGCCCATGACGATACGGCCACCCAGAAAAAGATAAAAAAATTTCACTTCCCTGCCAATAAGAGCGTGGCAGGTAAAGTTGTCAGGACCGGAGAACCGGTTATTGTTTCTGATGCATCCAAGGATCCGGATTTTTATCCCGGAGTCGATAAGCAAATAGGCTTCGATACAAAAAACATGCTGGAGGTGCCTTTGAGGAGCAGTGATCGGATCATCGGAGTTCTTTGTGCCCGCAACAAAAGGGAGGAGAGCTTTGACCAAACAGATGTTGAGTTGTTGACCATGATCGCCGGTACGGTTTCTCTCTTTATTGAAAACGCCAGGGTTTCAGATGAACTGAGGGCGGCATACAGGGAGGTCACAAGCTTGAGCAGAGCAAAGGATAAGGTCATCAACCATCTGTCCCATGAACTGAAAACGCCCCTTTCTGTTCTCTTGGGTTCATTGAGTATCCTGGCAAAGAAAATGACCGGCATTCCCGAAGAGACTTGGAGGCCGGCCATTGAAAGGGCTCAAAGGAATCTGAATCGTCTCTTGGAGATCCAGTACCAGGCCGAAGACATCATGCAGCATAGACAGTACAGGGCCTACGGACTCCTCTCCGTGCTACTTGATCAGTGTAGCGATGAACTGGAGACGCTGATTGCCCAGGAGGTGGGGGATGGTCCTATTACCAGCCGCATCACAAAACGGATTGAAGAGATATTCGGTCCGAAGGAGAGCGTTGCATCGAAGATCGATCTGGCCAATTATGTGAGGGAAAGGCTTGAGGACCTGGAGACCAAATCCGCACATCGAGAGATGGAGATTATTACGCACATTAGCGAAGCCCCGTCCATATGCATTCCCTCAGACGTGCTGCAGAAGGTCGTCGATGGCCTCATCAAAAACGCTGTAGAAAACACCCCTGACGAAGGAAAGGTGGTCGTGAGCGTAAAGAAACGGGGGAAAGGGACCGAGTTTACCGTGCATGACTACGGCGTTGGCATTACCGAAGAGGATCAAAGGCGCATATTTGAAGGATTTTTTTCGACCCAGGACACCATGGCATATTCCACCAGGAAACCCTTTGACTTCAATGCCGGAGGGAAAGGGACTGACCTTCTGCGCATCAAGATTTTTTCCGAACGATACGGTTTCAAGATAGACATGGCCTCCTCAAGATGTCGTTTTATACCGGAAGAGAGCGATAGCTGTCCCGGTAGGATTAGTCAGTGTCGTTTTTGCACGAACAAGGACGTCTGTTATCATTCGGGCGAGACCAGATTCACCCTCTTTTTTTCGCATTTTCTGAAAAGATAAACAGGAGGGGATGGCGCCAAACGACCGATCCCTTCGCCATATGGGTTTCAGAGGTTATGTCGCAACAAACCCAGGTAAGAACCGTATTATCGGGAATTTCTAGGACGCTTCCCGGACGTAAAAAGGTTGGCAGCGACTACCCTGCAGGCTGTGCTAAAGACCTGGGAAGGTTTGGGATACTATGCCCGGGCGCGCAATTTACACAGCGCAGCCCAGGTGGTTGTTAACGAGTTCCACGGTAAAATCCCAACCAGCTGGGAAGATTTCAGGAAATTACCGGGGGTGGGAGATTCCACCACAGCTGCGGTTTTGAGCATCGCTTTTAATCAACCTTGGGTTTCACTTCCCCGGCGATGAACTAACCGCTTCGACAGTGAATTCGCTCAGATTATCGGGTAAATCACCAAATACGATCATGAAAGGGATGGATGCGCCGGGCGCCACATTCAGATTTTTTTTGCCCTTGCCAAAGCGGTTTTCCAAGGCCTTGTTGATTTCCTCCATCGGGAGTTCCTTGAGCGCTTCCGCCTTAAAGGTATTGCCACCATAGGCCAACTTTTGCTTTACCACCTTGCCCTTGTCATCCAAAATTGTACCCTTCACCAGAACAAAACTCCGGCTCTTCGGATACTTGTTCCTGACCAGTCCCCTGATTACAAATAAATGCCCTGCCTTTTTGGAGTTAACAAAAGATCCCGTTACGTCCTTAAATGAAAGGAGCCTGGCACTTGAATCGGCAGTTTCCCCTTTGTCTGTCGGCTTTAGTATGGACAAAGAATCGGGAATAAGCTCGGGAGCCCAGAAAAAAATGGCGACCGCTCCTCCTACGAGCAACAGGATGATCACTAGAAAAACTGACAAGAAGTGGGATTTTCTGGGTCTGTCTTGATAGGGAATTTCAGCAGGGAACTCTCTCTCCTCCGGGTAACCCGGGTGGGGCTCGGCATCGAAATCCGTAGAAGGGATATCTTTCTCGGGCAGTTCTTCTTCGTCTGGAACCTCTTCTTCAGGCTCCTCAAGGACTTCAGGGGCGTCTGCCTCTAATCCACCCAAATCTTCCAGGGAGTCTTCGAAGAGCTTGTCAAAGTCTATCTCCTGATCCGTCTTTTCAGCTGCGGGCGGTTCCTCAATTTGTTCCCGCTCGCCGGCACTCACCGGGGGCTCTTCACCGAACACCTCATCGGGAGGATATGCCTCAAAGATATGTTTGCAGACGGAACATTTTACCTTTGTACCCGAACCCTTGAGCAGGGTTTCATCAATATTGAATCTTGTCCCGCACTCTTGACAATGGATAATCACGGATACACTCCTATTGAAGAGAATGGCCTGTCAACCCACCCCTTCCGTCAGTCCAATACCCTCTCTGAGCCGGAAGCGAGCAATCCCTCCGTGGGCATCGGCCCTGGGGGCCGGAGGCCAATGGAAGAAGGGAGTGGAGCCAAGTTCTAAGTGAACATATTGAATTTTTTGCTTTTTGTCAACATGGTAGCCAAAAGTGCCGTGTTCTTTCCTCTTTGGTAAGGCCAAAAACAGCTGGGGCTACCTATCCAAAAACGGGAGCCTCTCTTTTTTCCTGTAAGCAAGGGCCTGACATGAGGCGATCAGGACGTTCTCTTCATCTGTAACCTTTATTTCATAAGTGGCTGTCTTTTGGGAGCAATGAATTTCCCTGGATTCCGCCTTCAACCCACGTCCCTCCTTTGCAGGATTATGAAACACCACATTTACATTTAGGGCCACGGCCACCCTTCCGTGTGAATTGCAGGAAACCTGAAAGGCCTCATCCATAAGAGAAAAGATGACCCCACCATGCACCGTGCCAAAGATATTGGTGTCGTCGCCCCGGGGCACCATTCGGACGATGGCATTTCCCGGTTTCACATCCACCAGCTTCAGCCCCAACTTTCGTGAATACCCTTCCTTGCCCACAGTCTGAAAAAATGAAGACCGTATCTCATCATCCATATTACGCCTCTAAAGCATTTAGATTGTTACGTATTGTGTCTGTTTTTTTATCTCTCACAAGCAACAATTTTTTACAATTCAAGGTGTTGCGTCAAACCGCTTGATTTCAGCAAAACCCTCCTGACACCTAAAACCTCCAGTGGCTAGAACACTCAAGTATCAAATTTCAAATCAAGGGATAGCAAGCGAGATCTTATCCACTGCCAGATGCTATCCCTGGACGACGACCCCTTCAATCTTTTGGAGGGAAAAAGACCGCAAATGTGGTTCCACCGGATTTGTGACAATCCTCTTTTTGTCTGCAAAAATCGCTGGCGCTTATCTTGCCCGGGCATATATCTCTATCAAGGGGTATATGACCGCATCTTGAAGAGATCATGTTAATCTGAAAGTTATAGCGCTCAGAGAAAATCTTCATCCGCAACAGATCAGCCCCCTTTCCGCCGGCATTAAAGTCAAAGGGTCGCTTGGAGGAATAATCCATGGTTTCCTGGGTAGAAAAAAAGCCCTCAAAAATATGCCTTTTGTTAGCGCTGGTAATCCCAACACCGTAATCCCTGACGGTCAATTCAGCGCCTTTACCCTTCTTTCTCACGAAGATCTCTATCTTCCCTTCATCCGGTGTGTTTTCCACCGCGTTTTTGATCAACCCCATGATGACCTTTTTCAGGACGTCCGGGGGCATCTTGATGGCCGGAACGGGCTGGAGGCTTATTTGCAAGCCCACCTGCCGATGGGGAAAGAGTGGTTTGGCCCCTTCAAGGACCTCAGAGACAAATTTATCCAGAAAGATCTCTTCGGATGCGCTCTCCTTTGGGCCAAAAATTTCATCAATACGCCTCCTGATCGTCTCAACGATCGCTCCTTCACCCACCTCTTCGGCGACAAGGCTCTCCAGTTCGTCAGCACATTCATTCAACATCCAGGAAAGAACATGAGGGGTGTCATAATATCTGCCCCGCATAATGTCTTCCACCTGGTACTGGAGTTCCAAGATTCGCCCCAAGTTCCTCTGTGCCCTTTCAATGGTAGGTCGCCAGGTCTCTTGCGGGAGGGAAGAAAGCCTCTTTGAAAGGATATTCATGGAGGCGCTAAGCACGGATAGGGGTGTCTTGAGTTCATGGGAGAGGTGATTTATGACCCGATCCTTTGCCCGGTTCAGGCTCGTTACCTCCCTATAGGCCCTCTGAATCTCCTTTGAAAACCTTGCATTTTCAATGGATAGGGCCACGGTGCCGCCGATCATACTGAGAAATTCGGCATCTGTCTTGTCAAAGACGCCTGCCTTCTTATTCATGGCACACAGCACCCCGATAATCCTGTCCTTGCTCCTCAGAGGTACGTCCAGGAGATTCTTGGACATAAATCCCGCCTGAACATCCACATCCTCGTAAAAATCGGTATCTTTGGATGTATCCAGAACAACAACGGGCTCTCGGGTTCGAATCACCCTACCCGCCACGCCCTTACTGGCAGGAAATCGGATCTCCTTTATCCTCTTTTCAGCGTCTGAATCGTCATGGGCCGCGGCCTCAAAGTATAACTCATCCTTTTCTTCATCCAGCAGAATGACCAAGGCCCCTTCCACCTCTAAGAGGAGTTTGATCTCTCCGCTGATGTAATCGAGAAGTTCATCCAGATCGGGGTATTCAGGCAGGGCCATGCTTATTCGGAGCAAGGCCTCATTATTGCGGGCGATCCGCTTCTCTTGCGTAATATCCCTGAGAATCACCAGTTCGCCGGAAGGCTCATCCTCTGTCTCCGAATAAACGGCGGCCCTGAACACCACATCCAGGACCCGGCCGTCCCTGGTCAGCCTTTGGGTCTCATACCGCAAGATAATCCTTTCTTCGAAAAGCCTCTTTATCGCCTCGGTTGTCTCCTGCTCCAATCCAGGGGGAACGTAGGGGATGGTCTTCCCTTCCAACTCTTCAAGGGTCCAACCGAAGATCTCCGTAAATGCGGGGTTGAGATATGAGACGCGTCCATCTAAGGTAAACACCACGATGGGATACGGGACAAAATCGAGGAGGGTCCTGTACCTTTTCTCTGATTTCTCAAGGGCCTCCCGTGCCGCAAATTCCTCGGTGATATCGCGGGCTATGCCTCGAAACCCTATCTTTTCTCCCTTTTCATTTTCAATCAGATTGGCCGAAAGCTCAATGATTCTGGTTTTCCCCTTCTTGTCTATGATTTTCCAGATGAGGTCAGTAAAACCTTTGCCCGTCCTGTATATCCTGTTGAAATTCTCAAAGGCCTTTTTTCCATGGGCTTCATCCATGAATTTCGTAAAACTCTGAAACTGTATCTCTTCCCCGGGGTATCCAAAGATCTTACAAAGCGAGTTGTTGAAGTATAGAAAGTTGCCGTGGATATCTACTTCGTAGACGCCGTCTTCGATACTTTCCATAAATACATGATAACGCTCTCCTGCCGCTCTATCCCAGGCAGTCAGAATATTTTCACTTGAGGAGCTTTCTTGTGGGTTAGGATTCTTGGGTGGGCTTTTTAAAGAGGGCTTCGTCGTCTTACCTGGCTTACCGTTTCTCATACCGGCCTGATCCCCAAAGGCGAGACTCGCTCGACGGTTGACGGCTTCCGCTTTCTGAAATTAACGTCTCGGAAATGTCAATTTTCAATATTAATGGGCACCGTGGTGTTCGACCATTTCTTTCCGGTGCTCTCTAAACCTCGACGTTGCAAAATAAATCTACTCCTTGATTTGAATGAACCCTGAGGCGACAGGAGTTTTGGTCATTGTCTCCTCTTTTGTGCTTCAGACTTCGAATTCTTGACCGAAAAAACGGGATTTTCGATCAAAGACTATATATCATGCGGAGGAAATTGTCATTACAAATCTGTTTTTGATAAAGCCTTGAGCGTTCGGGTAGTGACTGCCCGAATACCATCTTGCGAATAGGTCCAAATTGTCCTATACTATTGACGTATGATCATTTAGGCGCTAAAGATACCCCTTAGATATTTGGGGGTAACCATTCACGGGTTCAGGGGTTTAGTGTTAACCTAAAATTCGAACCGCTGATTCGTGGGGTCCAAATCGAGAAGGCCCGACAAGAAGCAAGGTCATACGGTGGCCAAAAAGGCAGTAAGTCAACAAGATTATAACATAATTCTTTTATCGCCGTATCCTTCCTTTGTGCCGTTTGGGCTTGGTGGCTGAACGCTTAGAGACGCGGAAACAAATGACAAAATCAGCGAAAATCCCAAAGGCGACCATTACAAGGCTTTCCATCTATTACAGACAGTTGGAACTCTTGGAATTTGATGGTTACCGCATGGTTTCCTCGGAAAAATTGGCGTGGCTGTGTCAGGGAAATCCCGCCCAAGTGAGGAAGGACCTTGGTTACTTTGGGGAATTCGGTGTCCGGGGTGTCGGTTACGACGTAATCGATCTTCAGGCCCACATAAAGAGAATCCTGGCCGTAAACCGAGATTGGAACCTGGGCATCGCGGGCATCGGCAATTTGGGCTCTGCCCTCCTGCAGCACCAGAATCTATCCGCCAGAGGTTTCAGGTGCATTGCTGCTTTTGACAATGATTCCAGGAAGATCGGGAAAACCACACCTGCCGGCCTCAAGATTATGGACATAAAGGATTTGGACCAGACCGTTGAGGATCTAAAGATCGAAATTGGCGTTATCACCACCCCCCCTTCTGCAGCCCAAGCCGTGGCAGACCTTTTCTTGAAGGCCCGGGTGAATGCCCTCCTGAACTTTTCGCCTACCAGAATCACTGTGCCGGAGTGCTGTCTGGTTGAAAACATCGATTTTACGGTAAAGCTAGATATGATCAGCTATGAACTACAGCATGAGATAGGAGCCTAGCGTAAGTTTATTAGATACCACGGAAAAAGATAGTGTATCCGGTTGATTTTGCAGAAAAAATGGGGTGGGATAGTTGTATACACTGAATTTACCTTAATTAATATCAACACGGCAAGCCTATCAGAAAAGTCTGGAATGTCAAGACGAATCAGAAATATTTTAATCAGTGTATACACAAAATTCAAAGGAATTAGGTGTAATTTCGGCAAGTTAAAGATTTAAGGCAAGATTTTGTAATAAACTCACGCTAGAGACCTGTAAGCGGTTTCTTGCCCCTCTCTGTGGAGGAGCGACCCATGAAAAGGACTTGGCAGACCGTTTTTGTGCTATTTTTTCTCTTTGCCTTTCTTGGCAATTGGGTTTTTGCCCGGGAGACCAAGGGCCCAAAAATTGTTATAAAAGAACAGGTACACGATTTCAAAGATATCAAAGAAGGAGAAGTTATTGAGCATACCTTCCGAGTCTTTAACGAGGGAGACGAAACACTAAAGATAACGAAGGTCAAACCGGGGTGAGGCTGTGCAGTGGCCCACTTTGACAAGGCCATTCCCCCGGGTGGGGAGGGAAAAATCAAGCTCCAGGTAACGACCAAGGGATACCAGGGATCCGTGCAGAAGAGTGCAAAGGTCTACCACAACGACCCGAACACAAAGATGTTGGTTCTGAGGCTAAAGGCCCATGTCAAAGTCCTAATCCACCTTTCATCCCGGTATGTTCGCCTCTATGGGAAGGAAGGTCAAAGCATCACCCGGGTAGTTGACATCAAGGCCGAACTGGATAAGCCGTTGAAGATAAACCCCATCGAGTTTAATCTGAAAGATAAATTGTCTTACACCATAGAAGAGATCGAGAAAGGCAAAAAATATCGGATCAAGTTCAAGAGTATCCCCGGCCCACCCCAGACCTATACCGGATTCTTGAAACTGAAGACCAATTATCCCGAAAAACCGGAACTGACTGTACGAATAAGGGGCCGAATCGGCAAGAAGGGCTAAAATTTCTCAGTATCTTTAAAGAAATCGCTGATGAACTTGACCTTTGACCCTTCCATTTCCAAGATTGTAACACCCTCGTTCTCGTAAGGTTCCTGTCGCCTGTTGGCACCGCGATTCGTCCAGTGAACGGCGGCCCAGGGGCCTTGGACAATGGTCCTTTGGATCTCGAAAACCAGCTCAGGATACTGCCGGAAAAGAATGCCGAAAAAGCGCAGTATACGTTCCTTTCCGATCAGAGGGCGGGTCTTTGGGAAATAGAATTCAGCAGTATCGGTCAAGAGACCCGCGAGCCGCCTCAGGTCACGGGAATTTACAAGCTCGAAAAAGTCAAACATTGGGTTCGTATGAGACATTGGCCGGCTTCCCCTTTCTCTTTTTCCCTGGATTGGTGCCGTAGATCCGAAGTGGTCACCGTCCAGGCATCTTGCCACCGAAAAAGGGGAAAGTCAAAAATCGGTGATCCCTAACGGGGTTTTTCGCAATGCCTGATGATGAAAATGGTGATACCGGCGAGTCTGATAAACCATGGGGCAAAAGGAAGAGAAAATCGTAGAAATCTTCACCGATGGTGCCTGCAAGGGCAACCCTGGCCCCGGCGGCTATGGGGCGATTTTAAGATATGGTCAGCGTGTAAAGGAGGTTTCAGGTTGTAAAGGTAAGACTACGAACAACCGAATGGAATTATTGGCTGTAATAGAGGCCCTGCGGCAACTCAAGAGGCCCTGCAAGGTAAAAGTGTTCACCGATTCCAGCTATGTGGTGAAGGGCATGACCCAATGGATCTCTGGATGGGAAAGGCGCAATTGGATCAATTCTCAAAAAAAACCCGTCCTAAACAGGGATCTGTGGGAAGACTTGCTAAAATGGAGCCGGTCACATAAAATAGAATGGGTGTGGGTTAGAGGACATAATGGACATCCGGAAAATGAACGTTGTGACAAACTTGCAAGGAATGCCATCAAGAAGTGTCGATAATTCCCATACGCCCATTTATTCAGAAGGGAAAACCCGGCCCTCTGGACCGGGTCAGAGCAAAACGGCTCTGCGTTTGTATGGTTTGACATGGAGTAATGGAGTATTGGAGTAATGGAGTATTGGAACACCGTGGAAGGCGATTATTTTTTCGGAAACAACAACTGTTTTGTGCGATCCATCATATGTGTTCAAGGTTCTTTATCAGCACTCCAACACTCCAGTACTCCACCACTCCATTAGCCAATGAAGTTTTGGTAGACTTATCCCCTCTGGGGTAAACCAAAGCCGGGCCCTCTGGACCCGGATCTTTACTGGAGATAATCATGAAATGCCCCAAGTGCGGGTACGTCAGCTTCGATCATAACGAAAACTGCCCAAAATGCAAGAAAGATGTCTCCTCTGAGAGGGACAGGATGAACCTTCCCGCCCATAAGGTCGATCCTCCCTTTCTGCTCGGGACCTTGATCGGAGAATTCGAAGGATCGAGCGCTGAACCAGGTATAGGGCCCGGTGGAGAAGTTGGCGTGTCATCGGAATTCGCTCCTGAGGGAGAAATACTTTCGCCCCAAGCTTCGGATAGGGAGGTCCTTGAGGAAGGTCAATCCACGGATTTCCCTTTAGAGGAAAGTTCGGAAGAATTCACTATTGAGCTAGGAGACTTCGAATTTGAAGAACAAGAAGCTGACGAAGAGGTATCCGAACCGTCTGAAATGGACTTTATCCACCTCGATGATTTGATAAAGGGTGAACCAGAGTCCTCCTTTGATGAGGTACCTATTGGAGAAGAAGAGCCCTCCATTGAACCGGAGCCTTTAGATTTGACCTTCGATGAGGGAATTGACAATCTGGACTTCTCCTCCACCGACGACCAAGAAGTGCTTGAAACACCGGCGAGGGAAGATGACATCCTCGTTGAGGTGGAACCACTGGATTCGATACTCCAGGAGGAGGGTGACGCCTTGGATTTGCCCGCCACCGGTGACCAAGGAGTGCTTGAAACACTGGAGAAGGAAGATGACATCCTCGTTGAGGTGGAACCACTGGATTCAATACTCCAGGAGGAGGGTGACGCCTTGGACTTGCCCTCCACCGGTGACCGAGAAGTGCTTAAAATACTGGAGAAGGAAGATGACATCCTCCTTGAGGTGGAGCCATTGGATTCAGCACTCCAGGAAGGAACGGACGGTTTGGATTTGCCCCCCACCAGTGACCAAGAAGTGCTTGAAACATTGGAACTGGATCTTGAATTGGAAGAACCGGAGGAGAAATCGTCTTGACCGCAAAATGGTCTTGACCTGACATGGGATAATAGCTATAAAGCACGCATTGTGCCGAGATAGCTCAGTCGGTAGAGCAGGGGACTGAAAATCCCCGTGTCCGCAGTTCAATTCTGCGTCTCGGCACCAGTAAAACCATAATGTTTTAGGAGGGTTAGGGGGGCAGCCTTAACCCTCTTTTTTTGGGTTGAAATCTTCTGTGTGTGAATTTATGTGAGAATTTTGCCGGGCCTTCTCATACACGGCAATTGCATTACGCTCCAATTCTCCGATGCTATGCAGGTAGATCTCAGTCGCCCGCCTGTTTTCATGACCTAGAATTCTCTGGATTGCCCCTATTGGCACATTGTTTCCGTCCATTATAGATGCACCGGCATGTCTTAGAGGATGGAAGCGAAAATATTTAACCCCTGCCTCCTTGCAAAGGCTTTTCATAATCTTTTTCCAGACCATTCCGCACCGTTTTAGGTACAGTTTTCGTCGTGGTTTTGGATGCGTTGCTGAAGCAACCAGTTGAAAAATTAGGACATTTTACCGCGGTGTAAATAGCCATTCCGAACAAAATGTAAACCCCCTAATCGAATAGTCGCAAAACGGGCGGTTTGAGCCCTAACCCCTCTATAGATAAGGAGATTTTATCCCTGTGGTGGAAATCCTATCTGCGGCCACTCCTGGACTCGACCTTGTCTGATCATGGTCATTGTTAATTATTTGTATTGTTTCAATGGGTTATCTCAAGTTGAGGCAAATTCTCCATGTTCGGTATGGGGGTATACAAAAAAGCTTGACTTATCCAGGTTAGGCATTTACAATCTGGGCCATGATCTTCACCCGGAAACAAATGAGCTATCTGGCCGAGCTTCCTTCAATGGTCGCCCATGCGCTGCCGAAGGCACCCAATCCTGATGTGCCTTTCTTTATCGACGATCCGGTTGTGCACAACTACGAGATGCTTCGTAGTGTTTGGATGAAACGGAATTCCATCACCACAACCTGCAAAGCTGCTCGTTGTTCCAGAACTGACTTCTACCGCCTGGAGACCGCATTCATCAAGCACGGAAACGCTGCGCTCTACCCTGAGTTGGGCGCAAAGAACCAGAATCACAAGCTTGAACGTCTCGCTTTGATGGTGAAGATGACCAGGCCCAAGGCCACTGAGACGATGATATTGCGTTTCGCCGAGTCGCTTGGCTTAACACCGCGCCCCACGCTGCGTACGATCAGCCATGTCTTGCATTGCCACGGAATCGGGAATAACCGCGACGAGAATGATCAGGTCTACTGGCATGGAATCCAGCAAAGCGTACGGGCGATTCGGTGGTTGGCGTCACAAACGGGGCCGACGCGAAACAAGACAGATCGCAAGGGCACGTTCTACAAGCCTGAGGAAGTACTGCAATTACGCTTCGAGTTATTTCGGGAACTGGGCTTGAATCAGAAGCGCAAGTCAGGGGATACAATTCGCCGCTATGGTATGTCGCGACCAACCTTTTACAAGTACCTGCATCGCTTTCGGCACTACGGCGCGTGGGGGTTGGTGGATTGGATACAGCCCGGCCGGGGTCGAGGGAAAATCTCCGATGAATTGGAGCTGCGTATCATTGAGGAGAAGGTGGAACATCCACGTTTTAGCTTGGATGAGCTCATAGCGCGGATGGACTTGCGCTGTTCCCGCTCGGCGCTTTACGAAGTCCTGCGATACTGGGAACTCTTAGAGAAGAAACGCAGGCCGGTACAATTGCGTGGTCTTTGGGGAGAAGTGAAATGGGGGACGTCCATCAATAAGTAACTAACTTGACATGATGTTGGCATACTGATAATAGAAGCTTCATGCCAAGATTAGCCCGCCTCGATACCTCCGGTGTTCTGAACCACATTATCATTCGTGGGATAGAACGCCGAAAGATATTTAAGGACAATAAGGACAAGGACAATTTCCTTGACCGCCTGGGTATGCTGTTACCTCAAACAAAAACAGCCTGCTATGCATGGGCGCTCCTATCTAACCATATATTATGTTGAGCTCAACATAAGGCATGATTCGGTATCAATGCCCATGCATAGCAGGAGGTATTGCTCTCTGACAATATTTGTCCAAGCCGCTCTAAAGAATCCTTATAATCCGCTTCGTCCGAAAAAATCGCTTGGCGGTCAATTCCTCGACCGATGACATGCTGAAGAGCCCCTGGGGCATCTATGCGTGATTTTCTTGGCATGCATACCGATCATCATGTTCAATTTCCCCTGTCAACTTATAATCTTATGTACGTCCCCTATTCCCCATAGAGGTATTTTTCGCATTTATTGACCAAAACATTGACCAAACCCAAAAAATAAGCCCTTCCGAAAAAGGGCTTGGTGACGTAAGCACCTGATTTTATTGGTGGTGCCGAAGGCGGGACTTGAACCCGCACGGGCGTGGCCCACTACCCCCTCAAGATAGCGTGTCTACCAAATTCCACCACTTCGGCAACTCTATTCCTGATATCAAGGCTTTTTCTGTGTATCCCCGGTTTGAGTTGGAGCTTCACTTGTTTGTGCAGCCGGAATCTGCGGCTGAGAGACATCCTTCATAATAGAGGTGGTGACTCTTTTCCCCATAAACATCGACAGGCCCAGCGAAGTCAACATGAATACAATGGCCACAATTGTGGTAACTTTGTGCAGGAAAGATGTTGCACCTGCACTTCCGAAAACAGTTTGACTGGAACCGCCAAAGGCGGCACCCATACCTGCCCCTTTGCCTTTTTGCAATAGGACAATAAGGATAAGTGCCACGCAAACAGCAACATGTATGATGATAAGAATCGGTGTCATTTATTGGCCCCTTAACTAAACTCGCCCATTTCATTGCCTTTCAATCGCTCTTATAATAGCTCATATGAATATTTTTGCAATAAAAAATTGCTCTCACCTTCAAAATCATGCAACGCCTTGACCCGGTAAAGTTTTTGGGTTATTGGTTTTTTATGAACTTTTTTCGGTTCCTGTTTTTGACAGCCTTAATAACCGTCTTCCCAATGATGGTCTTCTCCGCAGAACCTGCTCCTCCGACACAGGTCGTTCAGAACCTGCACGCCTCGCTTCTGGGGGTCATGAAGGAGGCCAAAAAAATCGGGTACCAGGGCCGATACAAACAGCTCGCCCCCGTCATAAAGGAGACCTTTTACCTCCCTTTCATAGCCCGGATCGTAGTGGGAAGGTACTGGCGTACATTCGACGACGAGCAAAAGGCCAAGTTCTTGGAGATCTTTGAGAAATTGAGTATCGCCACCTATGCCCACCGCTTTGATGGTTATTCTGGTGAGCAATTCAGATTGGTCTCTGAAAAAGAATCACGCCGCGGTCGCATAATAGTAAATACCCTCCTGATCAAACCTGATGGTGAAAAGATAGAACTGGACTACACCCTCAAAAGGCACAAACATAGATGGAGGGTAATCAATGTCACTGCCAATGGCGTCAGCGACCTCTCGCTGAAGAGATCTGATTACACCACTTTTCTGAAAAGAAACGGTTTTGAGGCCTTAATTAACAAGCTGGACGAAAAGATCTGCAGTTACTCAGGCAAAGAGAGTTCTCCTTGATAAGAACCTTGGATTTTCCCTCACACATGGCCTCCGTCTCTTGGAGCCCCGGACCGGATACTTTGTCTCGTTCTATTCACACCTCTCCTCCCCAACCATCTCCTCATACAACGAACGCCAAATCGAGTCTGTTTAAACGACCCCGGAGCACACGGGAAAATGCTTAACCAAGCCAAAGGAAAATTGGGCCAAATACTGGCCTGGTGGGTAGATAAGGTCCAACGGTTCGCCCTATTGACAGTGATTTTGGGGATAGCGGCTACAGGTGGGCTCCTTTACTACACGGTCAAAAACCTGGGCATCAGCACTGATACCGAAGATATGCTGTCCGAGGATCTCCACTTTCGTATAGTTTATGAAGACTACAAGAAGGCCTTTCCCCAGTACCACAAGGTAGTGCTCATTGTGATCGACGCCGACACCCCGGAACTTGCCAATCAGGCTGGTCTCAGCCTTGCCCGTCGTCTAAAACAGGAAAAGGAGATTTTCAAGAGGGTCTATTTTCCGGGTGGTGAGGAGTTTTTCAAACAAAATGGTCTCCTCTACCTCACCCCTTTGGAATTGGAGGACCTCGCCGATAATCTGGCAACGGCCCAGCCCTTTTTGGCCAAATTGACAAGAGATCAGAGTCTGAGGGGACTATTTTCCATGATCAAGAGCGGTCTTGAGGCGATCAATAACGGGCAGGATGTGGATCTGGCCCCCCTCTTTGACCGCTTGAATTCGGCGATCAAGGCCGCCCTCGCAAAGAAGCACTACCGGCTTTCATGGTTGGGGCTGATGCGGGGAAAGGAATCAAGCCCTCAGGAGTGCAGAGCCTTTATCATGACTCAACCCAGGCTCGATTACAGCATTTTGCTGCCTGGCGAGACGGCCGTTGAGACCGTTCGCCGACTGGCAAGAGAACTGAAGCTCGACAAAGATCACGGTGTGCGTATCCGGCTTACCGGCGACGTTACAATGGAACATGAGGAACTGCAGAGCGTCATGCGGGGAGTCGAGATTGCAGGTCTCCTGGCACTGGTCCTGGTTGGATTTGTGCTGTTCGCCGGCTTAGGTTCCCCAAGGCTGGTCCTGGCCACCCTGGCCACCCTGGTAATGGGCCTCATCTGGACAGCGGGGTTTGCCACGGCGGCGGTGGGACATCTCAATCTTATCTCTGTGGCCTTTGCGGTGTTGTATATCGGGCTGGCCGTGGATTTTTCCATTCATTTCTGCCTGCGGTACAAGGAGTTAATTAATCAGGGCCACTCCAGCGAAATGGCCCTTCAACAAACCGCCCGGGATATAGGCAGTTCCCTGGTATTGTGCGCCATTACCACCGCCATCGGTTTTTATGCCTTTATTCCCACAGTATTCACCGGTGTTGCCGAACTGGGGGTGATTTCCGGAACAGGCATGTTCATCAGTCTCATAGGCAACCTCACCCTATTGCCGGCCCTCCTTACCCTCATGCCGGTTTCTCCTCGAGCAATCAAGCGTAGAAAGACCTTTGAACCATTTGTAAATATGGTTCTCACCTTCCCCCTTCGTCATACCAGAGCCATCCGTATGGGTTCTCTCGTTCTGGGTTTGTTGGCAGTATTCCTTCTCTCGTACGTATCATTTGATCCCAATATCCTTCACCTCCAAGACCCTGAAACCGAGTCGGTTATCACGTTTCGCGAACTCCTTGCCAACACCAAAACATCGCCCTGGAGCCTTGCGGTGGTGGTCCCCGACGCAAAGTCTGCCAGGGGCTATGCTGACCGCCTTAACGACTTGGACCTGGTTGACAGAACCGTCGTACTGCAAGATTTTGTGCCGATAGAACAGGATCAGAAACTGGAGGCAATTGAGGATATTGCCCTGATTTTGGGGCCGGTCATTGTGGAAAAGAGGCAGCACGCTCATCCTTCTCTCCAGGATCAGGTGGCGGCCCTTCAGGAATTACTGACAAGCCTTGAGACCTTTTCGAAAACCGGGGATAATGATCAGCCAGGGGTCAAAGCCAAGCGTCTCTTGGGTAGCTTGAGGGCATATAAGGCTGCCCTGGCTGCGGAGGACCCGTCCGGTAAAAGCGAATTGCTGGATCGCCTTGAACGTTCCCTCCTCGGTACCCTTCCGGAGGGATTGAAAACCATCCGGGCCTCACTATCTGCACAGGGTGTCAGATTGGAGGACTTGCCGAAGACACTGGTTAGGAACTGGGTCGCGAAAGATGGGCGTTACCGCGTGGAAGTCTTTCCGCGGGAGGACCTCAACGACAACCAGGCGCTTGGGCGGTTTGTGGCGTCGGTCCAGGAGGCAGCACCCGACGCCATCGGCATTCCCGTGATCATACTCGAGGCTGGAAACGCGGTTATCCAGGCGTTTCAACAGGCCCTCATCTTATCATTGACAGCTATTTCATTGCTGTTGCTGATCCTCATGCGCCGTAAGCTGGACGCACTCCTGGTACTGCTTCCCCTGGTTTTGGCCGGGACCTTTACGGGGGCGTCCACCGTCCTTTTCAACATACCCTTTAACTTTGCCAATGTCATTGCGCTTCCCCTGATCCTGGGGATAGGTGTGGATAATGGAATCCACATGGTACACCGGATGCGAACGGCCATGCCCGAGGATGGAAATATCCTTAAGACCAGCACTGCACGAGCTGTCCTTTTCAGCACCTTGACGACCATCTGCAGTTTTGGGAATCTGGCATTGTCCCCCCACCAGGGCATGGCAAGCATGGGACTGTTGCTTTCCATCGGCATAGGCTTTACCCTGCTTTGCACCCTGATTGTACTCCCGGCCTTACTCTACATGAAAGACCACTAAGAAAGGCCCGGAGAACAGGTTGGTTCCTTGCTCAACTCACCCTTACCCCCCATCCCCCTGTGCCTACGCCCCTTCTTTCCATATTGTAAGCCTCAATCAGCCCCTGGAAACGGGGCGCCGAGAAATTCCGGATACACCCGGATCAATGAGGTCGGTTGACACCAATCACACCATCCCATAATATGATGTAATCAATAATTGACTAGAATGACCATTGCATCTGAGATCCACATCTTGCGGGAATGGTCCCTGCTTGATGTCCTTTGATTTCACCAGGAGGAAATAAATTGAGGTCAGTGGATTTGCTTAGTGATACGCTCACCCTTCCCAGTGAGGCCATGCGCCAGGCCATGGCCCACGCGGAGGTGGGAGATGATGTGTTTGGCGAAGACCCTACGGTGAATCGCTTACAGGAAATGAGTGCAGAACGCATGGGCAAAGAGGCGGCCCTTTACGTCCCCAGTGGGAGCATGGCCAACCTTGTCTGTCTCCTGTCACACTGCGGTCGCGGGGACGAAATCTACCTGGGAGACCAGAGCCATATCTTTATTTATGAGGCCGGCAGCAGCGCGGCGGTCGGTGGCATTCACCCACACCCCTTGCGTAACAACCAAGACGGGACTTTGGACCTGGAGGAGATAGAGGCCGCCGTTCGCCCCGACGACAGCCACTTCCCGCGAAGTCGCCTCCTTTGCCTTGAGAACACCCACAACCGTTGCTGGGGAAGCCCTCTCAGCGTAGATTACATGGAAATGATTTGGAGTCTTGCCAAACGGTTAAACCTGGCGGTCCACCTGGACGGGGCACGCATCTTTAACGCGGCCCTGGCCCAAGGCGTTGAACCAAAAGAGTTGGCCAGGGGCTGTGATTCAGTCTCCTTTTGTCTTTCCAAGGGGTTGGGAGCACCTGTCGGGTCTCTGGTGTGCGGTTCAAGGGACTTCATCAGCAGGGCTCATCGTATGCGCAAACAACTCGGCGGAGGAATGCGGCAGGCCGGCATCATCGCTGCAGGGGGAATCTACGCGTTAGAGAATATGATTGACCGCCTGGTAGAAGACCACGCCATGG
>JADHXI010000199.1 GCA_016783065.1 Desulfobacteraceae bacterium | reverse complement strand
GATTTCGCTGCTTGATAATTCAAACTTCCCCGAGGGGGTCTTGAAGACCCCTTTCCAGCCGTTTTTTTCCTGAACCGGCCGATACCAGAAACAGTCGGAACCTATGTTTTCCCACATCTCATCAAAGGATTGGTAGTCGGGCTTTGGACCACCCGCTCCCCTTTGCCATTTCCAGGCCGGAGAAGATTCAGAAAACGCCACCAGACCGCCTCCGGCGTCGAAAAGTCCCTTTGCCCTTTCAGCAAGGACCTCCTCAAAACTCTCCCAGAGAAAGGCCGACCTGACAGACTCGCCAACCCCCTGACCGATCTTCAGGATCACATCTCCCACGTTCCATGTATCATAGATCGGTTCCACCACGGGTTTGGTTAATCCATAGAAGGGGTACTGAAGACCTATGGGCCACACCATATCCGTCGTCTTTTCGAGATAGGTGCAGTCCGGGAGGATGAGATCCGACATAAAGGAGGTTTCATCTCTGAAGGGTGAAAAGCTTACAATAAAGGGGATTTTTTCCAGGGCCCATTTAAAGTCGCCGCCTGCGGGGAGGGTAAACACGGGGTTCGCGGAAAAGACAAGGAGGGTGTCCACCGGAGACTTGGGCGGCTTGAGAATGGCATCGGTAAAATTGTTTATGAGGTTGTCGCTGAAAGGGTACCTCTCTGTGCCGGCCTGATCCAGGCGTGGTTTTTTGAGGCCCTCTTTGGCAATGGCATCGAGTTTGGCGTGGGGAAGGGGGCTCAAGGGTAACGGCGCATGGACAAGGACTCCTCCGGGCCTGTTGAATCGCCCCTTCAGGGCATTCAGGCTCTGTACCGCCATGAATTCATAAAGCTCCCCATTGAGCGTGTCTTTGCCCTTTCCATAGATGGCAATGGGGGCCTTTGCCTTGCTGAAATGCCTGGCCAGAGAAACGATGTCACCCTGCTCAAGTCCTGTTATCTTAGCCACCTGCCCCGGAGAGTATTTCTTGAGGACCATGGATTTGAAACCCATGTGTGCCTTGCCGTCCGGGGAACGCCGGTCTTCAAAGCCAAAACAGTGATTACTCACAAAATCTTTGTCATAAAGACCCTGCTTGATGATCTCATGGGCAATTCCAAGGGCCAGAGCTGCATCGGTCCCCGGCCTCGGCGCAACCCAGTAATCGGCCTTTGAGGCCGTATTGGATGCCCGCGATTCAACCTGCACGATTTTGGCGTGTCTCTTCAGGGGGTTGGCATCGTGCCACAGGCTCCAGGCATTCATCATTCTGCCCGGCGCACCCCAGCCCTCCAGGAGACCGCACCCGAAGCTCAGAATATAATCGGAATTTTCAAGGTCATACGCGATCGGGCCTTCGCCCCCCTGCATGAGGGCATTACCCATGGTGTAGGTGCTCTCTATGGAAGGGACCCTCTCATAATTGGGGCTGCCCACTGCCTTCATCAACCGTTCAACCAGGAGGGATACCGTCGTCCCCTTCTTGTTGCCGTCCACGGCTGCCAGGGCTTCGGGTCTCCCCTGCTCACGCAGCGCGGAGATCCGGCCCGTGAGTGTCTCTATGGCCTCATCCCAGGAAATGTTCATAAACCGCCCTTCTCCCCGCAGACCGACGCGTTTCATCGGATTGGTAAACCTCAGCGTCTCGTCATAGAGCAGTTGGAGCCCACCCATCCCCACGGGGCAAATGCCACCGGGGTTCACCGGGTAATCGGTACGGCCTTCGATCTTTACCGCCCGATTTTCCACCTTTTTGACCTTGATGCCGCATCCGCCCGGACAGAGGTTGCACACCGAGTCGACCTCTGTAAACTCGCCCGTATGGGGGACCGGAACCCATGGCCAGTTCTGGGTCCATATGGCTATATCGTCTGTTAACTTCCAGGGAATCGGAGTTATGTGGACACCTGCAACTCCGCCAACAAGAAGTGCGATAAAATCTCTTCTGGTAAATTTCATAGTCATCTTCCCCTTACTTGTGGCACACAAAACAGGCGTTGTTCTCTTCACGTCCCTTCTTGGTGTGACATGCCGCACAATCATCCATTTTCATACGGTCATAGGGCTCCTGGCTGAAATAGATAGCGGAGATGCGCTTTCCCCATATATCCCTGCTGTAACCGGTCAAACGGTTTTTCTCATAGGGGGGCAGCTTTTCTGTCTCGCTGTGCTTTCCGTGGCAGGTGGAGCACTCCAGCCCCCCCATCTTTACGTGGGCGATGTGGGAGAAATAGACACAATCGGGCTGTTTGGAATAGACGAGCCAGGGCACCTCTTTTTCCTCGGCCACAAACCCGGTCAAAAACTCCTTCTCACTGGGTGACTCTCCAAGGGGGGATTCAGGGTCGTCGTGGCATTCGGTGCACTTTTCTGTCTTGGGGATGCCGCCAAAGCTGCCGTCCTCACGAAAGGGGTGGCAAAACAGGCATTTTTCAGACTTGGTTTCTCCCTCAATACCATCCACCCTTTCCGGATCCAGATGGAGAGGGTGATTGAAATTGATGGGTTGCGGCTGTTCGGAGTAAAGCACCATGGGAAAGATAATCCATCCCACTATCAAGGCGCCCACAAGGCCGACGACAAAAAAGATCCCGACCCTTACCACACTCTCCAAGTCTACCCATGGAACCAAGCCCGAAAGCGAAGAGAGTAATCCGCCCTTCGAAGACTGTCCCGAGGAATTCGCTGGCTTTTTCATATTTTTAAGCCCCTTATGTATTGTGTTTAGGGTTGCCTGACAGGGGGTCCATAGCTTTTGCGTATTTACCTAGTGACCCCCTCTTTGTCAAGAGAAAAAACCAGTCAAACGACCACCTTTGTGTTTGGGGGTTCACTGAAGCCATAAACGCTGGTCATTGGTCGTCTATCATTTATCGTTTATCGTTTATCATTGGTCACCGGTAATTGTCTTTTTTTGTTTTATTCGGCAATCGGCATGTGTTATTCGTTATTCGTTATTCGTTATTTGTTAATCGGCATTCGGCATTCGGCATTCGGCAATCGACATTCCAAAAGGTCCTTGGTTACAGATTTCACATTTCACGTTTCACATTTCAGGATTCTGATTACCGGACACTGCTTGAGTTGCGGCCGAAGGCCTGCATTGGGGTTCTGAGATTCGGCGCTTATTCAGACGGGTGGACACGGAAAGGGCGTGATTTTCTGGTTGGGTGTTCGTTTGCCCGGTTTGGGAGGCAGCCATTTCCCCTCCCCCTTTCAAAACGAGACCATTGAAAAATATGCCATTTTGTTCAAGATCAAGCCTCCGGCTCCGCTTCCAGCCCGTAGGGCTTCCAGGCCGGAGGGTAAAGCCTACGGCTCGGAGAGCAAAAGGGGGCATTTTACAAAGGTCTCTGGAGGAAGTGGACGATGTTTAGGGCTCGCGCAAAAATAAGTTCCCAGAGTTGGCGCCCAGATTTAGGTCAGATTTGGCTGCGGCGATTGAGCGAAACCACAGGAATAGCAACACTCTTCCGAGGATTTTGCGATTGAGACGCGGCCGAAGATGACCTGAAGATGGGATGCGAAAATGTGAAGTTATTCTTGCGCGAGCCCTCGTTACACGGGATCAGTACTTAGTGCGCATTCTCTTGCGACGTCTTTTCGCGGCCTTGGCTCGTTTTTTCTTCTTCTGGACACTGGGTTTGTCATAAAAACGCCTTTCTTTGATCTCTGAAAAAAAGCCGTCCTTTACCAGTTTTCTTTTTAGATCCTTGATGGCTTTCTCAATCTGATTATCGCGGACAATTACCTTCATGTCTTGTTCACCTCATTGATATAAAAATAAAAAAAGCATCTCAATCTCAACGGAGATGCTTTCCTTTCCTTCAAAACGTATGTGACCGTGATGGCACTAAATATCAATCTACCAGGCGTTCATTGCCAGACTCCACCTCGCAAATTCTATTGAAGGTTGGGAAACACTCCCAAGATCTCAGGGGGCACACCGCTCCTCTATGACCGACGGGTCTCTTGTCCAGAGACCGGTTTGGAACAGTTGCATTCAAAAACACTCACCCCCTTTTCCTTCTTCCTAAGCCCCCGCGCTATGGCCTGGATGACGCAGGGCCTTTCATGCGAATCACAAAAGATAACTATCTTATTCTTCTTGTAAAATTTGTCAATCTTTTTTTCCCATTCTCATGCTTTTTTGGCAACTTCTCAATAAGTCCGGGAGAACGCAGAAGTAATATATTGACATTATTCATTTTGTCTTGGCGTTCTTTGCGCCTTTGCGCGAGATAAGGGTGTTTTTACGAGTTTATCATTCTTTTTTTCGGCATAATTTGGCAACCGCCTCAATATGGTAGGTATGGGGGAACATGTCCACCGGCTGAACTTCAATCAGTTCATACATCCGGGACATCTCACCAAGATCCCTTGCCAGGGTGGCAGGGTTGCACGAGACATAGATTATTGTCCCGGGAGACAAGGCCAGGACCTGCGCCAAAACGTCCTTATGCATCCCTGCCCGGGGCGGGTCGATCACCAGCACGTCAGGGGTGTGGGATATGGCGGAGAGCTTTTCCCGAATATCTCCATTTATGAACTGGCATCCATGGATCTTGTTCTCCCTGCAGTTTTTCCGGGCATCCAGGACAGCGCTTTTGGTCAGTTCTATCCCCGTTATTGTCCCGGCCTTTTCCGCGAGGAAAATGGGGATTGTGCCGGTCCCGCTATAGAGATCAATGACACACTCGCTCCCCTTGAGTTCGGCATAGTCTGCCACCTGCTCATACAGCTTCCGCGCGGCAGACGTGTTGGTCTGGAAAAAGGAGTTGGCCGAAACCTGGAAGACAAAGGGGCCTATCCTGTCCCTGATATATCCCTCCCCTGAGAGGACGATCTCACGCTCCCCCACGGCAATGGAGGCCTTTCTTCGGTTTATGTTGTTGACCACTGTCTCGACCCGCCCCACCCGCCGTGACAGGATATCGACGATGGGATGGACCACCTCCTGCCTGTCTTCGGACGTGACCAGATTGACCATCCATTTGTCAAACGCCCTGGAGTGGCGGACCACCAGGAAGCGCCAGAACCCTTCATGGCTCTTCAAACCATAGACAGGTACCCCGGAATCCTTCACATACCGTTTCACCTCCCGGAGGATCTGGTTGCCGGTGTCCCCCTGGAGCAGGCAGGCATCCATATCAATGACCTTGCTGTAGGTCCCGGGAACATGAAGACCGAGGGCAAAGTTCCCCTCTGTTTCACGCCTATCCAACTGGTCCGGGAGAAACCAGCGTCGGTCGGAAAAGGAGAATTCCATCTTGTTGCGATAACCGAAAATGCTTTCTGAAGGGATCACATCACGAACCGGGGCATTCCTGAGCCCCCCGATACGTTCAAGCGGTTCGCTTATCAGGGCCTTTTTATACTCCAGCTGCCTTTCATAGACCACGTTCTGCCACTGGCAACCCCCGCAATACCCAAAATAGGGGCATGGGGCCTCGATCCGATCCGAAGAGGAATCGAGGAGTTGGACAATATTCGCCTCGGCATAATCTTTTTTCTTTTTGTAGATTCTGGCCCTTATCTTGTCACCCGGCATTGCACCCCGCACAAAAACCACAAATCCATCCAGCCGGCCGATCCCCCGGCCGCCATAGGCCATTTTGTCGATGGCCAGTTCAACGGTTTCTCCCTTTCGTATGGTCATAAATAGTGCCTGAACGAAAACCTCGAAATGAAAATGAATTCAACATCAATAGTGATGTTCTAGTGAGTTAGGTTTATTTTCATTAATCTAAAATCCGAAATCTAAAATCTAAAATCGTGCCTGAACAGGGTTTTCGTTCAGGCACTAAATACATTCTACCCGCCCCAAATTCCCCGGGGAAAAGAAAACCAAAACTGTAAATTTATTTTACAATTGACAAATAATTTTACAAATAGCCGTTTCAACAACGCCTTTCATTTCCGGGTCGAAAGCGAAGCCCGAATATTTCTTCGGTTGCGGCCAAAGGCCTGCATTAGGCATTCCTTTTGGATGTATACCCTTATGGCACAGGTCTTGCGTGATATAGCACGGCCGAAGAACACATTCAAGAGAGGAGACCATGGTGTCGCCGGAACGATCAATCTATG
>JADHXI010000198.1 GCA_016783065.1 Desulfobacteraceae bacterium | reverse complement strand
AATGCCAAAGCTCTCCGCTCCCATGTAGATGGCTTCATCCAAATCCTTTTTTAGCAGGGCGCAAGCCCGGGTGCGTTCTTTTTTGTCGAGGGAATTGATATTGAGCCCCTGCCCCAGGATATGGGGATGGGCAGCGTACACAACCGATAGTCGGGCCAGCCGGGTAAGGTCCCTTACGCGATCGCGTACCTGGGACGTCTCTATGTGAGTAATCTCTATGGCTTGGAATAGGGGATCAAGGGCGATGTGTCTGACGGTTTCTTCCCAGGGACCGTCACCGGTGGCCAGTTCGGGAAAGGCCATGGCGTGAACGATTCCCAATCTCATAAAGGTTTCAATCGGTCTGTCCATTTCTGCTGCTTTCCGCTTCTTTGATTGCCCAATATACCTTCTCAGGATCCGCCGGCAAGGAGCGGACCCTTCCCCCGCACGCATTGGCGATGGCATTCAAAACTGCCGGAGTGGCGGGAATGTTGGGCATTTCCCCAATCCCTTTGGCGCCATAGGGCCCGAGTTTGTTTTCCTTTTCCAGGATGATCGGTGTAATACCGGGCACATCGAGCGAAGTGGGAATCAGGTAGTCCTTTAGACTGAGGTTCTGGATGTAGCCATTTTCAATCGCCACTTCTTCGGTCAGGGCGTATCCGATCCCCATGGCCACTCCTCCCTCGATCTGCCCTTCAAGGGCTTTGGGATTTATGGCCTTGCCCACATCAAAAGCGGCAACGTAATCAGTGATCTCCACTTCCCCAGTTCCCGTTTGCGCAACTTCGGGATGAGGTCTGTCCCCCCGGAGACCACCCGTGCTCTACCCTCGTACCCAGCGAGCATCTCAAGGGCCTCCGCCGTTGTCTTGGGAAAGAGGTATTCATTTACCCGAATATCCCTTGCCCAGTGAAGATCTTTAAAGGCATATGACATAGTTGTTTCTCAGTTTGCTTCCTCTTTTTGGACCTTCCTGATTTGCCGGCGCACCCTGGCGTTGTGCCTTCGCATTATCCTTTCTGCTCCGGCCGCATCGCGGGTTTTCAAGGCTTCCACCAGTTCCACGTGATCCTGATAGAGTCCGGATAAAATCGACGCAAGGTCACAGACAAAGGGCCGCGATCTCGCCTTTATGTTCTCGAGCAACTCCTTGAGCAGCCAGTTTCCACAGGAACTGTATAATAAACCATGGAACTCAAGATCCGATTCTGAATACTTAATCACATCCCGGTTTTCAACGATCGGCCGCTGTTTCTTCAAAAGTGACTCCAGGCGAGACAGTGTCCTTTTATCGATATTGTCTGCCGAAAAACGTCCGGCCAGCCCCTCCAACTGCCCCCTCACCACATAGAGGTCATGGGCCATCTGAAGCGTCAGCCGGGCCATATGTATTCCCTGATTAGGGACATGGGTCACCAGCCCTTCGTTCTCCAGATTCTTCAGGGCGAGCCAGATGGGGGTCCTGCTGACCCCCAGATCTTTTGCCAGTCGCTCAACGTTTATTCGTTTTCCCGGAGTGAATCGATAAGATGCGATCATATCCCTCACGGCCGTCTCCGCCTGTTCTGTCAGGGTCAAGCGTCTTAAACTCTCTGCCACCTTACACCGACTCCTTTTGAAGGTTTCAATTAACCTATCGAAATCTCTACCATAAAACAAAGCCTTTAGGAAGTCAACTAAAATTTGATAAAAAATGAAATTTATGTAAAATTTCCGTAACTCCTCAATAAGTTCAGGCACCGTGGGGTTCGGGTGTTTCTTTCCGGCGCTCTCTAAACCTGTCGTCGTAGGGTGGCTGCTATTTGGGGTTTTGCCAAGAGCATGGAGAAGCCAATAAGGGTTCAGGAGGAGAAAACCTCTCCGAGCTGGAGGCCCTACGAGCCGGAAGCCCAAATATCAGCCACTGCGAAAATAAGAAGTAAATCCACTTTGAGAGAGCGCCTTCAAGAAACACCCGAACCCCACTCCAGAAATCCTATTAGTTCTCCCGGACTTATTGAGAAGTTACAAGTTTCCCTGGTATCCAACCGGCAGCAGTATCATTTCCGGATGGAATGTATGGATCAGGGGTTGGTTTGAAAAATGGGGGTTGAAAAGGATAGGATTGCTGTAGTTATAATGAGACCTTTGCAAAACGCCCCCTTTTGGCCAATCTCGGCGTCAGGCTCGAATTTCAATCCTCGAAATATTCAATATATTCCTGTGGTTGAAATTTTCGCCTTCCTTGATCTTGACCAAAATTGAGCATTTTTCAAAGGTCTCATAATGATTCGAATCAGGGGCAATCATTTCTTTTGAGGGAGGACTATGATGATAAAGGGAATTGGTCATATCGGAATTGCAATCAGGAACATAAATGAAAGTCTCGCCGCCGTTTCCAGGGCGCTTGACCTTCCGACACCTGCGGTGCATGATAACACTGAGAAAAAAATGAAATTTGCCTTGCTCGATTTAGGAGGAATAGGGTTGGAGTTCCTTGAGGATTACAGCGAAGAAGGTGAGTTTGCAAGATTTGTCAGGGAAAGGGGCGATGCGATTCATCATTTCTGTTTGTTGACAGACAACATCGAATCCGACATCGAGACTCTGAAGGAACGCGGAATTGAGATGGCCGATGAGAAGCCTAAATTGGGGTTGAGGGGGAAAAAAATTGCCTTTATCAAGTCAAACGCACTAAACGGCATTCAGATTGAATTGTCAGAACCGTGAAAAATAAAACCCTGTTGACAACCTCAATCTGAACCACGCTCCCCTGCCCGCCGGTTGATGTCAAAAAATGTGGGGGTTATCCCCTCTGATCCTCCAGGGAATAACCCCACCTCATTTCACCCCTCTGCATCCGGGCCATACTCCACGCTTTTTTTCCAGTTCATGAGTTCCCTGTTGTCGGGATAGCAGTAGCGCCCGATGTCCCGGTCATCCGGGTGGATGTACCTGGCCCCGGGAAGCAGGCTGACCACCTTCATCTTGTGGTGGCGGGGTTCTTGGTTTTTCCGGTTTACGATATCTTCAAGGTAGGATGGCTCTTCGTAGCAGTTCGCCCAGTTGTCGTGGTGCATTGGCAGGATCACGTCGACATTGAGCGCCTCTGCCACGCGCCACAAGTCCCAGGGTGACATCTTATCTGTGTAGCCGGGGGCATTGTTGCCCATTGCCATGGAAACCACGTCCACATCATAGTTCTCCCCAACCATCCGGTACCCGTTGTGATACAGGCTGTCTCCCAGAAAGGCGAAGGTTCCTCCCTCGGTGTTGAACAGGTAGGCCACTGCCACCTCTTCAAAGGGTGCCGGCGTGTCAAATCCGGTCTTGGTTGCGATGATATCGTAATTAGGGGCAAAGTCGATCTTCATGTCTTTAATTTGAACGCTCTTGCCCACCTCTGCTACAATCAGCCTATCTTCCGGTACACCCATATTGGCCTTCATCCGGCGAGCCGCCTCAGGGGGTGCGATAAATTTGCAGTCGGTTGTCTGCAGGGCAGCGCTTATGGAGTAAAAATCCATGTGGTCCTGATGGTGGTGGGTCACACATAATGCGTCTAACCTCTTGAACTTCCAGGGGTCAATGACCATGGGATGGGTTCTCATCCACCAGAGCTTCTCGGCGCCGCTGGTTCGGCAGACACCGCAATAGGAGTAATCGGTAAACAGGCTTGGGCCCGAGTAAAGGTCTATGGTAATAACCGCCCCGGCCTGTGATTTGATGGCACACGACATGGCCCCGAAGTACCAGAGGGCCCCGATTCCTGATTTTACCTCAAATTGATCAATTTCATGGTTCAGATAGGTCCCCCATTCGGGAAAGACCTCTTTTAGCCAGATATCGCGGTTCATTTCTCTTGAAAGACCAACAGTGCCCCCATCCAACACGCCCCGTTCATCATATTTGACCACACTCTCATCGCTCATAATGTATACCTCCCTTTCTTTTTTTTGCTGTTTTCCTGGGTTTTTTCTTTCTTGGATGTTGTGAAAATAGGGGAAAAAAAGATCCAGGTCAAGGGAAATACAAACCTGCCGCCTTTATGAAAACAGGAAATCTGTCATGATCGTGATCCTTGACATCGTGAGCATCTGCGTTGTATCAAGAGCACCATGATGAGGGTCTTTTGTTCGGAGGCGGCCCTGACCGATACAACCCGATTTTGACTAGTGCCATGTTCTGGAAGTTCTTTCTGCAAAATTGGCAATTTAAGTTGCCCGCGTAATAGCAATCGAATGACGATCAAGGAGTGACGAGTGACGAAGGAAAACAAAGAATTTAACCTTGAGGATAGTCTCATTGATTTTGCCGTTAGAATTCGTAATTCGGGACTCGACTGTTCGATATTCGATTGTTGAAAAAAGATGTTAGTGGGCTGCAGTTAATCCATATTGTCGGCATTATCTAAGTAATTGTTGCATATTATCAACATATTAGCATGTATTTAAAGATATAAGTGGATTATATATGGGGAATATCCGGTCAATTTGTCTTGCGAAAATGTAAGAAAGAACTCTTGGGACGGTGCACTAGAGACAGCCGTGGATCTTTTTAAGAGGCATCTGGAAGAATCAATGGCTGACGGTATTTGGGATGGCTAAGCTCGCGTTGCTGGGTGGAAGTCCTGTGAGAAATAAACCTTATCCCAGCTGGCCCCAGGGAGGGCCGGGGGAGACCTCTTGGCTCGACAAGGTGTTGAAAAGTAATCGGTGGTTTGCGGGGCTTCAAGGGGATGACCCGGATGCCCTGGGATCGATTTTTGGGGAACGTTTTGCAGCCTTACACGGTGCCCGTTTTGGACTGTCGGTGGCAAACGGCAGTGTGGCCATTGAGATCGCGCTGCGGGCATTGGGTGTGAAGCGAGGCGATGAAGTGATCGTGCCTTCCTATACATTCGTCTCAACCGCCACGTCAGTGCTAATGGTAGGCGCGGTCCCGGTATTTGCCGACATTGATAAACAGAGCTATTGCCTGGATCACCGGGATGCGGCCCGCCGCACGGGTGAGCATACCCGAGCAATCCTGCCGGTGCATTTGGGTGGGCATATGGCAGACATGCCCTCCCTGGTGGAAATAGCAGGAAAGGGGGGAATTGCCATTATTGAGGATTGCGCCCAGGCCATCGATTCGGATCTTGGGGGTCAGAAGGCAGGAACTTGGGGCGAGCTGGGGACTTTCAGCTTCCAATCAAACAAAACCATGACTGCCGGAGAAGGCGGGTTGGTGATGACAAACGATCCCAACCTGGCTGAAAGGGTGGTGGCCTTTCGCGCCTTTGGTCGTTTCAGGGGTCAGGGGGGCGTACGGTCATCGGATCTGACCTGCCGGCATCTTTCAAGCAACTACAGACTCTCCGAGTTTCAGTCTGCGGTTCTTCTGGCGCAGCTGGAAAAATTTCCAGAGCAGGACACCCGTCGCCAGGCCAATGCGGCCCGCCTCACAAAGGGTCTCAATGAGATACCTGGTGTGCGTCACATCCTTGTGAACAGACCCTCAATGAAACACGGCTATTACTACTATTTGGTTCGGTTCGAACCGGCGCTTTACGGAAACCTGGATCCGGCAAGGCTTTGTGATGCCCTCAACGCGGAAGGTGTCCCTTTTGTACCGGGCGACCGAAAACCGATTTATCGTCATCCGGTCTTTGAAGTCAAGAATCTGAACGACTATCTGTGTCCCCGGGCCCTGGAAAGATATTGTCAGGTCGTAGACCTGAGAAACCCGCAATGTCCGGCCGCGGAGGAAGCCTGTGGATGTACGATCATTTTGCGCCACCAGGTCCTCCTGGGTGAACCCGAGGACATGGACGACATCATTGAGGCCTTTTGGAAGATCCAGAAAAATATTGATGAATTACGTTGAAGGAGGGTAAATACTCAATAAATTCGGGTACCGTGGGGTTCAGCTGTTTCTTGAAGGCGCTCTCTAAACCTGTTGTCGTAGCGTGACTGATATTTGGGGTTTTGCCGAAAGCACGGAGAAGCCAATAAGGGTTCAGGAGGAGAAAACCTCTCCGAGCTGGAGGCCCTACGAGCCGGAAGCCCAAATATCAGCCACTGCGAAAATGAGAAGTAAATTCACTTTGAGAGAGCGCCTTCAAGAAACA
>JADHXI010000040.1 GCA_016783065.1 Desulfobacteraceae bacterium | reverse complement strand
TACGAGTGGGCCTCCAAGGGGATTAATGTCAATGCCGTGGCCCCTTGCGTCACTGAAACACCCACCCGCCGTAAATTGTTGGAGCGACCCGGCTATAAAGAGTGGGTGTTGGGAGAAATGCTTCCTATTCGTCGCTGGGCTCAGCCCGAAGATTTAGTAGGAGCAACACTGTTTCTGTGCAGTTCCATGTCCGATATGCTCGTTGGGCATGTCATGATGGTGGACGGGGGCTGGACTATTCACTAGGGGCCTGCGCACATTTGAGTGATCTATACCGGCTCCATGAGGACCGTAAAAACGAACGGGGAGTCGACACCGCCGGCAACAATCCTGTTCTTGCCCGGCTTTAGATATTCAAAATCTTTGCCGAAATTTCGCCCCAGAAATTCGCCGTTTATCTCCGTCCCTAACGTACTTCCCAGATCCAGGACACCACACCCGTCTTGTCCCTGATATAAAGCGAAGTGTTGGCGAGATAATCGAAATGGCCGGGAATCCGGAAGTCTCAGGTCGATGGGCATAAAGAGCTCCGGCCCTTTTCTGGGTAGTAAACGCCCGACTGAGAAAGGCAGTTTTGTGACGGTTATTCCTTCCTTTGGTATGTGTGGGCCAAGCTGCGGCGATACGGTTGAAACTGTGAATCGGAAATTTGTGGACTCGCTTTTTGAGCTTATATACGCCGAAGTGGCCTGAGGTTCTCTAACTGAAGCCTTGCCCCCAGCCGTATCACCGGGTTTCATTGTGCCGGTTGACCCGGCGAGTCTTCTGCTGATGGAACGTAGCTGCTCACAGAGACGGGTGATCATACGGTAGGCCGATGAGCTATCCTTGCAAATTAAACGTAAGAATTCCTTTCTTTCAAAAATCATCAGGGTGACTTTGTTTTTCGCACGGGCCGAGGCGCTGCGTGGCTGGCCGTCCACAATCCCCATTTCCCCCAGGAATTCCCCCGCTTTCATCATCCCAAGGATAACCGTTTGTCCTTCAAAATCCGTAAAGACCTCAATCTCGCCAGATACTATCTTATAAGCGAAATCACTTGGATCGCCTTCCTTCAGAATTATATCTCCGGCATTGTAATGTCTTTGTTTCATGGGGTAGACCCTCCACTCCCAGATTCTCACAATGTTCTCAAGACAGTCGGTTTGGTCCTGTGCTGGTGGGGATTTGTTTTTTGGTTTGGGTCATTTGATGTTCGGATTTGGCCCCGTAATGGTGCCATGTCGAGGTCATGATAGTCAAAATTTATGAGAACAGAGATCAATGAGCGGGAACAGTCTGCTCATGTACCCGTTTCCCACGAAGAGAGATACCTTTCCTGTTCGGGTGTCAGGGTGTCTATCTCCACTCCGATTGACTCCAGCTTTAGTCGTGCGATCCTCTCATCAATCTCCCGTGGGACCGGATAAACCTTTTTTTCCATCTTTGCGTGTTCACGGGCCATGTATTCGGCCGAAAGGGCCTGGTTTGCAAAACTCATATCCATGACGCTTGAAGGGTGTCCCTCTGCCGCGGCCAGGTTGATCAGCCGTCCTTCTCCCAGCACATAGATCCTTCTATTATCTTTGAGGGTAAATTCCTCCACAAACTCCCTGATGGGTCGACGTGAAATAGAGGCTTGAGAGAGACCAGACAGGTCCAATTCTACATTAAAATGTCCTGAATTGGAAACGATTGCGCCATCCTTCATTTCCAGGAAATGTTCGGCACGGATGACATTGATATCTCCGGTTAGCGTGCAAAAAAAGTCTCCCAAGGGGGCTGCTTTCGCGATGGACATTACCTGGAAACCGTCCATCACAGCCTCAAGGGCGCGTAAAGGGTCCACTTCGCATACGACCACGTGGGCGCCGTGCCCTTTGGCCCGGAGGGCCACCCCTCTGCCACACCAGCCGTAACCGCTGACCACGAAAGTGCTGCCGGCCAGCAACCGATTGGTGGCCCTGATAATACCATCAACGGTGCTTTGACCGGTCCCGTAACGGTTGTCAAAGAGGTGTTTGGTATTGGCATCGTTTACGGAGATTACGGGGAATTGCAGGACCTTGTCTTTTTCCATACTCCTGAGACGGATGACACCCGTAGTTGTCTCTTCGGTTCCGCCGATTACCTCTGAGAGGAATTCTTCCCTCTCTTTATCAGACAGATTTTTCCCCCATTCTCTCACGGAAGGCTCCAGCTCACCCCATTTCTGGAGGGCGATAAAATGGAGAGCACCCACCAGATCTGCGCCGTCGTCCATGGTTAGATGAGGCCTATGTTTGAGCGCGGAGAGTATATGGGCGTAATAGGTCTGATGGTCTTCCCCCTTAATGGCGAAGACAGGAACCTCATCATCCGCCACCAGCGAAGCGGCCACATCGTCTTGGGTGGACAGTGGGTTGGATGCGCAGACGACCACCTCTGCGCCGCCCGCCTTGAGGGTTTTGACCAGGCCCGCTGTTTCGGTGGTGACATGCAGGCAGGCCGATAGCCTGACGCCATTGAGCGGTTTTTCCTTTTCGAAACGCTCCTGGATACTTGTGAGCACGGGCATGCTCATGTTCGCCCACTCTATTCTCAAGCGGCCTTTTCCTGCCAGATTGATGTCCTTTATGTCATAATCCATTGCTTGATCCTTTCATGTCCAAACAAATCCGCCATTGCCTTTGTCCCCGGCCGCGTCGTCTATTTTATTGCGCTCTTGAGCGTTTCTATCATATCGGTCTTTTCCCAGGCGAATTCAGGGAGTTCTCGACCAAAGTGCCCATAATTGCAGGTTTTTCTGTAAATAGGTCTCAAGAGGTCCAGCCTTTCGATGATTGCGGCTGGCCGGAGATCAAAGTGATTCTTTACGATTTCCGTCAATTCCATGCTGGGAACAACACCGGTCCCGTAAGCCCCCACCAGAACAGAGACGGGTTCAGCCCGGCCAATGGTGTAGGCGACCTGTATTTCACATTTTTCAGCGAGCCCCGAAGCCACAATATTCTTGACAATATAGCGGCACATGTAGGAGGCGCTCCTGTCGACCTTGGAAGGATCTTTTCCGGAAAATGCCCCGCCTCCGTGATAGCCGAAGCCCCCGTACGTGTCCATAATGATCTTCCGGCCGGTGAGGCCGCAATCCCCTAACGGTCCCCCTGTTACAAAGCGGCCCGTGGTGTTGATAAAATACTGTGTATCCTTGTCCAACATCTCTTTTGGGATCACCTCTGTGATCACTTTCTCAATGATTGATTCCCGAAGTGTATCATAATCCACTTCCGCGTCGTGCTGCGCGGCAATAACCACCGTGTGAATCCTGGATGGCTTTCCATCCACATATTCAACCGTTACCTGGGACTTACCGTCGGGCCTCAGCCACGGGGATTGGCCCGATTTCCGGACGTGGGCCAATCTTTTTGTAAGGCCATGGGCAAGGTACACGGGCATGGGCATCAACGTTGGTGTATCTTTACACGCATATCCAAACATGAGGCCCTGATCACCGGCACCCTGCTCCTTGAAAAGGCCGGTGCCTTCATTTACACCAACGGAAATATCTGATGATTGCTTGTCTATGGTGGAGATGACGGCACAAGTCTCCCAGTCAAAACCCATAGATGAATTGTGGTAACCGATGTCTTTGATGGTTTCCCTTACGACCTCCGGCATGTCCACATAGGCCTTGGTGGTAATCTCTCCAGCTATGATGGCCATGCCAGTGGTTACCATGGTTTCACAAGCTACGCGGGACTTCGGGTCTTGTTCAAGCATATGATCCAGAATGTTGTCAGATATCTGGTCAGCTACCTTGTCAGGGTGTCCCTCGGTAACCGATTCTGAGGTAAAGAGGAAATTTGACGATTTCATAAAGTTCTCCTTTCATTTTGAAAAAAATTCAGCTCTTCGAGATGATTTTATCTGAGTCACAACGTAGGACGCAGTTATCTATCAGTCTTGTTGCTCCGACCCGAACTGCCAGGGCCAGGAGGGCTTCGTCCGTAATGGTTTCAATATCTTTCAGTGTCACGGGATTACAAAGGGTCACATAATCAATCTCAGTATGCGGATGACTCAGTATCAATGACTCAATTGCCTTCTGAATAACCCCGGCATCCCTTTCGCTCCCCCTGAACATCTCCACGGCCAGATCGAGTGATTTCTTGAGTGAGAGCGCGGATATCCGCTCCTCCTCATTCAGAAACTTATTACGAGAGCTCGTGGCCAGCCCATCCGGATCTCTGACAGTGGGAACCCCAACGATTTGGATATCCATGTTGAGGTCCATGACCATTTGGCTGATAACCGTCAATTGCTGAAAATCCTTCTGTCCGAAAACAGCCATATGAGGTTTTGTGATATTGAACAATTTGGCAACAACCGTGGTAACACCTTCAAAGTGACCGGGTCTGGAAATACCGCACAGTTGTTCGGTGATTCCTTTCACCTGTACGTTTGTTTGAAAACCTTCAGGATACATCTCCTGGGCGGAAGGTAAAAAGACAACGTCGACCCCTACCTCTCGAGCCTTTTCCAGGTCGCCTGCTGTGTCTCTCGGGTACTGGTCGAGGTCTTCGTTGGGACTAAACTGGGAGGGGTTGACAAATATGCTTATAATCAGCTTATCGGAATGCTTTTTTCCTACCCTCATCAACTCCAGATGACCTTCGTGTAAATAGCCCATGGTCGGGACCAAAGAAATGGTGTGGCGGGCCAATCTCAAGGCTTCCGACCTATCCTGCATTTGTTCAGGAGATTCTATAATTTCCATGGTTAAAATCTTGGATAACTCCCCATAAGATGGTTATGCCATTGCTTCAACCCAGGTTCCTCAAAGAAAGGCACACAGGACCCGGATACAAGATAACGGCACGGCGCACATGGAAACAAATCATGCCCAGATATCAATTACCAGAACCTTTGTCAATTCTCAGGACTGAGGCAAGGCACAGAAACTCATCCATGGTAAGGGTTTCGGCGCGTCTTTTGGGATCAATGTCACAGTCCTTCATTGTATTTACGAGGATCTCTCTGGTCCAAGGAGGAAATGAGCTCTTGAACGAATTTAGCAGGGTTTTCCGGCGATGGGCAAAGCCTCCTCTCACCACCCTTTTGAAATCCTCCGGATCCACATCCCGGCAAGGGTAGGGCTGGTCAAAGTTAAGCTCTATCACCATGGAGTCAACCTTTGGCCTCGGTGAAAAGGCCCCTTTGGCCACCTCAAACAGTGGAGTTGGTTTTGCGTGATACCTAATAAGCAGGGTAATGGCCCCGTATGTCTTCCCACCGGGAGAGGCGGTCAACCTGGCTGCAACTTCCAACTGGAGCATAAGAATGGCTCTGGCAATCAAATGCCGATTTTCTGTAAGTTTGCTGAGGACAGGAGAGGTTATATTATAGGGCAGATTTCCAAGAACGTGGATTTTTTCTGGAGATGACGGGGCTATCTTCCGGAAGTCAACTGAAAGAATATCATCATTGACCAGTGTGACATTGTTTATCCCTGACGCAGAGAGTCTCTTTTCCAGCAACGCTACCAGATAGGGATCCTTTTCAACGGCCACCACGTGTGCGACCGTTCGGGCAAGGGGCAATGTCAAGGCACCGCGCCCAGGCCCTATTTCCAATACCAGATCGGAGAACTCGAATCGGGCTCGAGCGAGGATCTTCTTGGTAATTCCCGAATCGAGAAGGAAATGCTGACCAAGCCCTTTTTTGGGTCGAAAACCTACCCGGGGCATTAGTGCTCCTGAGGGCGCCGATTTCTTTGTTTTCTCCTTGCTCGACGCCAGATTCTTATGCGTTTGAATAGGTACAAGAAGAGGAGATAAGAGGGGGATGCGACAACAAAGCCCATGACCAATCCGCCCAAGAGAAAGGCAAAGGCAAACATTCCCCCTGCCCCCAAGGTCTCCCTCAAGACCACCATCGATCCCTCGTCTGATCGAATGGCAGTCATGATGGAGGAAAAGACAGCATTTTTTTCCGGGAGGCCCAAGATATGCGCCCCCAATATGTAGCTATAATAATAAAGGAAATACCAGTTTAGGGGGTTGCTTACCCAGGTGCCCACGGCAGCCGTAATCTTGCTGCCTTTCAGGAGTATTGCCAAGGCCACAGCCAAGGCCGTTTGAAAGGGCAATATGGGCATCATGCCGGAGAATATCCCCAATGCCATCCCCAGGGCCAGTTCGTGCGGCTCACCCCTCAAACGAATAAATCTGAGATAGTAATATTTGAGCTGTCTTTGAAATTTCAAGGTTTTATGTATCGCTGGTTTAAATGGACGGCAGGTCTTGAATGGGGAACTTGGATCTCACATCTGCGGACAGGTCTGCCCTCTCGCCGGATGAGAGCCTGTGGTAGCCTGCCGTTGCTATCATGGCTCCATTATCCGTGCAATAGGCCGGCCGTGGATAATAGATCTCAACATCCTCCACGGATGCGGTCTCACCCAATCTTGCGCGAAGCCTTTTGTTGCAGGCAACGCCACCGGCTACCACAATAGAACTGCCCCCTGCCTTTTCTCTGGCCATCATGACCTTACGGACGAGTACGTCAATAACTGCCTCTTGAAAGGATGCTGCTATGTCGGACACTGTTACATCGTCGCCCTCCGCCTGGTTATTGCGCCATTTCTTGACAAAGAGTGATACGGCTGTCTTGAGGCCGCTAAAACTGAAGTCGAGTGATTCGCTCGAGAGATATGCCCGAGGGAACTTGATCCTGTCGTTGAGACCATCGAGGGACGCGTTCTCAATGGCGCTTCCTCCCGGATATCCGAGCCCAAGAATCCTGGAAACCTTATCAAAGGCCTCTCCGGCAGCGTCGTCAAGGGTCTGACCCATCTGAGTGTATTGGCCATACCCTTTCACATGATACAAGGAGGTATGCCCTCCTGATACGGTCAGGGCCACAAAGGGAAAAGGGGGAGCATCCTCGAGGAAGATGGAGAGGATATGGCCTTCCAGGTGGTTTATGGCCGCCAGTGGAATGTCATGAACATAGGCGAGTCCCTTGGCATAGTAAAGCCCCACCAGCAGTGATCCCACAAGCCCCGGTCCCACCGTTACCGCGATGCCGTTCAGGTCGGCCATACGAACTTTCGCCCGGGAGAGCGCCTCCCGGACCACAGGCATAAGATTCTTTAGGTGTTCCCTGGAGGCAAGTTCCGGCACAACGCCCCCATGGGGATGATGGAGCTTGACCTGGGACTGCACGACATTTGAAAGGACATGACGCCCACCCTCCACCACTCCAGCAGAAGTGTCATCGCAGGATGTGTCTATTCCCAGAATGATCATATCAAATATCTATCTCTCAGTCGTATCTAGCGGTGACTGGATTTACGGATTCAGGGAATTGAAAGGTTAAGAAAAGAGAGTGATAGGAGACAACCCCTATTTCCTTGAGCACTCTATAGCACGAGGTAAGGTCTTATCTTATCATATATGACCCGGCCGATTCCTTGAACGGACAGGATTTCCTCCAGCCTCTGAAAGCCGCCTCTCTTGACCCTTTCTGACATAATGTCTCTTGCGATTTTGGGACCGATTCCGGGGATCGCGGTCAGCCCTTCCTTGGTTTCACGATTAAGTGAGATGGGCAACCCAAGGGTAATTTTGTGGAAGGCTGACATCTCAGATTCAAAGATCTCGGTTTCTTCTCCTGTACTCCGCACCTCGATCCTTCTGCCGGACAATAGGGAAACATCTTTCAACTGCTTTCCCTTTTCGGTCCCCCGGTGGGGTCCTCCGGCCCTGGCAAGCAGTTCCGTTAGATGGGGTGGCTGGAAAAACCCATAGATGCCAGGTTGTTTTATGCTCCCCGAAACCTGAATAAATATCCCCTTCGGGAGGACCGTCCGGTCAAGCCCTGCCAGGCCTGAGGTGCCTCCCTGCAGATTCATAAGCAAGATGAGGAGCAGTAAGAGCAGCCCCCCCGTACAAACGTCATTGACCTTCCTTTTTCTCATGGTCCAACCCAAAGGCCTTGTGAAGTACCCGCACGGCAAGCTCGGTATATTTTTCCTCTATGACACAGGATATTTTTATTTCAGAGGTGCTTATCATCATGATGTTTATGTTTTCTCCGGCCAGCGCCGCAAACATTTTCTTGGCAACGCCTGCGTGGCTTCTCATCCCTACCCCTATGATGGAGACCTTGGCAATGTCCTCGTCGCCAAGGACGCTTTCTGCCCCGATTACTTTTGCCACGTCGCCCACAAGTCTCATTGTCTTGTAAAAATCGGGCTTAAGGACGGTGAATGTTAGATCAGTCAGTCCGTCTTCGCTGGTATTCTGTACGATCATGTCTACCACAATGCCCGATTTAAAGATGGGATCGAATATCTGTGAGGCAACCCCTGGTTGATCAGGGACCTTTCTGATAGTGACCCTTGCTTCGTTCTTATTATAGGCCACCCCTGAAACCAATACCTTTTCCATATCTGTTGTTTCGCCTATCACCATGGTACCCCTTTCATTGGTAAAGGTTGATCTTACATGGATCGGCACTTCAAATTTCTTTGCGAATTCGACGGAGCGGATTTCCAGGACCTTGGCCCCCAAACTGGCCATCTCAAGCATTTCGTCATAGGAGAGGGCATCCATCTTCCTGGCCTTTGGGCAGATATTTGGATCGGTGGTGTAAATGCCGTCCACATCGGTATAAATTTCACACACATCGGCCTTTAAGGCCGCGGCTAGGGCAACCGCGGTGGTATCAGACCCTCCTCTACCCAGGGTTGTGATGTTGCCGTGGTCATCAAGCCCCTGGAAGCCTGCCACAGCGACAATCTTTTGTTGATCCAGTTCTTCCCTTATACGTTCAGTTTCTATCTCATGAATCCGGGCCTTACCATATAAATGATCCGTATGGATGGCCACCTGGAAGCCCAGCAGGGAGCGGGCATCATACCCCATGGATTTTGCGGTCAAGGCAAAGAGGGCGACGCTCGCTTGTTCTCCGGTGGACATCAGGACATCGAGTTCTCTGGGATCTGGATCGGGTCCGATTTCCTCCGCAAGTTTGATCAGTGCGTCAGTCTGCCCCGCCATGGCCGATAGAACAATCACCATTTGATTACCCTGTCGGTGGTTTTCGATGACTCTGGTGGCAACGGATCTCATCTTTTCAATGTCGCCAACAGAGGTGCCGCCGTATTTTTGGACGATTAGTGCCATACACGACCTCAACTGGATTGTGATTCAAAATTTTTCAAGATTTCCATGGCCCTGGGATGATCCCCCGAAAAGGTAATAGCGCGGGTTTGATCATCAATAATTTCAAATTTGACCTCCAGCCGCCATTCCGGCAGAATGCTGGGCCAGCGATCGGCCCACTCCACAACCACAACTCCGTTCCCGTAGAAATATTCATCAAGGCCCGCAGAAAGAAAATCAGAAACCTCTTCCAACCGATAAATGTCCATGTGGAGAAGGGGACAACGGGCTTTGTACTCATTGACAAGGGCAAAGGAGGGGCTGGTGATAATGGACTCCTCAGGTACCCCAAGACCAGAACCAACACCCTTTGTAAACCATGTCTTTCCGCTTCCCAACTCCCCTGCCATGGCAATGACATCCCCTTCCTCAAGGACAGAACCTAACTTTCGGCCCAGATTGATTGTCTCTTGATCGGACAAGGTATGATATTTGAGATATTTTCCTTTCAAGTTACGGGGTCCTGAATATCAGGTCAACTCCTTACCGCTTTCCATCGAGCCTTTTGGGTGGCATTTTTTGGTAACCTGGACGAGGCAATCAAGCCGAATCACAAAAAGATAGCAGTGTCAGTCGCGGGGCAGACCCTCTGTGCTCTCAAGCACCACCATTGCTACGCCGTACTCTCTCTCGTCAGAAAGGCTCAGATGGATACCGGTTATACCGTTTTTGCTCAAGATTTCAGAAGACCTTCCATGGAGCCTTAGACTGGGTTTCCCGGTTGGACAATTAAAGACTTCCACGTCATTCCATTTGATTCCCTTTCTCATCCCCAGGCCCAATGCCTTGGAAAAGGCCTCTTTGGCGGCGAATCGAAGGGCAAAGGCAGATGGGGGAAATCCTCTTTGGTAACAAAAACGGGCCTCAGCAGGAGTAAATACACGATTAACGAACCTCTCTCCCCATCTATCCATCACCCTCTCAATCCTGGGGATGCTTACCAGGTCTACGCCAATCCCGTAAATCATCTTTAGAAATTGTTGACCAATTGGATCATTTCCCGAACAGCCCTCTCAAATCCTACCAGGACCGCCCTTGCAACGATGCTATGCCCTATGCTGTACTCCTCGATCTGTGGCAGGGCCCCAAACGGTTTAATGTTGGCATAATTGAGCCCGTGTCCGGCACTGATCCTGAGATCGAGGCCGGAGGCCGATTCAACAGCCCGCTTGATTTTCTCAAACCGCACAATAGCTTCCGATTCTGACCCGGCCTCGGAATAATGGCCGGTGTGAATCTCTACGATATCTCCCCCACATTGCTGCGCAGTCTGCACTTGTTCCGGGTCGGGATCGATAAAGAAACTAACCGGGATACCCCCATTCTTAAGGCGCTCCACAACACCTCTGTAGTAATCTGGCTGGGCCGTAACGTTGAGGCCGCCTTCCGTTGTTAGTTCCTCTCTTTTTTCGGGGACCAAGGTAACCACATGGGGCTTTACCGTGAGGGCAATTTCCACCATTTCGTCAACGGCGGCCATCTCCATGTTCAGTTTTGTCTTTACGGTATCACGCAAGAGCCTTAGATCCCTATCGTCAATGTGGCGTCTGTCTTCCCTCAGGTGACAAATGATCCCATCCGCACCCGCCAGTTCTGCCAGGCCGGCTGCCAGTACAGGGTCGGGGACATCGATCCCTCTGGCCTCTCGAACGGTGGCCACGTGGTCTACATTCACAGCCAAACGTGCCATAAGTCAGCCCTCCTTGATCAAAGAGATCAGCCGTTTTTCCTCTTTTTCCATTTGCTTCGCCCCATCCGCCGATTTTTCATGGTCATATCCCATCAGGTGCAAAACACCGTGGATCAGTAGGCGATGGATCGTAAACTCTAGGTTTTCTCCAAGCCCTCTTGATTCCCTCAGGGCAGAATCTACCGAGATAACAACATCCCCCAGCATGGGGGAGTCGATCCCGGAGGGCGCTCCCCCCTCCATGGGAAAGGCCAATACATTTGTGGGCCCATTTTTCTTCAGGTAATGGCGGTTTAGGTGCGAAATGCGACTATCGTCTGTAAAGAGAATGCTCAGTTCCTTATCAGGACAGGCCAAGTCTTTTAAGACTCTCCCCAGCTTCTGCCTTATCTTCCCGCCCTCCAGGCCCGGAATCTTCTGTTGAAACTTGATCTGTATTTCCATTTATTCCCTTTTTCCCTGGCCTACCCTTCACACGTCCGGCGCTTTCATGATTCAGAGAGGAAACTGTCTTGGATACAGGTTCAGGATAGTCAATCCGGTGATGAAAAATGCCGCTTAATGTCTTGTTGAAACTCTTTGCGATCTCATGAAGATCCTTCAAGGTAAGCTCGCATTCATTAAGCTGCCCATCGGAGAAGACCTTGTTTATGATTTTCTGCACCATCCCTTGGATGCGCGCGGCGGTTGGGTCCACAAGTGTTCTAGAGGCCGCCTCCACAATATCCGCCAACATGATGAGCCCCGCCTCCTTGGTTTGAGGTCTGGGGCCGGGATACCGAAAGTCCTCTTCCTTGACCTGGGGTGACTTCCCTTCCCTTTTTTCACCATGTTCCTTGGCCTTTTCATAAAAGAAGGAAATCAAACTCGTCCCGTGATGTTGTTTGATGATATCAATGATCTCTTTTCCAAGTTTGTCCTCCTTGGCGAGTTCAACCCCGTCTTTGACATGGGATATGAGGATCAGGCTGCTCATGGACGGGGCAAGCTTTTCATGCCGGTTTTCCCGATTCGCCTGATTTTCTATAAAATAGAGGGGCTTCCTCATTTTTCCGATGTCATGGTAATAGGCGGCAACCCTTGCTAAGAGAGGATTGGCCCCGATTGCTTCCGCTGATGCTTCCACCATGTTGCTTACAATGACGCAGTGGTGATACGTCCCCGGTGCCTGCACCATGAGATCTCGCAAGAGAGGCTTATCCAAATTTCCCAGTTCAAGCAGCTTTATGTCCGTTGTATACCCAAAAGACATTTCGATTAGTGGAAGGATCCCTGTGGCAAGAATACCTGCCAGAATCCCCCCGATAAAGGCTGAGGCGCAGGCGATCAGGGCCTCCAATGTAAGAAAAGAGGCATGCAATGCCTCAATGGAAAGTGCCAGGATAATGCTGCATACGGAGACCTTTAGCCCTGTCCTGATAAAGATGCTTCTCTCCCGGCAGTTCCTGACACCAGAGGCTGCTACCAGAGAGCTAAGGAAAAAATAGATAAAATATTCCACCCTGCCCCCCAGGACGATGGAGGCCAGGACAGAAATGATGAGGGAAAAGCTAGCGGCGACTCCAATCCCATTGAACACGGTGATGAGCATTGCACCACAGGCCACTGGTATGGCGAATAGGAGGGCCCTGGGGGCAAACAGGTGGACCCCCCGGGCGACTTCATAGGCAACAAGATTGATGGCAATTACCACCAAAAGGATGATCAAGAGTGTAAGCGCGTAAAATAGCAGGTCCTTTACGCCTGCATTGCCGGAGCGGTTGTTCAGTAGGCCTACCAGGTACATGGCTGAGAGGAGAAAGCCGATTAGGACAGCCATGGCAGGGGCCTGACCCAACAGCTCCTTCTGCTTGAGAAATTTGTATTGTTCTGAGAGCCGCAGGAGATGGCTTGGGGTGACCCTTTCTCCCTCCCTGATGAGCATCTCACCCTTTTTCACCTTGAAATAAAAGGGCTTGACCGACTTCCTGGCCTGATCTTTTCTCAGTTCGGTCTCTCTTTTGTTGAACGTAAGGTTTGGCTTGATCAGCGAAGCGGCTAGCTTTAATGTCGCCCTTGCCAGCTCTTTTGGCCTGATTGACTTGGTCAGCACCTTGCCTCGCTCCATCACGAAGGCCCTGGCCGTTTTCAGGTCATTGAACCTGTTCAGGTCAGTTACCTTAATCTCCTTTTCGGTACGGATGTCATGGAGGATAATCCCGTTCCCACCCAAGCTCATCAGCATCATCTTGTCGCTGACGACACCGTTATCAAAGACCTGTGTGTCAAGGTTGATGACTGATTGTTCCGCTGATGCGGGAAAATCGTTTTTTATGAACGTTTCAAGAAGCTTGTCATCAGGAGGGATATCAAGAATTTCAAAGAATCGGTTCTTAAGGGCATCAACGCCGGTGGATGGGTCTTCTGGGCGGCTCTTACCTTCCACTGGGTTCTTTTCCGGTGCGTAGTCGGCCGAGAGGGACTGCGCCATGAATTCTCTACCGGATTCAAAGGCCTTCTTGATCCTCGAGATCACCTCCGCCCCGGTGGGGTCAAAGTCATAGACGGGTGGGACCGCTTTGACCGCCTCCTGCCTGTTCTTTTCCGTAAGCTCCCTGTTTTCGACAAGAAATTCCCGAGAGGCCTTGATATCCAGATTTGCCACATCACCCAGACTGTATCTCTTGGGCGGGGTCAGAATGGTAGGGAATAGGAGGATCGATATAATTGCGCTGAGGCCGAGCAGGATATACCACCGCTGTGCCTCTGGCCGGAACCAGACACTCGGTTGTTGTCCCTTACCCTGGGCACCTCTTGGAAGGCTCTCCCTGTCCCGTTTCTTGGGTGTTTTGAGCCTGCTCGGTGTTCTTATTTTTGTTTTCCCAGACTTATTCTTGAGCATTGCAAATAGCCCTCTTTGTGGGCTCACCTCATTATCGCAATATTGAAAACCTGATCCTTCTACCGGGCCGCAAGCCCTATGGGCCAAAGGCTGGGCCCGGATCTTTACTTACGGTCCGAGATTCTTGTCTTCCATTTTTTCATAGGCGTCAATAATTTCTTGCACCAATGGATGCCTTATGACGTCCTCCCTGGAAAAGTAAACGAACCGGATACCCTTGATCTGTTTCAAGGTTTCTTGGGCCTCAATTAATCCAGAGATTTTTCCATCCGGCAAATCAGTCTGGGTTACATCCCCAGTGATCACTGCCTTACAGCTAAACCCGAGACGGGTCAAAAACATTTTCATCTGTTCATGGGTGGCGTTTTGCGCCTCATCCAGAATGACGAAGGAGTTATTCAAGGTCCTTCCTCTCATAAATGCAAGAGGAGCCACCTCAATTATGCCCTGTTCAAGCAGCCGCGACACATTGTCAAAATCCATCATATCATGGAGCGCATCATACAAGGGCCTCAGGTAGGGATTTATCTTTTCGTACAGATCCCCCGGCAGGAAGCCCAGCCGTTCCCCTGCTTCCACGGCCGGTCTTGCCAAAACAACGCGGTTCACCTGATTTTTTAGTAGCGATGCAACAGCCATGGCCATCGCAAGATAGGTCTTTCCTGTTCCGGCGGGTCCAATCCCAAATACAATATCAAATTTCCTTATGCTGTCGATATATTCTTTTTGATTGATCGTCCTGGGGGCTATGACCTTTTTCTTGGAGGAGATATAGACTTCGTCTTTGAAGATCTTTTTCAGGTCAACCGAATCATTGCTGCTCAGAATCCTGGTGGCATAATCTACATCATTGAGGTAGATAGGATAATTTGCCCTTAAGAGATCATGGAGCTGATTCAAGACCTTTTCCGCCAGTTCCACCTCCCAATTCCTGCCCTCAAGCAAGAGGAGATTTCCCTTTACATGAATGGAGGCCCCTGTTTTTTTCTCCAGCAATTGCAGATGGACGTTGTGCTCTCCGCAGAGGCTGCGCATCAACTCATGGTCGGGAAAGGTCAGCCGTTTATTGATGTTATCTTTACTTGCAGGTTTAAGGCGCTCCAATATAATACCTCGAGTAGGTTGGCCTCCTGTGAGCAATGGTCGGTTTTCAACCGGACCACTCCGCCTCCCTCTCTAGAAAAATATGCTATTCTCCGGATATTTGAACCACAATGCTCCTGTCCCTGGGCCTATTGTCAAAATCAAGCAGGACGATCTGCTGCCAGGTCCCCAAGGTCATTTTTCCCTCCACGATGGGTACGTGGAGGGATGGCCCCATCATCGCCGCACGAACATGGGCATAACCATTCCCGTCTCCCCATCTCTCGTTGTGATCGTAATGGCCATCTTCAGGGGCTATTTTCCCTATGGCATTTTTCAGATCGCTGACTGCCCCGCTTTCGAACTCGATTGTGGTGAGAGATGCGGTGGAGCCCGGAATAAACAAGGTAACGGCGCCGTTCTTCACAGGGGATTTCTTGACCTGCATTTGGATTTGCGGCGTAAGATCGACAATATCAGTCCCTCCGGTGGTTTGAACGAAAATATGGGTGCTGGAGATAGGCATTGGTTATCCCCCGTGAAAAATCCACACGAAGTGGCCTCTTCTATCATAACCTTTTTTTTGATGCAAGAAAAAGAGATCTCGAGGTGACTTCGGGGCGCGGCAGGCGGGCAAGGGAAGGTCTACTGGAACATGAACCGCCTCATGCTGATATTCATGAGCAGCCCCGTTGCGGCCATGGTTGAAATCAATGAGGACCCCCCATAGCTAAATAGTACCAGGGGATTGCCCACCACCGGAAGAAGACCTGTAACCATCCCTACGTTGATGACAACCTGCCAGAAAATGATAGCCACAATTCCAACTGCCAGGAGTGAGCCGAATTTATCTTTTGAGTTCATGGCAATCTTTAGCCCCCACAGGACCAAAAAAAGATATAGCAGCAATAGGATCACAGAACCCATGAACCCCCATTCTTCGGCCAATACCGAGAAGGCAAAATCGGTGTGTTGTTCCGGCAAGAAATGTAATCTGGTTTGTGTCCCTTTCAGGAAACCTTTGCCCCAGAAGAGGCCGGAACCTATGGCAATTTTTGACTGATTTATGTGGTAACCGGCGCCGAGAGGGTCCATCTCGGGTCTGAGAAATGTCAGGACGCGCAACCGTTGATATTCCTTTAGACCCGACCAAATGAAGGGGGCCACGGACAGGGTCGAAACAACCAGAATGGCCAATGACTTCCACTTTACCTTGACAAGCAGAATAATTGAGAAGGAAACCACGACCAAGAGGAGGGCGGTGCCAAGGTCTGGCTCTTTAAGGATCAAAGCGGTTGGTATGGATATGAGCAGAAATGGCTGCCACAGGTCCCTCAAACGGTATTCTTGATGCCAGCCCTTCTCGCTGAAGAACTTTGCAAGCACCAACAAAATGGCGATTTTTGCCAATTCTGATGCTTGAAAGGAAACGGGGCCCAGATTTAACCACCTCTGGGAACCGGATGCGGTCTTTCCCACAATCAGAACGAGGACCAAAAGGCCTATGGAGAAGAAGTAGATAGGATATGCCAAACGTTCCAAGGCATAGTAATTAAATGTAGTCATCAAAAAAAAGAGGATAAATCCGATCAAGAACCAGTAGATCTGTTTCACAAAGACCTGGAAACCGAACTCATTATGGGTCGCATAGGTGGCGCTGTATAAATTTAGGATGCTGATTGCCGCCACGATTAGCAGCAAAAGAAGCAAAACCCAATCAAAATTCTGGATCAATCTGCGATCAAACATCTCTTCCCTCGCGACTGCTTGAGCAGGCCCTTAGCCCGGCTCCCTCAGATAAGCTTCGATGATCTCTTTAGCGATGGGCGCGGCAGCGCTTCCCCCGTGCCCCCCATGTTCAACCAGTACTGCTATTGCGATCTTGGGGTTCTCTGCAGGTGCAACCGCCAGAAACCAGGCGTGATCCCTGAACTTGAAGGGGACCTCTTCCGGATCCTGCTTCCCCTTTCCTTTTTTTAGGGCCACAACCTGAGCAGTCCCTGTCTTGCCGGCAACGGTGATATTCTTGACCCTTGCCTTGGAGCCGGTCCCATGGGGTTCATTGACCACACCCACAAGGGCCTTCTTGACCAGTTCCAAATATTCTTGTTTGATCTCCAGCCTTCCTTTCCCCTCAAGACTGGATCCGTGGACCTTGTCAGCCGGGGTTTTTCCAATCTTTTTTGTCAGTTGAGGTCTGTGTACGCTCCCCCCACTAAAAACGGCCGAGATCATTCTGGCCATCTGGAGAGGGGTTACGAGGATAAAACTCTGCCCGATGGAGAGGGACACGGTCTCTCCGGCCTGCCATGGCACACCCCATTTTTTTAACTTCCACTCCCTGGTAGGGATCAGGCCCCCTTTCTCTCGGCCCACATCAATTCCTGTCTTCACACCAAGGCCAAATTTCTTGGCGTAAGCGCCTATTCTGTCAACCCCCAGCCTCATCCCCATCTTATAAAAATATATGTCACACGATTCAACTAACGCCTTGTGAAACCCAACCTTACCATGGCCGTACTTCTTCCAGCAACGGTACTTGCTTCGCCCTAAGGCGTAAATACCATTACAATACAACTCTTCCCCCGGGTCAATAACCCCCTCTTGGAGCCCGGCCAAGGCGACGACAATCTTGAATACTGATCCGGGTGGGTACTGACCCGTCAATGCCCGATTCTGCAAGACAAAATCCTCGGATGATACGATTCTGTCCCAGTTGGTCTTGTCTATCCCCCCAACAAAGAGGTTAGGGTCATATGGGGGACTGCTAGCCAGAGCAAGAATCTCCCCATTCTGGGGGTCCATGGCCACAATTGCCCCTCTTTTGCCATGCAACGCTTTCTCTGCCAGGGCCTGGAGACTCCTGTCTATTGTCAAGGAAATGTCTGAGCCAGAGACAGGGGGTTTTCGTGAGATTACCTGTATTGTTCTGCCGGCTGCATCTACCTCAACCTGGGCCCCCCCCCGCTTCCCATTTAAGACTGCCTGCCACTTCCATTCCACTCCGGACTTTCCAACCAGATCTCCCGATTTGTTATCTGGGTATTCTCCGGTCTTCAGCTGTTGCTCCGTGATCTCTCCCAGGTACCCGAGGAGATGAGAAGCAAGATAACCCGAGATATAACGTCTCTGCTGTTTCACCGCTATCAGAACCCCAGGCAAATTAAACCGATGGGTCTCGATGATGGCCAATTCGTTCCGTGATATATCTCTCTTTACGCAAACGGGTTTAAAGGGCAGACCCCTGGAGGCCTTATCCAGCAATTCCCCCGTCGGTCCAGGGTCAAGGACTATTAACCTTGACAGGCTTTCCAACAGTCGTCCCTGGTCTTGAACCTCCTCGGGGATTATGTAGAGATTGTAGGAAGGGCGGTTATCCACCAAGACTTCACCCCGCCTATCAAATATGATGCCCCTGGAGGGGGAAATATCCTGCAATCGAATGCGGTTGTGCTCTGACTTGGACCGGTAGACCGGGCCATTAACAATCTGAAGAAACCAAAGCCTGAGGATCAAGACGCCAAATACCACCAGGATAAAAAGCGTGGCCCTTTGGATTTGCTTGTTAAAGACTTGAAAGGAGGCTGGATCGAAATCTGATGTCTTCAAGGTAATCCCAGGTCTGTTTTATTTACTATTTCTTGATCTCCCGACCCTGTCCCATTCGCCGGGCCAGAGCCCCTTCCATGAGAGGCGGCCATTAAGTGCCCTGGAGTAGCCCCAGGTTCATCTTTGGGAGAAATCCCCCTCAGGCGATTGATCAGATAGAACAGGACAGGCGCACAGAGGCCAGTACATACCGCGGAACTGGCTGATATCAATATGTGATACTTTGAAAAGACGATCTCTTTTGAAAAGAGGGCAATCACCGAAAAAAAAACAAGCTTTTTAAATAATACCGCCGAAGATACAAGAAGTATCTGGCCTTTTGGGTGATTAAGGTCAAAGATGCGGGACCCCAGATAGATTCCACCGAAGACGCAAATATAGAGGAAGGCAAAAAGCCCGTCCAACCCGCCGGAGAGCTTGTCCATTAAGAGCCCCTGCCCGAAGGCAAAGGCCCCAGTTGCGACCCGCCCGTAAAAGAGAAAGAGATATGCGGTTAGAATGGTTAAGAAATCCAACTCAAAAAGGTCCGAACCAACGAAGTTGGCCAAGTCCCCTTTGATCAGGGTGAAAACAAGCCCCAAGAACCACGCAAAGAGATAGAAGGTTACTTCTTTTTTTCTTGAGGGTTCGACGATTCTTGCTCCTTTAAGATCACCAAGACTTCTTCCAGTTTGGAAAAATCAACGGCAGGTCTGAGCTTAATATCCTTGAAGAATTCTCCTGAAACCTCATTTATTTCAGAGATCCGGCCCACTGGCAGCCCTTTTGGGAAGACACCTCCAAGCCCCGAGGTAACGACCAGGTCTTCAACCGCCACATCGCTGGATTTGGCCACATAATCCAGTTTGCAGATCTCGGCGGAAGCCCCTTTTGCTATGCCCCTGTCCCTGGACCGCTGGATCAGGCAGTCAACCGCACTGTTTTGATCTATAATCAGCAAGACCTTTGCGTAATTTGGTGAGATGGAGACGATCCTGCCCACAACACCGCTGGCATTCACCACAGGCATGCTTGGCCTCAACCCTGCCCGATTCCCTTTGTCAATAACGATCGATTTAAACCATCCGGTGGGGTCCCTCCCTATGACCTGCGCAGCAAGTACCGGACGATTGATTGCCTCTTTAAACTGGAGAAGATCCTTGAGCCTTTCATGGGTGGTCAGCAATTCACGGTACCGGCTGTTCTCTGCACCCAGGGCATCCACTTTTCTCTTCAATTGTCTATTTTCAAGGCGCAGGTTGACCAGGAAAAAATAGTTTTCCCAGAAGTCCTCTGCTGCCGTAACCGTTTGTTTTATGAAGTTTTGAAGGGGGGCAGTGATCTCTATGATGATCTGCTCAACAGGGTTCCATGAGGGCCTCTGGCCGGAACTGGACAATAGCATGAACAATACAAAGCAAACAAGAAGGATCCATATCCATATTTTGTAAAAGCTTCTTACATCTTTCAATGTCTAAATTCATCCCCGTTTTGCTCTGGAGTTTTTTTGGAGGGGATAGGTGGCCCTAAATGGTGTTAGGTTATTGTAACGTCTCTCAGGATTGAGAGATTGTCTAAGGTTTTTCCAGAACCAAGAACAACTGTCGAAAGAGGGTCTTCAGTGACCGTTATGGGAAGCTTTGTTTCCTCTCTTAAGAGGACGTCAATATTCTTGAGGAGCGAACCACCGCCCGTCATTACGATCCCCGTATCCACAATGTCGGCTGCCAATTCAGGGGGGGTTTGCTCCAAGGCAATGCGCACGGTCTCAATGATGGTCTCCACCTGCTCAGAGATGGCCTTCCTTACCTCTTCCGAATCTATGGTCAGTATTTTTGGGATACCGGTCACTAAATCTCGTCCCTTGACTTCAATGGTGTCTACCTGCTCGCTGGGAAAGGCATTGCCAATGGTCGTCTTTATGATCTCAGCGGTACCGATCCCAATCAGGAGATTATATTTTCTTTTTATGTGTTGCAAGATGGCTTCGTCCATTTTATCGCCACCTACCCTTACCGACTTGCTGTACACAATTCCGGCAAGTGATATGACAGCAACCTCGGTAGTTCCGCCTCCGATGTCAACCACCATATTGCTCGTGGGCTCCGTAACCGGCAGTCCCGCGCCAATGGCAGCCGCCATTGGTTCCTCGATAAGGAAGACCTCCCTCGCCCCAGCCGATTCTGCAGATTCACGAACGGCCCTCTTCTCAACCTGTGTGATTCCACTGGGCACACAGATAATAATTCTGGGCCTGACCAATGTCCTGCGGTGATGTACGGTCCTTATAAAATGGCGAAGCATTGCTTCGGTGATTTCAAAATCCGCAATCACGCCATCCTTCATGGGACGAATGGCCACAATATTCCCAGGGGTCCGGCCCAACATCATCTTTGCCTCTCTCCCCACCGCCAGCACCTTGTTGGCGCCCTTGCCCTCCTTTTTGATGGCCACCACAGAGGGCTCGTGCAAGACAATCCCTTTGCCTTTCATATAGACGAGGGTGTTGGCTGTCCCAAGATCTATGGCCAGATCATTAGAGAACAACCCCAAAAGAGGATCAAGTATCATTAGTCTCTCCTTTCGTTCTCATGGAACTTCTCAGATTCGAAGTTGTGCAAGGCGGATTAGAGCCCGCTTGTAGAAATAGGCAAAAATAGATTTATCTTGACAAATTCCCTGATCCATGATCAACTGAGTGTTTATAGTATTCAAAAAGAGGGAATCGATGACACCATGAAAAGGACTTATCAACCCAGCAATATCAAAAGGGCACGAACTCACGGGTTCAGGGCCAGAATGCGAACAAAAGGCGGCAAAAACGTATTAAAGAGAAGAAGGGCAAGGGGACGAAAAAGATTAGCCGTATAGCATCTCTGTTAGACCTGAACGATCCTCTTCTTCTTTATGGGAGATTTTACCTTTCCAAAATATGAAAGGTTATTGAATCGATCTGATTTTGTCAATTCAAATCGGTCTGGTAAGCGGTATCACACCAGACATTTTTTGATCATTGTCAAGCAAAACGGGCTGAACATTACGAGATTGGGGGTTACAGTAAGTAAAAAGGCGGGCAACGCGGTCAAAAGGAATCGGACCAAGCGGTTGATCAGGGAATTCTTCAGGCTTAATAAGGCATATCTCCCCCAAGGATATGATATCGTCGTCGTAGCCAAGAAGGATGCCAGCTATCTGGATCTCCGAAGAACCAAAAAGGAACTTGCAGAAATCTTCATTGATAGAAATATCTGCGTATAAACTCAGGTATGTACCTATTGGCCTGATAACCCTATACCAAAAATTTTTCTCACCTTTTTGGCCTCCTTCCTGTCGTTTTTATCCCACATGCTCAAGTTATGCCCACCATGCTTTTAAGAAGTATGGTATCGTCAAGGGCGGGGCGCTGGCTCTCATCAGGATCTGTAAGTGTAACCCCTTGCATCCCGGCGGGTACGATCCCCTTGTATGATAGCAGAGGCGAGTTGTGGTGCGCGGTGCTTCATGTGTGAACGCTTCATTCGCTGACCGCCCTTCCTGACTCACAAGAAGTCCCACGCCTGTTCATTTGATGATGCCATAACAGTGCAGTTTTGTGACTGGGTAGTTGAAATGGAAAAAAGAACCATACTGGCCTTTGTCTTATCTTTTGTAATACTGGTTGGGTGGTCCGTCTTTTTCGGACCAAAACAAAAACAGGCGCCAAAGGAGGAAAAACTGCCCCCTGCGGAAGCCCCGGCCAGGTCGTCACCCCAGGCCCCAAAGTCTACTGAATTGACCTCTCCGGCTCTTTCTCAGACGCCTGTTGAAACCCCAAGCAAAAAAATCGCAAAGGCAGATGAAAAGGAGGTGGAGATCGACACGCCCCTCTACAGGGCCATTTTTTCCAATGTGGGTCCTACCATAAAAAGCTTTAAGTTAAAAAAATATTATCAGACCATTGCCCCAGATTCTCCGTTGGTCGAACTTGTCAATCTCAAAGATGGTGAGGGCCGTTTCTTGATCGCAGATTTTAGGGTCCCTTCTTCCACACAACCCGCGGATGCTGTTTACCACGTGGATCAAGAGGCCATACAACTGGGACCTGACTCATCCCCGAAAGACCTGGTTTTCAGCACCACCACCCCTGATGGTCTCATGATCAAACAGACCTTTCGATTTTATCCGGATCAATACAGGGTAGACTTGGTTATCGATGCCGCTAACCAGTCAGAAAGGCAGATCCGGGGGGCCTTTTTGGCGGGGTTAGGGACCATGTCACAAGAAAAGAAGGGATATTATTCCTTTGTAGGTCTGGCAGTATTCCTCAATGACAAACTTGAGGAATTGGAGCCCGATGACTTATCCGAAGGGAAGGTTCTCAAAGGCCGGGTCGGATGGATGGCCTATGAGAACGACTACTTCATGTTCGCCATCGTTCCGGAGATACCGTCAAAGGGGATTCTTGAGGGACGCCTTTTGAAATCGGGGCTGTTGGAAGGGACTTGCGTGGCGCCCTCTCTCGAGCTAAATCCTTCTCAAGGGGCCTCTTACCAATATGAGCTTTATCTGGGTCCGAGAGACCTTGGTATCTTGAAACAGTTTGGGCATAATCTGGATCGAGCGATCAATTTCGGGTGGACCGACATCATTGCAAAGCCACTCCTCTATGTATTGCGCTTTTTCTACAATTTCATTCACAACTACGGAGTAGCCATTATCTTGCTGACCGTTCTGGTCAAGATCCTCTTTTGGCCCCTTACCCATAAGAGCTATAAGTCCATGAAGGAGATGCAGAAACTTCAGCCCCGAATGGCCAAGATCAGGGAAAAACACAAGAATGATAAGCAGAAAATGAACCAGGAAATGATGGCCCTCTATAAGACCTATAAGGTAAACCCCATGGGGGGGTGTTTGCCCATGGTCATTCAACTTCCCGTCTTTTTTGCTCTGTTTAGGGTTTTGGGAAGTTCCATCGAACTCAGACATGCCCCTTTCATCCTATGGATAAAGGATCTTTCAGCCCCCGATCGATTGTTTCACTTTCCGTTTGAGATCCCCTTTATGGCCCCCCCATATGGGATACCGGTCCTTACCCTGCTGATGGGCGCATCCATGTTTATTCAACAAAAAATGACCCCAACCCCGGGTGATCCGGCTCAGGCCAAGATCATGATGTTTTTGCCTATCGTCTTTACCTTTATGTTTATTAACTTTCCCTCTGGCCTTGTGCTTTACTGGTTAGTCAACAATCTCCTTTCCATAGGCCAGCAGTACAATATTCACAAGAGACCGGCATAATATCTGGAGGAAGACAATGGAAACTGCGGACACTTTTGAATTTGAAGCAAAAACCGATGAAGAAGCCATTGAAAACGCGTGCCGCCAACTGAATCTAACACGGGAAGAAATGGAAATTGAGATATTGGAGCCCGGCTCTGCAGGGATCTTTGGGTTGATGGGTGGCAGAAAGGCCAGAATCAAGGTCACCGTCTCAAGACAGGAGCCCGAAGTCCCTGAGAAGGAAGATGGGATCGCCATCGCAAAGGAGGCATTGGAAAGGATTCTGGCCCTGATTCCCATGGAAGGGACCACGGTGAAGGCGGAACAAGTCGACGGAGCCATAGTCCTGAACATCGAAGGCGACAAATCGGGTCTGCTGATTGGGCGCAAGGGGAGGACTCTGGACGCCTTTCAGTTCATTGTGAACAAGATCGTAAATAAGACACTGGAAAGAAGAGCCCGTGTCGTCGTGGACTCTGAAAACTACCGTCAGAGGAGGCGGGATTTCTTGACTCAAATGGCCCTGAGGATGGGTGACAAGGCCAAAAAAACCCAGAGGCCGGTGAGCACCAACCTTCTGAACCCTCATGATAGGAGGATCGTGCATCTTGCCCTCAGGGAGGACGAGGAATTGGGCACCAAGGGCAGGGGGGAAGGGGTCTTGAAAAAAGTCGTTATTATCCCCAGGCGAAATAGTTTTTCAAAGTCTTAATGATTCCAATACTTTTAACCCCGATGTTGCATCAAGATTCAATCGGGTATACCGAATAAACATCCTTGCAGGTTGCAACTATTGACAAGTTGCGGGAACTCCTGCAACATCGGAGGAAATTTCTCAGTTAGCCCCAAAATAGAGGTTTAATTCAAAATAGAAATCCTGGTCCTCAGGGCCAGGTCAGAGATAAATGGCTCTGCCTGAAAGGATTGAGCTGGAGTACTGGAGAGTTGGAGTACTGGAGAGTTGGAGTAATGGAGTATTGGAAAAACGATAATCGGCCGTGAGTTTTTCAGGAACCGCGTTTGATTACAGTCACGGTACGTGATCAGGGATCTTTTTCAACACTCCATCACTCCAGTACTCCATCACTCCATTAG
>JADHXI010000039.1 GCA_016783065.1 Desulfobacteraceae bacterium | reverse complement strand
TCCTCAGAAAGAATATCCACCTCCCTAAAAATGAAATCGATTCCCTGCGGCAGCTCAAATAGTGACACATACCGTTGGGTCAGAAAATTATCCACAAGATACACCCTGTTCAAACCAGGCACCGTGAGATTCCGGATCAGCCCCGAACCGATATGTCCCAGGGCTCCTGAAACGCAAATGTTCATGGGAAACATACCCCCTCAAAACTTCCCGAAGTCCGCATTATTTCCTTGGTCCTGAGTAACCCTTCTCTCAAGTCTAGCTTTGGTTCCCATTGTGTTTCATAATAAAGTTTGGCGCCGCTGATAATCATGTCCCCAATCTCGATTCTTTTTCTCAGTTTTGGCCATCTCCGCTTGACAAGTTTCCCACAGCCAAACACCGAAATGATTGCCTCGGCAATCTGTGCAACTGGATAGTGTTCCTTATGCACCGCAAAAAAAATATCTCCGTACAGACTATCATGTGAGATGCAGCTGTAAAGAAGATCAGCCGCATCTTCCACATACATGACATTTCGGGTCTGGCTGCCGTCTCCAAAAATGGTAATTTCTTGATCGTTAGCAGCCACCCATATAAAATAGTTGATAAATCCGAACTCCGGGTATCCTTTCCCGTATGGCCCATAGAGGTTGGCAAAGCGCAAGGAGAGGGTTTTGATCCCGTGAACCTTGTGATAGATGTAATAGTATTTCTCAGCCACGCACTTGTTGGCAGAATAGACATCCAATGGGTATTCGCTGTGGGTCTCGGTAACGATATCGCCCATGGCCTTCCCTATGACCGTGCTGCTTGAGGTATAGATAACCTTAGCATCCTTATTGCATTTCCGCACCGCCTCAAGGACCACCAGGTTTCCAGTGCAGTTGATCTCTGCATCAAAAACCGGGCTCTTAAGAGACATCGGATGGGAGGTCTGAGCGGCACAGTTGAAAATAACGTCCTTGCCTTTTACAATTTTCTCCATGAGAGAGGCATCTCTGATGTCTCCCTTGATAAACTCAATCGAGTCACCTATATCCTTCAAACTATCAAAGCTGCTTTTCAGTTTCGGTTCAAGAGAATCCACGACTACCACGTCATTTCCAGGATCCCGCAAGCAGCGACGGACAAGATTAGAGCCAAAAAAACCGGCTCCGCCCAGTATCAATATCTTCATTGTTTGCCTTGCTCCAAAAAAAACTCTATCGTACGGCCTATGCCCTCTTCCAAAGAGACAGTGGGCCTCCACCCGGTATGGGCCTGGAAAAGAGATGTGTCGGCAACAAAATGCCTCGATTCTATTTGGGAAAGATCGGGTGGCGTGGCAACGTGCTGGATCTCCACACTCCCCCCGACCATCTCATTTGCAATCTTCCTGACGGTTTCGACCATTTCCTTGATGGTGTGCCCGGCTCCGCTTCCCAAAACATAATAGTTGCCGTCTGCAGAATTTATACCCGCTCCGGCCATCAAAAAAGCACTCACCACATCGTCAATAAAGATATAGTCTCTCACATAATTACCCTCTCCATAAACCGTTAACGCCTCTCCAGCAAGTGCCCTCTTGACCATCATGTTCAAAATGCCCCTGTCCGGCCGACTGCTCCCGGGGCCTGGGCCGTATACATTGGCCAGACGGAGGGTCGTGGCTCTGCCTCCCATTTGGGAGGCGTAGTACCGCAAATATTTCTCTGCACTCAATTTATTTATGTCATATATGGTTATGGGAAGATCCCTCGTGGTCTCATCAACCGGGTATGTGTTGGTTAATCCTGCCTGAGTGACTGTCCCGGGAAAAATAATGTCCGGTCGGATTTTTTCCCCCCGGCACGTCTCAAGAAACCGCACAACCGGGAAAAGGTTGATCGTCATATCTTCCCACGGATTCTGATTGGCGAAATTGGAGCTTGTCTGCGCTGCAAAGTGAAAAACCATATCCGCTCCCTCAAGGGTTTCAACCCAGACTGAAGGGGAGCGGATATCAATCTGGCGGTTTGTTATACGTGCCCTTGAAGGAACTTCGACTCCAAGCTCATCGGGGCTCCTCGTGCAGCAAATTAATCCACATTCAACCTGGCTCAGAGCCCGCACCAGCGAGGAACCGATGAATCCGGCAGCGCCTGTGATAACAATCCTTTTTCCCTCATAATATTTGATCCAGTCTTCCATCAACTTTGCCTATTTTATTTCTGAGGGCACTGTCCAATCGTAACCGATCTCGGGGTCGTCGTGGGGGATACGGAGTTCATCTGACGGGTCATACTCCCTGTCGGTCACATAGATGATGTGCATTGGCCCGTTGACTATTCTGTAGCCGTGGGCTATTCCAGGCGGAATCTTCACCACCTTCCTGCCCAGGGTTTCCCCCATAAAGACCTCCATGAGTTCCCCCTTGGTGGCGGAACCCTCCCGATAATCATATAATCCCAATTTTATGTCTCCAACCAGGACACACATCCAGTCGGTTTGCCTCTCATGCAGATGCCAGGCCTTGGCTACTCCGGCAAAGGACATCGAATAACTCAGTTGAGCAAAGCTGTCTTTAAAAAAGCTGTCCGACCCCCTGATGATCTCAGAGAAAAGGCCTCTTTCATCCGTAAACAAGGTAAGCTCCCGAACTTCAACGCCGTCGATCATAATCAAGTCCTTTCTTGGTCTGGGAAATGCTTGATTATCAGAGATCAGCCCTTTATTCAATGGTAACCTCGGGGAAAAAAGTGATAAACTTGCCCCCCCCCTTACGATATTCCTGCTCCTTTTCCAGGATTTCCGCTTTATGATTCCACGCCAAGAGAACCGTGTACGGAGGTGAATCACCCAGAAAATGCTCATAAGATTTCACGGGGATATGTGTCCCGGGTGTATACTTGCCGATTTTCGTTGGGGTTGTGTCTGACACATAGTCTATTAACCCCGGTCCGACCTTTGAATAAATGAGAAGGGTCGTACTCTTGGAGGTCGCCCCGTAAGCGGCTACCCTCTTGCCATCGGCCTTGATTTTCAGAAGCACATTCCTGAAATCCGAGCATATCTTATCAACCCTCTCCTTAAAAGACGCATAGCCCTCTAAGGAATCAAGGTTTAAGGCCTTTTCTTGGGATAAGAAAAAGTCAACATTGTTTGTGACCGGATTTCCACTCCCCTTTTTTAGATAGTAGCGCATGGAACCCCCGTGAACTTCCTGGGGAACCATATTCACAAGCTCAAGGCCATGCCTCTTGGCAAGTCCCGAAACAGCAAGGCCTGAAAAGTAGTACACATGTTCATCATAAATTTGGTCAAATGAGGTTTTCTGAATAATATTCGATAGATAAGGATCTTCAAAGAAAAACTCCCCTTCGGGTTTCAACAAAATACGGACCCCGTCGAATACCGAATTGATATTCTCTATATGGCACATGACATTGGCACCGCAGATAATATCGGCCTGGCCGTGACTGTCCATGATCTCAGAGGCGCACTTAGAGTTAAAAAATTCTACAAGTATGTTAACTCCCTTTTCCCGCGCACTTGCCCCCACATTTGCCGATGGTTCGACGCCAAGATGGGGAACGCCACGCTCCGCAATGTGCTTGAGCATAATCCCGTCGTTAGTGCCAAGCTCAACAACGAATGGCCGTGGCCTATCAGAAACGGAAACGATGATTTCATCGGCCATTTCCTTAAAATGGCCCTCCATAGCCCGGGATATTGATGAGAAATAGGCATAGTCCGGGTTAAACATCATATCCGGATCCACACAGTTTTCAAGCTGGACCATCAAACACTTTGGGCAAAAACCGAGGGAGAGATCGTAGAAGAATTCATCGGTAGTTAAATCCGAAACAAATCGATTGGAAATAGGCATTTCTCCAAAAGATATAATGGTCTCCAGCCCATGATCACATATTTTGCACAAGTCCATTTATTCCCCCAAAAAAGAATACCCCCCAATGTCCAAAAAACAGTCCCTGGGGTTATCGTTGCATCGCATCTGAAAAAGTTGCACCCTAAGGCCGTCATCCTAAACTCGAAATTCTAACCTGGAAATGTGTTTACCCTATTGTCTTTGTCCATCCACCCTTATTCTTCCTTATACCCCTCAAAGCACTTTCCCCATTCAGTGTTCACCCTGATGGTTTCCATGATACGGGTTCCGACAAAAGGCCACCATATCCGGTCATGGTATATATGGGAACCAAAGACAAAGAGATAAACCAGGGGCGTATGAAAGAGGAGTTTCTGGATTTTCTTGTACGGGCTGAACCAGAATAGATCACCGAAGCGACTGGCAAAATTGTCTCCAACCGAGAATTGAAAATTCATTTCCGAAATATCCTCTCCTTGCACTTCAATCTCTTCCACCCGTCCTACACCAAGCCCATCCTCATGTGCCAACCGGATATAGTCAATCTTCATGGGGTCAAATCCCATGATCTTGGCAGCCACGGCGTCAATAGCTACGCAGTCAGAGCTGGCCAGGACGAGGCCCTTCTCAACCGGAATCATTGTCCGGGGTCCTGGACCATTGCCGCAGAAAGTACCGTCCATTACTGTAAAGATCCCGGGGTGTATCTCCTTCTGAATCGCCAACAAGTCCACCAGGGTCTCATGGATGACGCTGTGGGTGTAATGGCGGTGGGTATTTAGCAGTCCACCAAAGGCATTTTTCATGGCCCCTGTGGTAGTGGTATAGATGTGACATTTTACCGTTGGCAGATGAACAATATTCTTCCCGTGGAAAAAGGAAGGGATTCTTATCCCACCCGGATAGATCCTGTCAAGTACTCTCATCTGCGCCTTTGGACGATAACTCTCCCAAGTGATGTCCTCCGCCAAAAAATTGTATCTTTCAGGAATTCCGTTGTTCCGATATATGGGGCTCAATTTGTTTAAACGCCCACCCTTAAAAGGATCTGTTACAACGGTATTGTTGTGCACAGCCACGAGATCGTTTAGCCCAGCCTGTTTGAGTCCCCGAATTGTCCCTTCGAGCTGCCACGGCGTGGTGTTGGCGGACAGCAAGGGATAGTGCCAGGAGATATTATCCTTTAGGATCGTTGTGGCTTCTGGATTCAGGGCTGATGCAACACCTGCCATGTTCATCAACTTGCCAATGTCATCAAGGACCCTTTCAGGATTCGTTTTCAGAATTGAAACAATAGTCTTTTTCAATGTATCTCCCCCTCAAATTTCACCTGAACGCTTCTTTCAGTCGAAATCCTACCTTTCCTAAATCCGATTTTTCTCTCTGACAAGAAAAGAAAGATCATGCCCATAAGAACGGCAAACCAGAGGGTGCACAGGCGAACGATAAGGGTAACCATGGCACCCCGGCTCAATTCGACTCCAAAAAGACGTAACAACCCAGCCATGCTCCCCTCTGTCACTACCAACCCGCCAGGAAGGAGAGAAAAGGCCCCTGCCAATGTTGATAAGGCATAAATAAAAGTGGCTTCCATCAGACTTGCTTTACCCCCTGAAACTACCAGAGCAAAATAGAGCACCAGACATTCAGAGAACCATGCAACAACCGAAATCGATAGGGCTGCCAGGAGCAGCCGGAATGACAACAACCGTTGGACATTGATTTGCATCTCAGCAAGGCTTTGAGATGGTCCGGACATACGGGGCATTTTTCCCAACAAGCGGATCAGGGGTTTTAGGAAAGCTGGTCGAGAAAAGATCAGGAAAAGGACAAGACAGGTCACCACCCCCAAGAGCGCCACACCCCTCCCCACCGGCAAGCAACTCAGGCCAATAACCACCAAAATCACAACGCCCATGAGGTCCGTGAGCCGCTCTGCAAACACCGCCGGAAGACCAACGGGCCACGGGTTGTTTATGTCCCTGCGCAAGAGATGGGCCTTCAGGGCCTCGCCCGCCTTTCCCGGTGTTACGGACATGGCCAATCCTGCCATAAAGACCTGGCAGTTTCTCCAATGGCCGATACGGACACCGAGGGCCCTGAGATACATGTGCCAGCGGGCATACCTGAGCAGATAATTCAATAGTGCCAGACCCAAGAGTAAAGGGACGTAGGATCCAGGAAAAGAATGTAAGGCCCCCCAAAAATCTCCGCTTTGACCGGCAAAAACCAGGCCTGTATAACAGGCGATCCCCACGATGGTAAACGTCAGGAGATGTCGACCGAATCGCGCCAACCTATACTACCCCGTAGACGATTAAAACACAAAAAAGCCCCCACAGTATTACGCTGGAGAGCAGAGACAAATCTGAAAAAAGGACCTTTTCAGGTGCTCCCCCGTAACCCTTTTTGTGGATCAAATAAAGGTAACGGAGTATCCCGTAAAGGACAAAAGGAAAGGTGTAGATCATATGATCGCTCTGGAATTTCTCAATTGTATCAGGAGATACGCAATAGAGCATATAGCTCAAAAGGGTACTCCCGGCGATCACGCCTATCATTTGATCCAGCAGGTAAGGGTCGTATTCGGAGAGGACTTTCCGATGGTTGGTTGCCGACGTTTCGCCGAGGAGGATCAGTTCGTGCCTGCGCTTGGCCAGGGCGAGGAAAATAGAGATCAATATGGTACAGATTATCAGCCAGTTGGAAATGACCACTTCGATAGCGACTGCCCCTCCGGTCATCCTGAGAAAAAAACCAGAGGATATGCAAAAGATGTCCAGGATGACAATATTTTTGAGCCGATAGTTATAAAGCATCTGAATGGCAACGTAAATTACGACGACCAGCAAGAAGCCCGCACCCAAAGAGAACCCTAAGAGCATAGAGGAAAAAAGAAGAATTCCAGCCGCTGCCTTGGCAAGACGGTGAGAAATCAGCCCCGCTGCCAGAGGGCGGTCCTTTTTTGCAGGATGGGAGCGGTCCGCCTCCAGATCAAAGAGGTCATTAATCAGGTAAATGGCGCCCGTGAGGAGGCAGAATACGCCAAATGCCGTTACACTTTTTAGCAGACTCGGGTAATCAAAAACCCTCTGTGCAAAAACCAACGGCACAAGGACAAACCCGTTCTTGACCCATTGATGTGGGCGAAGGGATTTAAAAAGAAGACGACCTTTAGTCATTTTTTGTTATCCTGTGAACAATTTCAGCCGATAATTCCTTAGCGAAAGAACCCGTTTTTCTATGTCCCATCTTTTTGCCCGGCATATCATTTCGGATCATTACGCCTGAAAGCCGAACACCCTCCGTTACCCTCTATACCATTTACTGTAACTCAATCCAACCTTTGAGATATGAATTCATAAATGGACCCGAGGGACCTTGACAAAAACATAAAAAGCTGATAATGAATAGGTTAATTTTAGTCAAGCTAACTTTTAGCTAGGAGGTGCAACCATGCCTGAGGAACAAGTTGCCGTCATTGTCAAATTTTTTGCCAAACCCAGTGTCGCTGCCCTAGAGGTAACCAGTGGGAGCATAAATACGGGTGACGTGCTGCGGTACAAGGGGCATACGACTGATTTTACCGAAGAAGTGACCAGCATGGAGCTCGATAATCAGCCCGTGCAAGAAGCCAAGGTGGGTGACCTGGTGGGCATCAAGGTAAAGGAAAGGGTCCGGGAGAACGATAAGGTCTATAAGGTTATCGACGAATCCTGAACCTTTGCCACTGCCTCAGGTATCAATTTCCGGATAAAGGCCTCCTGATCAAAGACGTTCAGGCGGGAATACTCCTCATAGCCGGGGTGATCTTGACTGAGGGTGGGGATCTTTGCCTGAAAACCGGGTGCCAGTTTCTCAAACTGGGATATCAGTTCCACCAAGCTAAATTCCTCACCAGGATAGTCCTCAATCCATCCCAGCCTTTTCATGCACTCGAAGCGGATGCGGTCCAACAGGAAGAGATGTTGGTCAATAACCGACATCTTCTTCTTTGGACTCAATTCATTGAATTCAAATCCCGAACCCCAACCCTTGATACCCATGACCAGATCATAGATATAAAAGGCGCCCTTTTCCTTGCCATGAGCCAAATAAGAGAGGGTTTCAAGAGAGATCTGTGACAGGCGCGTCTTCAGACCGAACTCCTCTTTAAACCGGCTCTCCCAGTTCCGGTAACCCCGTTTCACCGCCATGAGCAACCGGCCTTCTTGCAGGTCAACCACCTGAGACACCTTTGTCTTACCTTTCTTTACCGATCTCGAATCAGAATCCACAATGACGACCAGGTTATCCTCTTATCTTGCTATCTGCCAAGTGCCCTTCATTTTTCTTTACCACCCGGGCCAACCCCATCTTTCCGCCTACCACGAGGGAAAAGAGAGACGGCACCAGAAACAGCGTGAAGACCGTGGAAACCATGAGACCGCCCACGATCACACTCCCTAAACCGCGATAGAGCTCTGACCCGGCCCCCGGGAAGAGGAGGAGCGGAAGCATCCCCATGACAGAAGTAAACGCGCTCATGAAGATCGGCCGAATCCGCGTGCGCACAGATTCCCGTATGGCCTCGCGGGGAGGCAAGTCCGCATTCCGCATGAAGTTGAGGGCCTGATGCACAATGAGGATGGCGTTGTTGACCACAACCCCGATCAGGATTACAAAACCTAACATGGTCAACACATCCAAAGGCTGAAACCCGATGAACCGGTTCATGAGATCGAGCCCTAAGAACCCGCCGGCGGCCGCTAAAGGAACGCTGAACATGATCACAAGCGGGTACAAAAAACTTTCGAAAAGTGCGGCCAACAGCATAAAGGTAATGATCAGGGCCAAAATGAAATTCCCCTGAAGCGCCTTGCGTGTCTGGGTCAAGTCATCTGCCGTACCGGAAAGATTGATCATATACGGCTCTTTAAGTTCACCCGATTTTGCAAGGGGCGCCACCACCTTATTGCTTATGATCTCCATTGCCCGCGCTAAGGCCATCTTCTTGGTCGGGATCACCTGGATCGTCACGGACCTCAGCCTCTCGATGTGATTGATCTGGGCCGGACCGGCAACCAGCGCCACATCTGCGACCGAACCTAAGGTCACCCTCTTTCCAAGGGGGGTGTTCAACTGAAGGGTTTCAAAATCACCCGTCCCGGTTATGGTATTTTCCCTGCCCATCAGCGTAAGGTCGATATTGCTGCCAAACCGTCGCACCTCGCCCACCTTGAACCCGTCTAACAAGGCGTCTACATTCACACCGATCTCCTGGGCCGTCAAACCGACCATGGCGGCTTTATCCCTATCAGGAATAATCCGTATTTCAGGGTTTCCCAGATCCAGGCTCGGGATCGGCCGCAATTGAGCCCCCGGGATCTGGGCCATGATCTGGCCGAATACACGCTGTCCCAATGCCATCAACCCTGGCAAATCCGGCCCGCTGATATCCACGTCAATGGATCGACCGGCCCCCGTGGCTCGTGCAAAAAGACTCGTCTGTTTGACCACCGTGATCATTCCGGGCACGCTTTTGAGGATACGTTTCAGAATAGGAATCAACTCCTTGGCCCGCAGCGGGTCTTTTGTGCTCGCCCCCATAAAGACCCGCTGGCCAAAAGCGACAAAAAAAAGGTTTTCGATGGGGGGACCATCCAATGCGTTTTCTGAATTCGCTTCCCAGTACTTCTTGAGTTCTCCTTCAACAAATCTGCCAACAGATTCATATTCCTCTATGCTGTAGCCGGGCGGGGGAATGACAATCCCTAATATCATGTTTCTGTTCCCTTCCGGCAGGTAATCCGCCTGGGGGGCAAGAAACCAGGCCATGCCCACAGCCGCGCTGACCAGCACGGCCACCACCATCAAACGGGTTGAAACACGGCCGCACACCCAATAAATAAATGCGGCAACTCCCTCGGCAAACCATCCGGCGACCCGTGTGAGCCCAAAAAGCCCCCTCAGCCCCCCTCCGAAGCGCCTCTTGGAACCCTGCCGGTCCCAGTCAGCAGCCGTAATAATACGGCTCGACAGGGTGGGGATCACCGTGACGGCCACGATCAGGCTCAAAAAAACCGCAAAACAGATGGTGACTGCGATGTCCTTGAAGAGCTGCCCGACCTCCTCCTGGACAAAAATAACCGGGAGAAAAACCGCTAATGTAGTCAAGGTGCTGGCCAATATGGCCCCCCACACCTCCTTGGTGCCTGACAGGGCCGCAGTCACTCTTGACTCTCCCATCTGGCGATGCCGGTAGATGTTTTCTAAGACAACGATGGCATTGTCCACCACCAGTCCTGCCGCAAAGGCACATCCGGCCAAAGAGATGACATTGATGGTCCGACCGAAAAGGACTAACATCAGGAAGGTGCCTATGATGGAAATGGGGATGGCCAAGGTCACGATGAGGGTCGATGAAAAACTCCGCAGAAAAATCAGCAGCACCATAATGGCTAATGACCCGCCCACAAACAGGTTCTGCCGAACGAGGTCTATGGCGCTTTTGATATATGTGGTTTCATCGTAAACCTGCTCTAATTGAAGGCCCCGCTCCGCTAAAATACCCTCGTTCAGCTCCGCCATTCCATCCTTGAGCCCGGCCATCACCTGCAGGACGTTTGATCCGGCCTGACGGATCGCATTCATGACCAAGGTGGCTTCCCCTTTGTGCCGTGTGACACTCGCCTGCTTCTTGAATCCGTAGCGGACGCGGGCCACATCCTTGACGCTGACCGGGACAGGGCCTACATACTTGATGACGACGGCTTCCGCATCTTCCGGTTTCAGGTACTCGCCCTGGGTACGGGCTAAGTACCGTCGCTTCCCTTCATCAAAGCTCCCTGCTGAAATGTTCTGATTCCCGGCAGACAGGGCCTGAGCGATCTCTCTGATGGTGAGTTTCCGGGCCGCCACACCCATCTCATCAAAGACGACCTGCATCTCCTCTTCCCGACCCCCATAAACATTGATCTTGGCGATCCCCGGAACCCGTTCGAGACGGGGCTGGATATAATCTTCGGCAAAATTCCTCAGGGTGTATGCGGGAGAAGCGTCGGACCGGATGCGGCTCAGTACAATCCAGGCGATCGGCGGAGCGTTTTCACTGGCAGAAACCAGAATCGGCTTATCCGCATCATCAGGGTATGACGGGACCTGATCCAGTTTGGTGGACACCTTGAGCAAAGCTGAATCGATATCTGTGCCAACTGAAAACTCCAAGGTGACCCTTCCCCTTGAATCCCGCGATTCACTGGTGAGCCGGGTCAGGCCCTCAACACTCTTGAGATACTCCTCCTGCCTGTCCACAATCTCCCGCTCTACCTCCTGGGGGGAGGCGCCGGGCCAGACCGTCGTAACCGTTATCTGGGGCCGCGTAATATCCGGAGTAAGCTGCACCGGAATACTGAACAAGGCCAGCATACCGAAAAGGACAATAAAAAAGACACCCACGATCACAGATACCGGGTGTCTTATGGAGGCATCAGCTAATTTCATGAACCGTCACTCCCAACCTTAACCTCTCGGGCCTACCGCGCTGGGCTACCAACAACCTTAACGGGCTGGCCGGGCATCAACCGCTCATTGCCGCGGACCACGACCCTCTGACCGGCCTTTAGACTACCTTCAACTTCAATAAGAGATCCATGGGCCGGGCCTGTTTTCACGGAAACAAGATGGGCGGTCTGATCGTTAATCACATAAACGGATTTTCCGGTGCCGCTCAGAACCAAAGCATCTTTAGGGACCAAAAGCGCTTTGTGGGGATCCCCAACAGCTAAGGTTGCCCGTCCTAACATGCCGGCCTTTATGGTTCCTTTGGAGTTCGGTATCTCGATACGCACAGGAAAGGTCCTGCCTGCCCTGTCCGCTTTGGGTATGATCGCATCAATCACTCCCTTGAACGTCCGGCCCCGGAGCGCATCAAAGGTAACCTCAGACGAATCTCCCTTTTTTATCCTTGAGACGTAACGTTCAGGCACCGGCACCATGACCCGGATAGGATCTATCACTGTCAGGGTAACCACTGGATCACCTTTTCCCAGCCACTGGCCTTTCAGCGTGTGCCGCTCCACCACGTAACCGGAAACGGGCGCATATATGGTCTTTTTTTTCACCTGGTCCATGAGAGTGTAAAGCTCGGCCTGAAGACGCGCAACTTTCTTGCGGGCGGCCCCAACGTCAAACTGTGCATCTTCGTATGCCTTCTTTGATACGCTGTTGATTGCAAAAAGCCGCTTCTGCCGTTCCCATTCACGTTGGGCCCGGGCCTGCATCACCTCTGCCTCGCCCAGCGTCGCCCTTGATGCCTCCATCTTGAGTGTGAGTTGAGTGGCATCCTGTATACACAGGGTCTGGTTCATTTTGACTTGATCACCCTCATCTACGAGCATCTTCCTTACCAACCCTGCCTCTTCCGAGGCCACCACCGTCTCTGACCGCGGCTCTGCAGTCCCGACCAGGGTGATTCGGGTAACCACCTTCTTTTTCAATACTGGCGAAACCTTGACCAATGCGGGTGGAGGTTCTCCCCCCTTCTTTGGTGACTTTGCCGCAAGCCTGTCAGGGCTAATCACCAGGATAAATGCCGCCAAAAAGGCTGCTGCCATGGCTGCCTGCCATAGCCTTTTTCTCTTGGATCGGGTTCGCCTCGTCTTTGTTTTCGTTTGTAACATGCAGGATATCGCTCCCCTTCGCAGTCGCATCCCCCGCCCTGAAGAAACACCTTGGATCCCCGCGATCCTTATATCTTCATTTCTTCAGTCAGACTCCAGGTTGAGAGAAATCTATCCATATCAAGATCTTTAGTCAAGTTATAACGCAGGTATCGCTGCAATTCCAAAACCTGGCAGTTTTTCGAAATCAGCTTGACCCTCGTTCAAAAACCACTATGATTATCTGCGGTTAAGAAACCGTCGGCAGCAATCTCAATGGACGAATCATGCCATGGCCCCCCTAATAGTCATAGTCGGAAGACCCAATGTCGGGAAATCCACACTCTTCAATCGCCTTTCAAGATCAAGAGATGCCCTGGTTGACAACCGACCCGGGATCACCAGAGACAGGCTTTATGCCCCGATCACCTACGAAGGGGCTTCCCTCACGTTAGTGGATACGGGGGGCTTCGATGACATAAGCCAAGATCCCTTGTTGGAAAGAGTGCGATACCAGGTGGAAGCGGCCATAATGGAGGCTGACGGGATAATTTTTATGGTGGATGCCCGTCAGGGAGTAACCCCTGGAGATGAGGAAATGGCCCATATTCTGCGAAAAAGCCAAAAAAAAATCTTCTTGGCGGCCAACAAAATAGACGGCCCGGAACATGAGAACTCAGCCCATGATTTCTATAAGTTTGGTCTTGAACCGGTCTATCCTGTTTCAGCGGCTCATGGGTATGGCATCCGGTCTCTCATGCGCGACATGGTCAGGGATCTCCCGATTTCTAAACCAGTTGAATACTCCGATGGCCAGATAAGAGTGGCCATTCTCGGAAGGCCCAACGTGGGCAAATCCTCCCTGATCAATCGGATCCTGGGGTTGGAGCGGGTTGTTGTGAGTGAACACCCGGGGACCACAAGGGATACTGTCGATACCCCTTTTTCCCATGGCGGTAAGGAATACCTCCTCATCGATACGGCCGGCATACGAAAAAAAGCGAAAGTAAAGGAGAAAATAGACAAATTTTCAATGATCAAGGCCCTCAAGAGCCTTGATCGATGCCATATCGCAACGATTCTCCTGGACGCCTCCCAGGGGGTCTCGGAGCAAGACGCTCGAATCTGCGGTTATGCCTTTGAGCAGGGAAGAGGTGTGGTGTTGGCGATCAATAAATGGGACTTGGTCAAAGGGGATGCCCGAAGACAGGCCCGTCTGAACAATAGCATGGATAGGCAATTGAAATTCATGCCTTTTGCTCCAAGGGTCAATCTTTCTGCCCTGACAGGAGAGCGGGTCATGAAACTTTTCGGGAAAATAGACCCCCTCTATGAGCAATTCTCAAGGGCAATCTCCACGGCTTCCATAAATCGGGCCCTCCAGGAGATTGTCAGGAGACACCCGCCTCCCCGGATCGGCAGGAGCAGACTGAAATTTTCTTACGCGACCCAGACCCGCACGAAACCTCCCACCTTTGTGGTATTTGTAAACAAGCCAAACGCAATCCATTTTTCCTATGAGCGCTTCCTGGTCAATCAACTGCGCTCACATCTTCGGCTTGAGCTTACGCCAATCAGGTTGAGATTCAGAAAAAAATGAGAGGTCCGGGTGTTCCCTAGAAATCATTGATTTTTTCTCTTTATCCGGGCCATTGCAGATTCGAGATTTTTTTGTGCCTGCGCATCTCCGGGCCTCATACGCAGGACCTCGCGAAAGTGCTTTATGGCAGTGATGAACTCTCCCTGCCTGTATCGGGCAACCCCTAGGTTGAAATGCACCTCCGGATCCTCAGGCGTGAGGCGGAGTGCTTCATTGAGATGAATGACAGCCTCATCCAGGTGCCCTTTTATCGCCAGCACGATCCCAAGATTCTTATGTGCCTCAGGATCATCGGGCTTGAGGTCGAGTGCGTCATAAAAATGATCAATGGCTTCTTCAAACTTCCCGGCGAGGGCCAAGGTGTTTCCAAGGTTGACGTGCCCCTCCCAGTAATTGGGTTTGATCCTAAGGGCTTCTGAAAAATGCGTGATTGCCTCATTATTTCTTCCCTGCTGAACCAAAGAAAATCCGAGGTTATTGCGAGCCAGCCAGTTGTCGGTTGTCACATCCACTGCGTGGGTGAAAAGAGAAACACTGTCCTTCCAGTGGCGAGCCTGGAACCATGCACATATCGCAAAGACCGAGAGCAACAGCCCTGCCAGAATGGCAAACCCTATTTTTCGATGGGGCCACTTTCGCAAAAGATCCGGAATACCCCATGCAATGATTAAAAAAAGACCAATCAGAGGGATATACGTATATCTGTCTGCCATAGCATGAGTTCCCACCTGCACCAACCCGATCACCGGCATTAGGGTCCCCAGATACCAGAACCAGCCGACTGTGAGATAGGGCCGGCGCCGGACCATCCTGATTGACACAATAGACAACAGGACGAGCAAAATTCCGCTCCCCGCGACCTGCCACAGCGGCAAGGTTTGCGGATATGGATAGAATACGGCAAGTTCATTGGGCCAAAACATTTTTCTTATATAGGTCACATAAGAAACAAGGGCATTGGCTATCCGGGCCTTTAACGGGAATTCATCCAAAGGCTGAATAGCATCCCCCTGGGCAAGAAACGCCACAACAATGAAAATAGCCATAACTCCGAGAAGGGGGATTTTTTCGTAAATCAATCGAAAGAGGGACGATTCGCGGGGCATTGACCTGGTCTCTTTTCCTGTCAGCCCTATTTGCCATCGGCCAAGCGGCCAGTAGTCCATCATGAGCAAAACGAACGGCAGGGTCACGAGCATCGGCTTGGCCAGGAGACCCAAGGTAAAGAATAACAGAACAAGGAGATACCGATTAACTCCCGGTCGTTCAGTATATCGCGCATACGCCCATATGGTCAGCATCCAGAAGAAGGTGCTTATCACATCCTTCCTTTCCGAAATCCAGGCAACCGACTCAACATGAAGTGGGTGAAGGGCAAATAAGGCAGCAACAAAGGCACTTCGCCACAGGGCCCCTGACATCCTTCTAAGGATCAGAAACAGCAACACGGTGTTGATCACATGAAACAGGAGACTGGTCAGATGATGCATTCCCGCCTTCAATCCGAACAGTTGACAATCTAACATGTGGGAAAGCCATGTAAGCGGGTGCCAGAAGTTCGCTTCAAATGTTGTGAAAGCCCATTTAATGCCTTCCCCTGTGAGCCCGGTCTGCACATGAGAGTTCAAGCCGACATAAGCATTATCATCCAAGACGACAAACTCGTGGTTTGTTAATTGCCAATGGACCGCGAGGGTTACCACGGCCAAAACCAGGCATACTGAAACTACCAAATAGCGAGAGTGCATTTGAGCTTTTCCGGTATCTACTTCAGGCATGGGGCATTCCTATTGTGAAGTTGCGTTGATTAACTTTAATTTGATGAAATATATTTTCGGGCCTTGTTTGATCTTCCTTTGAAAGGTCGACGGCGAACCAAATACCATGATAAGGCAACTGCATACATAAATACAGAGACAAGGGAAATCCATTTTCCCATCCGAAATGCCAGCGGCGAATACTCGAGGACAAAACTGTGTTTGCCCGATTCAAGTGGAATGGCTTGGAGTACATAGTTTGCCGGCAAAACCTTGTAGCTCTGTTGTGCGTTTTGAGAAAGGGGACGAACACGCCATCCCCGGCTGTAAGCGTCAGTAATCAAAAGAATCTTTGGACTCGGAAGGTTAGCCTCAATGATCAGGTGGTCCGTTGACCCTTTGACTACCTTGACAGTGCCCTTTTCCTTTGACTTCACTGGGGCAGGCTCGGGCAAGGTCTCAAGTATAACGGTCCGCCAGGGACTAAATCCCGGACGCAGCATTTCCTCGAAAATCTGATTTCGATCTCGAATTAACCGATACTCGTCGATCAGATAACCAACCGGCATGGCATCTTTATTCTCCAATATTTGCCTCTTTTCCTCCATTTTTCCTTTGTATACAATTGCATAGCGACATCGCAACATCTCATACAAATCAGGGAGCCGCGAAAAATCAACATTTTGGGTCGCCTCATCAGGATCTTCACCTTGGGTATAGGTTATAAACTGGGCATACCGCCTCACGACCCCTGGATCGCCTCCCCAAATATTGTTCATCCTAAGAGAGATGGTGCTATTTGGGTTAGCCAAATTCAATATGCGGTCGTCCTTGATGTTTCTTGCTTTCAACTGTGTAAGTTCCGGGATTTGCGTGGCTTGAAGGTCGAATGTTGGGCGAAACCCGCTTGCAAAAAAGAGCAGTTCCGCCATTGCAAAGAAGGTAAACAGATAAACCACTTTCTTGGAGATTCTCAGAAGCAAGAATATCACTCCAGAAAGACCGAATAGTCCTGAAGAAATCAGCACATACTTGGAGGCAAAAAGAGCCGATTTGTTGAAAAAATAGATATAGGTCTCTTCTGCCCCTTGACTATCCCCGGTATTTTGCATCGCCAAGAGAATCTTTGCCCAAAGACCTTCTTCACCGCCGGTGCCAGCTGAATATCTGATCCCCAAACCCAAGGCGGCAAGTAGCAAGGCACCACCAAAAGAAAAGATAGCCGCTCTTCGAGGTATTTTCCTGGTTCTTATCAAACCATCAAAGCCAATGCCTGCCAACATGATGATGTACAGGGCCGCAAAAAATATAAATTTTGAACTTCCCCTAAACTTGTTAAACCCTGGGACGAAAGAGTAAAGAAACCGGAACAGTGGGGTATGAGCGCCAAAGGCAAGAACCAGGAGGATCAAGACCATACATGCTGAAAAGCGGCGGATGTTTCGATCGCCGGACATGGCTCCGACTAAACATAGCATAAACCCGGTGACACTGACGAAAAGATTCATTTCCCAGAAATTATCCCGCCCCCAATATAGTATAGTTTCAATATCACCAAAAAAACCGGGTGCCAGTAGAGTAGCTAGATTTTCAGGAGCAAAAGAGAACTCTGCAGCAAATTCGTACGGAACACCCATACCGCGTATACTTTCCGAACCTGCTTGGATTCCTGGAATGAGTTGCACAGCGCTCAAGGCAGCGGCGCCCACATAGATTGCCAAAATTCCGAGCGCGATCCTGAGTCTTTGTTTGTGGCCAACAAGTAACATCCCCGCATAGATTGCAGCGGTCACTCCTGTGTAGAATACATACTGTGGGTGTCCGGCCAGCAATTGCATGGCCACGGCAAACATCCCAAAAAGGCACCATCCCAGGGACCGCTTGTCGACCAGTCCGTCCACCGCCAACAAGACCAGTGGCGCCCAGGCCATGCTGCCCAGATTGGACAAGTGTCCCGCATAAATGTGAAGGAAAAAGGGGCCGCAGAACATAAATAGCATCGCCGAAAAAAGACGTGCAAACGGGTGCAGCCCCCGGTAAGCAGTCCAGCAGTACATTGATATGCCGGCCAGGAAGACGTGCAATGCTATTTCCGCATTGATGGCTTTTGCCAGCGGCAGGATCAGATAGATTAGATTAAAGGGATAAAGGAGCGCTGACTGGAAACCACCCAAGAAAGGTATGCCAGAAAAAATATGAGGGTTCCAGAGGGCGAGATTCCCCTTCCTAAGCTCGGTGAACCCGAAATCTCTATAATGGACATATTGGGAAAATAGATCTTCGCCTTCCTTGGAGAGCACCTTGTCACTGGAAAAAAAGAGGGTGTCACCGAAAAAGGCGATAACAATGCAAAGGATAATAAGTGGGGCTATCACCAGGGAAAATATGGCGCCAAAATCCCTTGACTTACTGCCGTTTTCTCTTGTTTGGTGGTCGGACATGCTCCCCTTGGACAAGGTTACACCATTTCGCTCCTAGGTGGGGTCGATTCTTAATTCCTCAGAACCATTACCACTCATTTTAACTTTGCCGAGTGACAAAACAATTCTCAACTCAAATAAAAAGACAAACCCGGGTCTCTGATGATTTTAAGTTAGGACCAAAGACCGATAGGTCTTAGTTTTTCCGTAATCCTCTTTTCAGCGTGATCAAACCCTGCCTCATAGAATGTATGTTAACGAACGGGAAGTCAAGAGGGTGTTACAGTCGGAAGGAATTGAAAAGGGTTTTACGGCGAGGTACCATGACCCAGTGTCTTGGTTTATTGACTCACCTCTGCGACAAAGAAACCCTTTTTCGAATCCTCTTCGAATTCCTTGGGTGAAAAGGCATGCCAAGGGATCTCCGGACGGGAGCAGTCTTTGTAAAAAACCGGTAAATACTCAACGATTTTATAGCTTTTTTTGACATGAATCTTTTTTCCATGGGCATCGTGGAGTGACCCGTCCCTTACTTTCGGAGGTCGGCCCTGGATGAGTGCCAGATCAAAGGTAGCAGGTTCCATAAAAAGATACTCTGGAAGACGAAACACCAGGTCGGGCCGGACCCTGTCCGTTCGTGTTAACTGGCCTGCGTAAAGTAATCTTGGTAGGTAGAACATTGGGGCGTAAACCATGGGATCAGGGCTGATATACACGACTCGCCCCTCCGGTAAACGGGCTAACCAATCAACTATCGATTCAGTGCTCGTTTTGTAATCCATCGTGTTCTCCCATACGTATTGACAAAGGGTGCATGAGACGTTGCGAGGCTTCAACATACTGGAACGTTCAGCCAAGAACCCCAGTTGCAAGATATTCGTCAAAACGAGTATACCAGCGCATACCAGGCCCAGAGGTTTGAACGCACGAAACAAAATAAAGATGGCCATACCGCCGACACCGGCCCCTAATGCAATCAGAGGGACCTGATACCTCATATCGGCTGATACTGCATCGGGAAGAGGTTGCGGGCTAAAAAAGGCAGTGACCAGACAACTGATGGCAAGCATTGCCAAAAGGGCTGCGCCGACGGCGGCAAGGGACCGCAGAGAAGACAGTCGCTTCAACAGAAACGGCAATGTAAGAACGGGGATTAGGAGCACTGGGACGAATTCAAAGGTGGCAAGTCCTTTGGCGTGCCACCACAGCAAGGTCAAAAAGCGTTCCAACGCTGGTGTGGGATCACTGGATGCGACTTCGGCTGCAAACGGATTATGATACAGATAAACCAATAATCCGCACACCCCAGCGATGGCGTATATCGCTCCCTGCAACACCAGATGTCTGCGGGTTCTCATTCCGGCCCATAGCAGCAGAACTGGTAAAGAAGAGAGCGCAGCGACCGCGTTTATATAGTTGGTGAGTACCAATGCGACCGTTGATCCTAGGCCGAGGGTCCAACCGGTAATCCGCGCACGACGGTTATCAAGGGGACCGCTGCATGCCGCAAGCAGGGTCAGTGTGAAAAAGACACCTAAGGAATAATAGCGGCAGTTTCGGATATACAGCAGATATGCCGGTGTCACCGCAAGGAAAAGGGAAGGCAACCACCATGGAAAATAGTGCGGAGCAAGATGCCGCATAAGCACGGCGAGTAAGGTAATCCCGGCAATCCCGGCGATGACAAACAGCACTCGTCCCCCAAAGGTGGACTCACCGAACAGGTACAGCCCTACCGCTGCCACATAATATTGCATTGGCGGCATATAGACGTTAACCAGGTCTTCATCCAACTCCGCGCCGCCTCGATAGCCCATCAGGTTGCGACCATCCCATGCGGTTAATTCGCCGGTTTTCAGCAGGTTACGACCGAAAATAGCGGTGTTCGCTTCGTCATCCCAGAACAGGTGATTGGTCAGACCGTGGAAAGTAAGTGCTGCGGCGACCAAGATGGCAACGAATACCATGATTGTACCGGTTTCAATACGGCGCATAACAGAACCTGACATAAATCGTGCCTGAACGAAAACCCTGTTCAGGCACGATTTCAGATGTTAGATTAATGGAATTAAATCTAACCAACTAAAACATCATTATTGATGTTGGGTTCGTTTTCATTTCGAGGTTTTCGTTCAGAGACTAAATAGCGATAAAAGTTGATATTTTGGAGAGAGTATAGGAAGCCCCTAAGGCAAGTGTCAAGTTGAAATGAGATTCATTATCTCGTGGTTAAACGCCCTTTGGGCTAACGCAACAAGAGAGCAGTACCTTGGATGTCTTACCTTGGCAGGCCCTCCGGAGATCTATCGAGAACAGTTCGAGCCGCAGATAAAGTCAATTCCAAACAACAATTGATTGACAAGTCATCCTATTGTGTTTTATTTCACTCCTGAATGAGGGCCCCTCAGTTCAAGGGAAAATAGTAACCAACCACGGCCCGACAGAGGAAAAGGACTTGGTGCGCATGGGTCTAACCTGGCCGAATCAGCATGGGGGAACCATAGCCGGATGGCATGGCTTACTCAGTTGAACAGTAAACCCTAACGTTGCATAAAATTTGAGTTTAAAACGCTATAGGTTGGGTCAGCAAGGGATGTTTGGCCATTTTTGAGTACGAAAGCGTATTGGACATACGGTGAGGTCTTGAAAATGGGCAAACGTTTCTTGATGGCCTGATATAGAGCGAGCAAAGCGGTTTTGGGCCAAATATTTATGCAACGTTAGGGTCAATGCCCGCTGCTTTGCTGAGGAGAAATACAGGTTGGCAGAAAAAACATCTTTTCCAGAGCAAGAAATGACAGTGGGAGATAGGCCTTCTAGCGCTGCTGAAGCATTCGGGGTGATTGAGCGCTGTTCTCTTTTAGTCAACCTGGTACTCCTGGCCCTGTCATCTGCCCTCATAGTCACCTTCTGGTTAGGAAAGGTTTCTCCTATCCCACTTGCAGCGATCGGTCTCCCTCTGATTTCCATTCCAGCCTACTTTATTTTCCTAAGAACCAATTTCCTGAGATGGAATTTCACTAAAAACGCCAAGGTATTTGGTTATCTTGTTATTCTGGGAATTCTCATTGCCGGAGGACTCTATCTACGGTACCCCACGAGCGCCTATATCCACGGTGGCCAAGACCAGGGTTCCTATTTTAATATCGCTGCCTGGATGGCAAGGAACGGCACCTATGACCGCTACGATAAAATTCTCGCGGACGCCTCTAATCAAAACCGGCCGCTTGCTTCCCGTCTGGCCCCGAATCCATTCACCAACAAAGGTGCTCAACAAGAACTTATCCCAGGGGAATATGAAGGAGAACGTTTCGTTGGCGGCTTTTTCATAAAAGATCGAAAGAAAGGTCATGTCATACCACAGTTCTATCCCCTTACCCCTTTGTTGCTGACGACAAGCTATTGGATCTTTGGAGCAGAGGGGACTGGCGACATACTTCCCATTTTTGGCGTACTGGCGGCTCTTGGGACGGCGCTTTTGGCATTCAGAATATGGAAAAACCTTTTTGTCACAGCGCTTGTGCTCGTAACCTTACTCGTGAGCGGCCTGGAAGTATTCTTTTCAGGTTTTCCCCTATCTGAAATAATCTCCCAATACTTCATCATCTCCGGGATGTGGCTCTTGTCTTGGGGCATAATCAACCATCGCTATTCATTGACCCTGCTGGCTGGAATGAACTTTGCGGTGGCGCTTTTCAATCATCTAAGCGTTATCTTTTATTTGGCCCCCATAACCCTTTTCTTTGTTCTGCACCGAATGGCATGCCATGACAGGGTCGATAAAAAAACCATTTTTGTCTTCTACTACACATTTCTCGCGGGTTCAGTCATCTCCTTGATATCTGCCCGGATCTATAATGGATATTATGTTTATCGAAATTTAGAGGGCCGATTGCCGTTTCTCGAACCCTTGGAAATCAACGAAATATTTCTGCTTTTGTTTGCCGTTGTCTTTATTGCAGCCTTGTTTCCCCTGGTTTTCTATATTAAATCGGCCAACCGTTTAGAAAACAGACCCTTGTGGGTAACACGTTCTCTGGTGGTAGCAACCGCAGTGATTGCGCTTCTTATCATAGCCAAGACCTGTCTTTACAAGTTTGATATGATCTCACTTGGCGAAATCAAATACACCTATTTTTCCTCCATAACCACCCATATCTCACCACTCGGCTGGCTCTTCCTCCTATGGGGACTTTTTGCGGCCATATTTGCAAGCAGAATAACGTTGATCGTGTTCCCGGTGTCAGCCCTTCTATTTCACGCCTTCTTATTCCTCTATCTTGCATTCAGAACAGATTACCAATGGTACTTTAACCGCTATTACGTCAAGGAATTCTACCCCCTGGCAATCATGTTCACTGCCTACGGCATTTATTATCTTTCGAGACTGGGAATGTTGAAAGGAATCAAGGGAAAACTCGTTATGGGCGTATTAGGTTTGGTCCTTGTGGTCTATTCATTTTATCCCAACGTCTATCTGTTTAAGCACCCATTCTTGAACGGCGCGTATGAAGATGTCCTTTCTCTGAACTCCAAGCTGCCCGATAACAGCATAATACTCTTCATCAGAGGTCATCGTGGACCATTCACGCTTGAAGACTCAGAGAACCGCCTCGGTGTGCCCCTTGTTTATTCATTAGGCCATGATGTAATAAGGCTACCATTCCGGCAAAACCTGGCTAAGATGGTAGATGCTGTCAAGACCCACTTAACAGTATATCAAAGACCAATTTATCTTCTCTATATCGGAACTCAACCACTACGTGCCGGTCTTTTGCCAAATAGTGCTAAACTCATAGCCAGCCATTTGCACACGTTCACACAACCCGAGCTGGTATACCATATCCCCAGAAAGCATTCCGTCTTCCGTATAGGGACACACCTATACGCATTATAACGGTGCGGGATCAATCAAAATAATATGATAAGGCATGGACCACATACAATTCCTGCTGGTGAGGTGAAGAGGTTGCCAAATCGTCAGGAGAAAGGCTTGAGTGCTCGAAGAAAAGGTAAAATACTACTTATTTCTCGTTCCATTCCACCTGCCGTGGGAGGAACTTCCGTCGTCGTGGGGAATCTTGCGAAGCAATTCCACAGACACGAGATGGTGCTGATAGGAGAATGGTCGCCCGGACCTAAGTCAGAGTGGAGGGAAGACTGGCCTGAGTTGATTTATAGTTTGAAGGCCCTCCACAGGTTACCTAGACGCAAACAGTTACAACGTCTTATGTTGCCGTTCCTGTTTCCCCTGTTGCTTTTGCGAATTTTACGCGTAGCACGAAACCATGGGTGCAAAAACATTATCGTCATTTATCCTACCGAGCTGTTTCTGCTTGTGGGGTATCTGGTGGCTAATTTGACGAACGCCAGCTTCTACCCCTATTTTCTCAATTTGTATGTACAAAACTCCAAAGGGCTGGCAAGACGTTTTGCTCGCTGGTTTCAGCCCAGAGTCTTCCGGCGTGCAAAGCATGTATTTGTCATGAACGAAGGCATGCAGAATTGCTACCGGAAAAGCTATCCCGAGCTTGTCAATTGCTCGCCCTTGGTTCATTCATTCAGCGAGCCTACTCCGGTTTACATCCCGCCGCCAACGCCCTCTGACCTCACGCACTTTATGATGATCGGTTCCATCAACGAAGGTTGTCGGGACGCAGCGCAGAGGATGTGGTCAGCCTTGAAAGGCCTCAGCGATATCCGATTGACGTTGCATACAAACCAGCCCCGTCACGTGCTGGAGAAGTGGGGGTTCCTGGGAGAGAATGTTCGCCTTAGCTCAGCAAATGTTTCTGCCGATCTCCTTCGGAATCGACTGCAGGAAGCCGATTTTGTTTTGCTGCCACACGGTTTTCAGGGTGCTTATTCAAAGGAAGAATACCAAACAGGTTTTCCCACACGGACGATCGACTATCTCCTCTGCGGTCGACCCATACTGGCCCATAGCCCCCCGGGAGCCTTTCTGACGCAGTTCTTAAAGCACCATAAGTGCGCCCTCGTGGTTGAGGAACCAAGCGAGTCTGCGTTCTTTGTTGCGGTGAAGCGCCTGCGAGAAGACGCTCAGTTACGAGAAGGATTGGTTCGTAATGCACTCAAAACAGCGGACGTTATGTTTCAAGCCAGCACAGTTGCCGATGACCTTGTGGCAATTCTGAGCAAAGATTGATCAGCTTGCCAACTCCTTTGGACAAGGCGAGTTCATTACTATCCATCATATCCTTAAGCACGGGGGCAGACACCTTGATATTCAGTCCATCATCTTCAGCCACAACATAATGGGGTCCAATGAGGCTTGACACACAAGCCGGGATTTCCGTATACTTCTCAATAAGTCCGGGAGAAATAATCGGGTTTCTGGAGTGGGGTTCGGGTGTTTCTTGAAGGCGCTCTCTCAAAGTGAATTTACTTCTCACGTTGGCAGTGGTTGATATTTGGGGTTTTCTCCTGATAAGCCATATTAGCTTCTCCGTGCTTTTGGCAAAACCCCAAATATCAGCCACCCTGCGACTACAGGTTTAGAGAGCGCCTGAAAGAAATGGCCAAACCCCACGGTACCC
>JADHXI010000197.1 GCA_016783065.1 Desulfobacteraceae bacterium | reverse complement strand
GGATTTCCACCAGTGATGAGGCGTTTCAATATGGGGCAGATTTTGTCAGGTTCATCGGGAAAGAGCCCATCATGGTAAACCGGGACATTGCCGGTTTCATCCTGAACCGCATTAATATGCTGTCCAATATGGAGGCTTATCGCCTGGTGGAGCAAGGTGTGGCAACCCCCGAGGATATTGACAAGGGCATGCGGCTGGCCTTTGGCCGGAGGATGGGGCCATTTGAGACCTCAGACCTCGTGGGACTGGAGGTACAGCTCATGGCCTATAACAATGTTTACCAAGAGGAAAAGGATCTTCGCTTTTACCCGCCTTCTATCTTGAGGCGTAAAGTTCTGGCCGGCCAGTTGGGTCGAAAGACAGGAAAAGGCTGGTATGAATACAATCCGGACGGAAGCAGGAAAGAATAAGAAATGATGATCTGAAAGGAGAAGGTATGGAAATCAAAGACAGCAAGGCCATTATCACCGGTGGTGCATCTGGCCTTGGAGAGGCCACTGCCCGGGCACTGGTCAGCTCAGGTGGACAGGTAGCCCTGATAGATTTAGACCAGGAAAAAGGGGAAAGATTAGCCTCTGAGCTGGGAGATGCAGCCATTTTCTGTCTTGGGGATGTTATCCAGGAGAAAGAAATGGATGCAGTGGTTGAAAAGATCAAAGAGGCCTTTGGAACCTTTCATATCGTTGTCAACTGCGCCGGGATTGGCGGCTCGGTTAAGATCGTGGGCAAGGAGGGCATCATGCCCCTTGAGAGGTTCAACCGCACGGTTGAGGTCAACCTGCACGGTACCTTCATTGTTATTCGTGCCACCGCCCCAACCCTGATGGAAAACGATCCCAACGAGGAAGGGGAACGAGGTGTCTACATCAACGTTTCCTCCATTGCCGCTTTTGACGGGCAGGTTGGGCAGGCGGCCTACTCGGCATCCAAGGGAGGGGTTGTTTCCATGACCCTGACCCTGTCAAGGGAGTTTGCCTCCAATGGGATCCGGATCATGACCATCCTTCCGGGCATCATTGATACACCTCTGCTGGGCGAACTCCCAGAAATGGTAAGGGAGCGGTTGGGCAAACAGGTGCCCTTTCCTCCCCGTCTGGGTAAACCAGCGGAGTTTGCTTCCCTGGCCTGCCATATTGTCCAAAACCCCTATCTGAACGGCGAGTTCATCAGGTTGGATGGAGGGCTACGGATGGGTTTTGGCAGAAAATAAGAAGGGCCTTGCTGCCAGGCATGATTCCCCGCGCTGTGCCAAGGGTGTGGGGAAATATCATATCAGCATGACTCAGAGGCAGGTAGTTATGATCAAGATATTGGGAATTTGCGGAAGTCCTGTGAAGAAAGGAAACATGGAGTCAGTCCTTAAACAAGCCCTGTCCCACCTTCAGGACCAGGAGGCGGTCAAGACAGAGATCATCACCTTGGCCGACAAGGACTTTAATGGCTGTAAGCACTGCAATTGGTGTGTCAAGAATCAATCAGAAGGAGAATTCTGTGTCCAGGAAGATGATATGAAGACCATATATCCCAAGATTCTTGAGGTCGACGGAATCCTTCTGGCCACACCGGTTCACTTTGGAAGGCTATCAGGGCTCATGGCAAACATGATAGATCGCCTTAGGGTGTTTGTACACGGAAATGCCTATAGAGGGCGTCTCCACAACAAGATAGGGGGTGCCCTGGCAGTGGCCTTCTCTAGGGGGAGAGGGGTTGAGACTACTCTATCCAGTATCAACTCCATGTTCTTTGCCTTCCAGATGATCGTCGCCACCTCCGGAATGTATCAACTGGGGGCGGCTACCTTTTCGAGCACAGATGGAAAGGGCAAGGTCATTAAAGGTGTCCGTCACATGGCACTTGAGGATGACTTCGGGACCGCTTCAGCAAGGCTTTTGGCCGAGCGGATGTTGGAATTGGCAAGGATAGTAAGGGCGGGCCGCAGTGGCCAATTCCCTCCGTAACTTGATAGTGCAGGAAATCCCATTTTGGACGCAGATGAACGCAGATTTTTTGGATTAAGAATATGAAGATTATTAATATCTGCGTGTATCTGCGAAAATCTGCGTCCTATTTAACTTGATCTACGTGTAAACGGGCGGTATATGGTAGCGACTGTAGGCCGGCATCCCCTCGCCTGCTCTAAATACCATCCTCGGCTCCAACAGTACCTCACCATGTATTATCTCGCCGCCTGTGCCGTCCCCGAAGGTATAGTCACCTTTTGTCAATTCCAGCACTGTGATGTCGGCACTCATCCCGGGCTTCATGCTGCCGCGCTTCTTTTCTTCACCCAATGCCTTTGCCGGGTTAATGGTGGTCATCTCAATGACTTGGTCCACGGTGAGCCCCATGTTAATAAACTTGGACATCACCACCGCAAGTGACTGGGCCGCCGGCAAAACCATCGAGCACAGATCGGTGCTGATGACCGTAGGGATCAGCCCTTTTGCAATTGCATGGCGAGCAATGGTAAAGCTAAAATGGTTCAATCCATGGCAGGAATCAAGAACCACGCCCCGCTTCTGTGCTGCCTCAAGTTCCGGATAAACCGTTCCGTCTTTTAGGATCATACCACCTGGCTCCCAAGTGAGATAGTGGCTGAGAATATCGCCCTTCTCCAGCAGGGAAACCGCAGCGCGCGAGAAATCGTCCATCTTATCACCGGGGATGCGGCTTCTGGTTTCACCCACATGCATCATAAGGGGCAGGTTGACATCCTTTGCCAGTTTCTTGGCGATCTCTATCCCTTTTATGCCCAACCCGTCGGCCACGGATTGGATAGCCCTGATCTTGACCCCTTTGATGATATCCAGGTTGGCCTCTATCACTTGCTTGCTGGAATCGAGATCTATATTCTGTTCGCACCAAATCTCCGGCAGCGTGACAAGCCCTGTATTGGACAGGTTCAGGAAGCAGAGAATATCAGTCTTCGCAGGCTCGACTATGAATAACCTCAGTGCTTCGAAGTTTGCCGCTCCCGAAGTGCCGCCATCGCACAGCAAGGTGACACCCGAATTCAGGCCTATTTCGTCTGCTGGAGCTCCCAGCCACGCGAACCCGGCAGCCGGGTGACAATGGATGTCTATGAGCCCGGGGGCTATTATCTTGCCCTCCATATTAAACACCTTCTCCGCCTCCGGCTTGGAGGTGTCTTCACCCACTGCAACAATCCTTCCATCTTGGATAGCCACAGAGCCCTTTTTGTGAATCCCCTGCGAGGGGTCGATGAGCAGGCCACCTTTCAAGAGTATTTCAAACATACCTTTCCTCCTATGTTTAAGTTGTTATCTACACGACTTTCTCTTCTTTTAATTTTCCCTGGCCTTGACCTGAGAATCCTCGACTACTTCAGTAATGGTTTGAACAGTCCCACATGGAATGTGTGCTTCATCCAAAAGACGGAGTGCCTCCTCAACCGTTTTATCAGCAGCCCAGGCAGCGGCCAGATTGTTCAAATAATGCTGATTTATAGTCCTGTTGGCATTACCGGTAAAACGGGGATCATTCGTCAGATCCTCTCTACCGATCAGTTTGGTGTACCTCTTCCATAAAGCCTCAGTGCTTATTGAAATCGATACATAACCATCTCTGCACCTATCTCTCTTTTTCGATTACCCCGCTAACCCCTTTATGATATTATCTGTATTTTTTCTTCTTCTCTACCACCACGCCAACTACTCTATATTCAGTGTCTTTCCGAAGTTCAATGTCATCGTATTTAGGGTTTAGAGGATGTAGTACTCGTGTTCTGCCATACTTTTTGAGCTGCATGAAGGTTGCCTTCCCCTCCTCGTTGGAGACAACCACATAATCATTGTGTTCTGGTTTCAGATAAGGGTTGATAACGATAATATCTCCCTGGTGGAATTCGGTCTCCATGCTCTCACCCCTAACCCTGAGGGCAAAGATTCCTTTTGCGTCAGTTTCTATATATTCGCCATAATCACCATACTGAGAGGTATCACATATCTGTTGCCAATTACCAGCCTGGGTCCATGAAATTATAGGCATACGTTTTGATTCTCTTACAGGTTCTACATTAGAAGGCAGATATCCTGTCTGTTTCAGGAATTCGCCTATATCTACCGTGTAAGTCTTGAGAAACTTCATAACCATCTCAAAGGATGGAATGCTCCTTGCATCTTCTATGTCTCTTATGTGAGTGTGGGAGACCCCTGAGAGTTTTGAGGCATCCCGTAGAGACAAGTCCATTGCCTCTCTCTTTTCTCTCATAAACTCACCTAATTTTTTCATGATGTAAATTATATCTTACTTTTTAATTGACGGCAAGGGGATTCTATTGTAAGATATCCCAAACAGCAAGGATTTAGGTTTAACTCAGGTAGAGTTGATACATGATAGATGTGGCGCAAAGGCCTCAATCCCTATGTTTGCCGGCTAAGGCAGTTAGGGTTAAAGGGCTATTAACATCTCGATTTGTGGGATTTAAAATCAAAACCTCTGCCCAACGCCAATGCTCCCCCTAACAACATTGAAACTCACCTGGACTATTCGGACTCCCAGCTACCTCCACCTGCCCGCCATCGCTCTCGCTCAGGCGAGTTTCCGAATTCCGGAACTCGGAAGCGGGCGGGTCCTACGATTACCTCTATGTGGATGAGCACTATCCAGAAGAGTCCTGTAGCTAATTTTTTAAAATGGCCTCCGGCTCATAGAGCCTACGCCTCGGAGAGAGGCTGGGTTTAGGTGGATAGCTGTACCCTAATCCCGCCAATTTGCCCCTTTTAGGGCAACAAATCCTCCAAAGACCTGTCTTTAGCTCGTTGCTTCGAGACATTACCGTCCAACGAATTCCACAAAAGGTCTTCAACCACAACATCATGCAGGCATCTTGTGCTTGACATACAACGATAGTTTCCCTATAGTCCTTCCCACAAAAAGGGACTTCTTATCATTAACAACCTAAATGAACTGATATTGGGTGATCTTCAAGGAAACCTGAAAGATGTCTGGCTCTAGCGTATATGCCTCCGAGCGATAGTCTTGATTTTACCAGGATGATGATCACACAAATGCCGGTGACACGGGAAAGAAATCGATGGGAATTAAAGAAGTGAAAAGAAAAGAAATGGAACTAGTCGTTTTTCCGATGGGAAAAACAGACTTCTAATACGTAAAAAGGAGGAAATGATGGCAAAACCCGAAATAGAATTCAAAGACTACGATACCCATTGGCAGTGGCGGCCGGTGGTAGGAGACATGTTCGGCATCAAGGAGAAAACCCTGAGTGAAGACCCTGAAACGGGGGATTACACGCGTATGCTCAAGTTTCCTCCCGGGATCGAGACCAAGGAGACCCTGATGCATGATTTCTGGGAAGAGGTGCTGATCGTCGAGGGGAGCCTCTATGACATCGCCAAAAAGGAAACCTATCTGCCGGGCTTCTATGCCTGCCGTCCGCCCGGAATGAAACATGGACCCTACCGCATTCCTTATGGGTGTGTCACCTTCGAGATCAGGTACTACAAGAAGTAGGCGGCTGAAGGGAGACAGGAGGAGAACGTGGAGATCGAACTGACATTAGAGCAAAGGGTGAAGACCGAACCCCTGCGATACCGTTATACCCGCATGGTGAATGCGGGGTATGTGGGCCGCAATCAGGAAGAGGTGAGGCGGCATATTGAAGAACTTGCCAAGAAGGGGATTCCTGGACCGAAGAAAACGCCCACCTTGTCCCCCGTGATCCCCCGGATGCTGGTGACGGATGACACCGTGGAAGTCTACAGCCATGACACGTCTGGCGAAGTCGAATATGTGCTCCTCATCAAAGATGACAAGACCATTTATGTGGGACTTGGAAGTGACCATACGGACTGACACCTGGAGGAGAGGGACATTCCGCGGGCCAAGCAGATTTGCCCGAACGTGATCAGCCCCAGGGTGTGGCTCCTTTCGGAGGTGATGCCTCACTGGGATGATCTCCAAATTGAGAGCAGGGTGGTCAAAGACGGACAAGAAATCCTGTACCAAAAGGGCCGCCTCGCTCTCATTCTTGATCCTCCGGGCCTGATGGAATTTGTGCGCTCCAAAATACCCGGGTCTCTGGCCGGCACGGTCAACTACTCGGGCACCCTAGCGACCCTGACAGGCGGGTT
>JADHXI010000196.1 GCA_016783065.1 Desulfobacteraceae bacterium | reverse complement strand
TCATCAGCGTGATCACCCTCGAGGATAAGTGTGGGGATGTTAAGGTTTTCCCGTATGGCTTCCACGGCATCCAGCGCACCCACCGACAGCACACGGCAGCTCTTGTTGGAGTGTGCAATGACGCCATCGATACCATAGGCCCCGATGTCCTCCAAAAGCCTGTCGATGTGTGCATCCACACTTGTATTGAGTTCACCCCCCAGGGCCTTTCGCGCCAGGCCCTCAAGGGGTCGATGACTATCCATCCTCGTGGTGCCCCATACGTATTTGCCATAGTCGGCGACAGGGAAGACACATCCTCTATCCTCAAAGTACCCGAAGATCTTGAGGTTGTACCAGAAAGGGATGTTCAACCATAAGAGGCGGTGTCTTTCTTCTCCCTTTGGGAGGACCCCCTTTCCTGCCTCCACAAGTTGCACGGTTTCGTGGTAGATTTTTTTCATGAGGTCTACACCTTCCTGGGTGCCTACCAGAACGATCAAGACGAACAGGGCATTAGTCAGGTCAGACAAACCCAGGGGGGAAGGCACGCTCTTTTGGAGTTCCAGGAGTTTCTGCCAGTAGTCCACCACCTGATCACTCCGGTTCACAGCCTGTGCCAGCCTTTGATGACTGATGTCAATCCCCAGGACCTTTTCTATCTCGGCTATGGCTTCTTCAATCTCGCTTTGGGCGTAATCCATATAATAATCCGGTATGGCTTCCGGCTCCATCACCCGGGGGGTATTCACAAAAATAAGCGGTTTGCCATATATCTCGTGAAGGGCATCCCACCATTTGAAATAATGTGTGCAGGCACTGCTGGTCATGAGCAAGAGGTCCGGCTCCCCTATGCCCCCCATGGGAGGGTTTTCACCGGGGCCGTAAAGGTAACCCAGGTTGTTCCTGCAATAGGAGCATAGGTCCTGGGCATAGTTATGGGCCTCGGCCTTTCCGCAGTATTCCTTGGACACATGTCTGGCAGCACATACACAGGCATAGTTTTCCGGAAATGCGGGCTGGATACCGGCGGCGTAGGCCACCTCTATGAGGGGGTTTGAGGACATGAGCGCATAGGCTACGGGTTTATTTGTCTGAACACTGTTGTAGTGCCGTCCGATGGCTGCCCCGATATCCTTGTTAAAGGCCGGACGTTCCCTTTTTTTCCCCTCTGCCATTCCCTAGACCCCCTCAGGCTTTAAAATCTCAATGAATGCCTCAACCCTTGTTCGTAACGGCTCCATATTAATCAAATAATCGGTTTCGATAAAAAGCGTGGGTATCTTGAACCTCTCCCTCACCCGTTTATCCAGTTCCGGGTAATCGAACTCCTCGGCCTCGCAGTTCCTGTTGATGGCAAATATCACGCCGTCCACCCTGTATTCGTCTATCAGTTTGGAAACAAATGCATATCTCTCTCCAACGGACGTATTAAACCCGCAGGGGACCGTGGCATAAGCCCTCGCCAGAGAGGCCAGGGGATCTTTTCCTTCTTCCACAACATGCCAGAATGACCTCGATCCGTTGATGACATCGTCGGCCACAATGGAACCGCCGCAGGATTCGATCATTTCCCAGAGCCCCGTATCAATCACACACCCCCCCGATACCAGAAGCCTGACATCCGGTTTTGGCGGTGTGGGTGTTTCAACAATTTCGGTCAGGAACTGTTCCATCAGCTGTTTGTGCTCTTTCTTATCGAGGATAAAACCGGACATTACCATGCTGATGGCTTCCGGTCCCGAAACAGGTGGCGATTCGGCCTTTCTCAAATCATAGGCCTTTCTCAGGAGGGCCCTCTGGCTGTTGTAGAGTTCTATGGCCTCATTTAATGCGTCGCGTGAGATTTCTCTTCCCGTAAATGCTTCCAGGTTTTTCTTGACCCTCTCAAGTTCCTTCGCAAAAAACCGGATCGTGTTGGCACTTCTTTTCCACGGCACATTCAAGTAATCCATAAACCGCAAAGGCTTGTGCCGTTTCCATGTCTGATAGAGAAAAGTGACCGCTTCACAACTTCTTGGGATGATCGCACCATCCAGGTAGGGATACTTGCCCTTGAGGATCTGGTCCCAATCCGCTCTCAAATAAGAACAGAGGTAAGACTGGAGATGGGCATCCGCCTCTGTTATGGCCTCATCAAAGTGGGGATAAATCTGAACGGGATGCAGCCCGGCCGCGTATATGAGTTCTTCAGGGACCACCGGGAAAAAAACCCCTATCATATTGCGCGTCGTGCGGGTCTTGATCCCCTCCAGAACGGTCGGTGCGTTTCGAAGGTTGTGCGTCATTTTTTCCAAGGCATTTGACATCTTTTTTCACCCTCAAGTCTGTTTAATTCAAAATAGAAATCCTGGTCCTCAGGGCCAGGTCAGAGATAAATGGCTCTGCCTGACAGGATTGACCTGGAGTATTGGCCTCCGGGGATAACCAAAGCCGGGTCCTCTGGGCCCGGATCTTTACTAATGTGGGGGTTTATATCATAGGGCTTCGGAAGGATTCAAGTGAGATCGGCAGGTGCAAAAATGTTGTTGATATTAAAACGATTGTTTGATACAATCGTTTTAATACCAAACATTTGGATGGATGCGATGGTAAAATCACCAAAAAATAGAATTTCAAAGGAACGGATATTGGATGAGGCTGAGGTCCTGTTTGCGAATAAGGGTTTTCACGCAGTAACCGTTCGGGAAATCACCAATGCGGCCAACTGCAATCTGGCTGCGGTGAATTATTATTTCGGCAACAAACATAACCTTTACCTGGAGGTATTCAGGGCCAGATGGATACCGCGGGCCAGAAGGGTCCAATCAGGTTTCCGGGCTGCCCTTTCCGCCGAGGATGAAATGTCCCTCGCCGGCATCGTTAACGCCCTAGCAACGGCCTTCCTGAAAGGTCCCCTGACAGATGATGAGCGCCTGCGTCATTCCCAGCTCATGATCAGGGAAATGACCAGACCGGGCCTTGCCGGCGATATGCTGGTTGACGAAGTGATAAAGCCTTTTTTCGGAGAGGTGGCCGGCATGCTCCGTCCTTTTCTGGCAGAGGAGGTTGAAGCGGAACGTATGATGCTCAACATCGTGAGTATTTTCGCTATGGTAATCTATTTCAATTTTGCCAGGCTACCGGTCATGCGTGTCACGGGACAGGAGTATGACGGCCCCTTCAAGGACAGACTGGTGGAACATATCGTCCAATTCTGCCTGACAGGACTGGACATGAACAAGAAAGAGGGGGCGTGATGAACAAGCGCCTCTCCGGTCTTCTCTCTCTAGTATTGTCCGCCTGTTTGATGGGAGGCGGGTGCATAAAGATGGGACCAGACTTCAAAAAGCCGGATCTTCAATTTGCCCAACCGGAAAGGTTTCAGTATCGGACCAAACATGCCAAGGCCGTTGTACCGGAAGACAGATGGTGGGAGGTTTTCGGGGATCCGGAAATTAATGGCCTGGTGAAAAGGGTGCTGAAGAACAATCCTGATCTTCAGCAGGCTGCAGCGCGTATTCTAGAATTGCAGTACCAGGTGATTCAGACCCGGGCGGATCGATTTCCGGCTCTTGGGTTTCAGGGCGGGGCTCAGCGACAACATGAGCCGGAATCCACTCTCGGCCCGGGCATTCCCATTGGCGGAACCGTGAACCAGTACAGCTTTTCGCTGCCGGCATCCTTTGAGATAGATCTGTGGGGAAAATACGCACGGGCAGAGGAAGCATCCCGGGCACAGCTGTTGCAGGAAAAAGAAAATCGGCTGACCCTTTCCCAGAGCCTGCTGGCAGAGGCCATCGGCCTTTATCTGCAGATCCAATCTCTTGAAAGACGGATCCAGATCACCCTTCAGAGTCTGAAGAATTACCAGGACAGCGTCACGTTTGTGCAGCGGCGTTACAAACGGGGATTAACCAGCATTCTGGATCTCAGGCAGGCCCGACGAACCCTGAACCAGGCAAAGGGCCAGATACCTCAGCTCAGGCAGGAACTGGGCGCCGCACAGCAGGCCCTTTCCGTGCTTTCAGGGGAATATCCCAAAACCCGTAAACCCTATCCGCAACCCGAGGACTATTACAAGAAACTTAGCGCCATACCGCCTGGTCTGCCCAGTGAACTTCTGTTGCGCAGACCGGATATTCGAGCCGCCGAAGCTCAGTTGAAGGCCTTAAATGCGCAGATCGGCGTGGCCAAGGCCAGCCGTTTTCCAAGCATCGGCCTGACGGGCAGTTACGGCTATGCCAGCGAAGAGTTGTCAAATCTATTTCAGCCCGGGGCAGCTTGGAGCCTGGTTGCGGGACTGGCCCAGCCCCTCTTCGATGCCGGTCGATTAAAGGCCAATCAACGGGCCGCCGAAGCACGATATGTTCAGGGAGTTGCAGCATACAGTAAAGCGGTTCTGAACGCTTTCCGAGAGGTGGAAAACGCGCTTTTGACTCGCAGAAAACAGATTGAGCGTCGAACAGATGTCCTGAGCTTTTTGGTGGAAGCCCGTGCCACCCAACGGGTAGCGGAAACCCGTTATGTTCGCGGGCTGGTGGATTACCTGATCGTGTTGAATGCTCAACAAACGCGATTTCAGGCAGAAGATCAACTGCTGCTGGTGGAGTTGACGATCCTGGCGAATCGCGTGACCCTGCACCGCGCCCTGGGAGGGGGGTGGGCAGAACTCCCTCCTGTTAAGGGAAAGGAAACCGAAGGTCTCGGATCGTACACTATCTGGTAGACAGTCAGCCTTTTTTGGTTTTCGACACAAGAAATACAAACACTAAGCAGATGAGCTACCTATCATGAGCAAAACAAAAAAAAGAGTCCTGCAGACTATTCTGACCCTCGGCCTTATTGCATTGGGCGCATTAGGGATGATCAAGCTAACTGAAAGCAAGCCCCAGATGAAGAAACGAAAAGTCGCGGTCCCCTTACTTATGGTCCGAACCGTGGAGGTCGAACTCGCTTCTCAGGCTATTATCGTAAGAGGTGAGGGAACGGTTAAACCGTTAAAAGAGATAGATCTGGTGCCTCAGGTGGACGGCAAGATAATCTATATTGCCACCTCTCTTATTAACGGAGGACAGTTTAAAAAAGGGACAACCCTCCTTCGTATTGAACCCGAAGACTACCGGTTAGCGGTCATCCTTGCCAAATCCAAAGTGAAAAATGCGGAAAGCCTGCTCCGTATGGCCGAAGAGGAATCAGCGGCTGCCAGGGAAGAATGGTTTCAACTGTATGCGGACGATGAGGGTAAGAGAAAGGAGCCCCCGCCCCTGGTGCTCAAGCAGCCGCAGTTGGCTGCAGCAAAGGCCAAGTTAGAGGCTGACAAGGCCGACCTGAAAAAGGCCATGCTGAATCTTGAACGGACAAAGATCAAGGCGCCCTTTGATGGAAGGGTGGAAAAGGAAGATGTGGACTTGGGACAGTATGTGAGGCCCGGCGAGGAACTGGCCTCGATCTTTTCAACCGGTTCTGCAGAGATTGTAGTGCCCTTGGAAGATGAGAGCCTCAGGTGGTTTCACGTCCCCGGTTTCACGCCGGGCAACGGCCAGGGTGCCCCGGCAACCGTTCGGGCCAGGGTCGCGGGGAGGGAGCGTTCCTGGGAAGGCCGGGTGGTCAGGGCCGAGGGGATGCTGGATGAACAGACCCGAATGATCCGTGTGGTGGTGCGTGTGGACAACCCCTACATCAAAAAACCGCCTCTGGCCATGGGTCTATTCGTAGCCGTTGAAATCAAGGGTCACGACATCCCAGACATGGCAATTATCCCACGCAGCGCCCTTCATCAGGGGAACGTGGTCTGGGTAGTGGACCGCGACGGCCTTCTTCACTACCGTAAAGTCGAGGTGGCCAGGATTGATGGTGAGCGGGTGCAGATAAGTTCAGGCCTCAATGACGGGGAGCAGGTGGTCATATCCCCCATCAAGACGGTTACGGATGGAATGAAAGTCCGGCCCTTGCCCCAGAAGGAGGCAGACCGGTCATGAAAGGCGTTGTCTCCTGGTTCGCTGAAAACCACGTTGCCGCCAATCTGCTTATGCTGTTTCTGATGCTGGCTGGCGTTACAACGGGTCTGACCATGAAGGTCGAGGTAATGCCCGAATTCTCTTTGGACCGTGTTACCGTGACCACGGAATACCCCGGTGCGTCCCCGGCTGAGGTGGAGGAGG
>JADHXI010000195.1 GCA_016783065.1 Desulfobacteraceae bacterium | reverse complement strand
ATCTGCATCTGCCAGGAGGGCCCGGGCCATGGTCACCAGATCGGCCTCTCCATTTCGCAGAATTTCCTCTCCAACGGCTGGGTCATTGATCCGGTTGCTGGCCAGGACAGGGACCGAAACCACGGACTTTATACCCTGGGCAAGATAGACGTAAGCCTTTCGGGGAACAAACATGGTCAACTGGGGGATTCGAGTCTCATGCCATCCGCCCGTGATGTTAAAGAGGTCAACCCCCGTCTTTTCGAGTTCAGATGCAAAGGCCCTTGCCTCCAGGTTGGTATTTCCTCCCTCCATAAAATCGTTGCCGGCCAAACGCATCAATAAAGGATATTTCGGCCCTACCGCTTTTCTTATTTTTTCAATTATCTCCACCCCAAAACGCATCCGGTTCTCCAGGCAGCCTCCGTAGGCATCTTTGCGTCGATTTGTGAGGGGCGAGAGGAACTGGCTGATTAGATAACCTGCACTCCCCAGGATTTCCACTGCGTCAAATCCGGATTCCTTGGAACGGTGAGCCGCTTCAACAAATTTCTGCTGAACCTCCGGAATCTCTTCTGTCTCCAGGGCCCTTGGGGTCTCACCTGTCAATCTGGAGCGCACCGCTGAAGCAGAAAAAGGCTTGTGCCCCCCGATCATGGATGAATGGGTATAACGGCCTGCCTGGTATAGCTGGGCAGCAATCCTGGCCCCGTTGGACTTTACGGCCCCCGTTAACCTCCTGAGGCCGGGGATGTAACGATCATGATGGATACATATCATGTTTGACATGCCGCCATGTTCATCAACGGGACATCCGCCCGCGATGATCAACCCCACCCCACCCCTTGACCTGAGGGCATAGAAATCTGTCAGGCGGTCTGTAACCTCTCCCTGTGGTGTATACCCAAGATGCATAGCCGTCATGACGATCCGATTCTTTAGCTCCATACCATTGATTTTTATGGGCGAAAACAGATAGGGGAATTCCATTTCTGGCTCCTTTCAGTATCTAATGTTTCCGTGTTCAGTTCCAAGAGCATAACAAGGAAACACAGGCCCTCACACATCACACCAAATTGAGGGATACCCTCATTCTCCCTCTTCGTTCATATAGGCCCTTTTCCTCCGCATGGCCCTTATGAAGGCGTATATGGTAATCACGGCGCCAAAGGCAAAGAGAATTTCGTAGAGATGATAGCTCAGGTATGTAAACCAGGTCATCTTTCTCCTTAGCGAACGATGCCATTCCTCTTCAAGTCTTTCCAGGGGTATGGATAGGGCCCTCAGAACGGCTGTACCTGCTTCCTCCCCCCCTTTCATGCGCTCAAGAACCGCCAAGATCCCCTCTTTGCCGTACCTGCCGAGGATATGCTCCACAAAACTTTCGCTCTCCTCATAGGCCAACAATAAGGAGTCTTTATCTCTGGGGAAACCCCTTTGCAAGGAACTCAAGGGGATAAAATTGCCTCTAAACGCCGCCTTGTTAAGAAGGGATCGTTTTTGATCCATAATAATATCTACCGAACCTCCGCTTGCCCACTGACAGACACCCTCATCCAACCACCGCGGTAATAGTTTCTCTTTGATGTGTTCGTGAAGTAGTAAATGACAGATCTCGTGTTTCAGGGTATCCTCAAGCTTGAAAGGATGGCGCTTCATCTTGGAATAGTCGATTACAATCAGGTCTCTTGAGGGGACGGCAAAGGCAACCGTCAGGGGGCTCTCAGCCATCCTGCGAAAGCGTCGGCTATCACTAACCAGTAACACGGTGGGTCGCAAATTGGTACGCCATCCAAGGGTACCCTCCAGCTCTCTCATGATCCCCGGGTAGCGGTTTGCGACCTCCCGTGAAACGGCTCCCAAAGGGGGTTCAAAAAGAACCCTGACAGGGCCTCTTTCCAGGACCTGCACTTCCCCTCCGTAAAGCCCATTTGTAAAGAGTATCAGGCAAATTGCCAGGAGAAGCGTGAGAAAATTTTTTTTCATGTCCCTACGGTCTTGAAAAGAATGGGCAGATTACATAGGATTCTTAAAACGGTTCTGAGAAAAACCTCAAACGTGCAATGGAACCCGAATATGGATTATGTTCAGACAGGTATAGATCGTTTTCGTGAGGAAAACTGGAAAAGGCTCAAGGGCTATAGATTGGGTCTCCTTTCCAACCAGGCCTCACTGGATAGCCGGTTGAATACCTCTCAGAAAGTCATTTCCGGTCTCCTCCCGGGCCAATTGAAGGCCCTTTTTGGTCCACAGCACGGGTTCGGTGGTGAGGACCAGGACAATATGGTCGAAACCGACCACTCATATGACAAGGAATTAGGGATACCCATCTTTAGCCTCTATGCCGATAAAAGAGAGCCGGTTCCGCATATGCTTGAGCTGATAGATGTCCTTATCATAGATCTGCAGGATGTGGGAACAAGAGTTTATACTTTCTCCTCCACCATGCTCAGTTGTCTGAGAGGTGCAGCAAAGGGAGGCAAAAAGGTCTTTGTCCTGGACCGGCCGAACCCCTTGGGGGGAGCGGTGGCCGAGGGGAACCTTCTCCAGCCGGAACTCTATTCATTTGTGGGACCTTATGGTCTCCCCATGAGGCATGGCCTCACAATGGGGGAGATGGCCGGGATCTTCAATGACGTCTTTGGCCTAAACTGTGATCTGGAAATCGTAACCATGGATGGATGGCATCGGAAGATGCTCTGGTTTGACACCGGATTGACATGGATGATGCCCTCCCCCAATATGCCTCTCCCCCAAACAGCATTTGTCTACCCCGGACAGGTGATCTGGGAAGGTACCAACCTTTCGGAAGGACGAGGGACTTGCAGGCCCTTTGAGGTTTTTGGGGCGCCCTATTTGAATCCCGCGGCGATCAAACAATGTCTGGACCCGAAAGCCACGCGCGGGTGCCTTCTTCAGGAATTCTCCTTTCGCCCCACATTTCACAAATGGCAGGGAGAACTTTGCCACGGATTTATGATACAGGTACTCGATCCCCGGGTCTACCGACCCTACTTTACGTCGCTGGCCTTGCTGAAGTCGGTACTGGAGATCCACCGGGACAACTTTGAGTGGAAAGAACCACCCTATGAGTATGAATACAAAAAAAAGCCCATAGACCTAATTATGGGCAATTCATCCATCCGGCGCGAGCTGGAATCGGGGGGTGCTCTATCCTTCACAGAAAAAAAATGGGAGAAAGAGCTGGAATATTTTTTTGAATGGAGGGAGGCATACCTTCTCTATCCATAGGAGTGCCGGAAAAAGAGGATGTTGGAAACTGGGAATTCACTTCCAGCTTATCAGGTATGCCCTCCGCATGATTATTTCTTTTTCTTGGTTTCCCTTTTCTGGCCCCCGCTGATCCACCTATCAATGGCTTCCTTATCGAATCGCCAGACCCTCCCGATCCGGATCGCAGGGATCTTGCCTTCCGCTGCATATTTGCAAATGGTAATCTCATGCAATTTCAAATATTTTGCAATCTCTTTAGTGGTCATTATTTCTGGCATGATACGCTCCTCTGTCTCAAAATTATTTTGATTAGGTTCACGGACACCCTTAACGATCTCATAAAATTAAGCATAATACCTAAAAACATTAAAGTCAATAAGAAGCTGCTATTAGTAAACAAAGATATCCTAATTTCCTATATTTGATTTGTATTTCAGTTTTCCAAGTTTGATTCTGATCAATTAAGCATAAAAAACAGCGATAAATCCCTCTGAGTTACGTGTCTCATGGCCCTGAAAGCCGTTTACCTCTGTCTAGATGGGTGCCCGGGACCGGATAGATGCCAAATCTTACCTCAACGAGAAAAGGGCTGAGGGATACCCTTTTCAAGGGAACGAAACTCGAATGAGGCCGGTTGCTGATCAATGGTCGGAGAAACGCCATGAGGGGCAAGTCTGCATAAGGTCTATGAAATGCCGGAAACCAACGGCCCCAAGTCCACCGCCGAGCCCTGTGATCGCGGCAAGTATGGCCATCGTGGTATGTTCGCTGCTTTTCAGGCGTGAGACAAGATGCCTTTGGGGAGATGGTTGGTTCACTTTTTTCGGGTGGGATATCTTGGATCGATCTGAAAGGCGCAATCCTCTGTTGGCCCTGTGGATAGGCTATCGCATTTTCTTGAGCCTTGCCCTGGCAATCTTTGCCTCGTTCGACTTGGGATATTTTTTTATAATCTTTTTGAGTAATATCTTTGAACTGGTTTTGTCCTTTATTTCAGAAAAGGCCAGTGCCTGACGAAGCATTGCATTGGGCACCTTGTTACCTTTGGGGTACTTCTTTATCACACGCTGATAGGCCAGGATGGCTTGCTCATACTGGTTCAGGGACATGTTTGATTCCCCTATCCAGAATTGGGCGTTATCAGCCAAGTCCGATTTTCGGTATTTCTTGAGAAAGTTCCTAAAGCCCTCGATAGCCTCCTCATATTTGCCATCACGATAGAGTTTGAGTGTCAGCTCATAGAGTCTATTTTCGGGCGACACGGGCTCTTTTTCAGCCACCGGGGGCGGGGGCGTCGTATGTGTGCTCACCTCCTTGGGGGGTTTCTCCGCATCCTGTTTTGCGACACCTCCTCGCGGTTCGAGACCCAGGTAGCTGTTAAGGTGTCGCATACTTGCTTCAAGTTTATCAACCCGCTCGGCGAGCTCAGACAACCTCCTCATCCCCTCATCCTGCTCCGTGGTATCTCTCTCCACAGTACGTTTGACCAAATGATTATTTTCTTCCACGCGACCCGTGAGGGTCTGGAGTTGGAGCCTGATTCTGTCCATCTCCGCTACATTCTCTGCCTGACGGTCACGGATTGAATCCAGACTTGAATCGATTTTTTGCTGCTTTTCGTTCAGTGATTGAAATTTAGTATCGAGACCACTGGAAAGCCCCTGATCCGCAGACTCGAGGCTGTTCACCCTATTGTTAAGGGAGACGATCTGTTGATTGAGATACAACTTCTCTTCGGTGGTGACACAGGAAGTGACCAGCAGGATCACAACAAATACCCCCAGTCCTCCAAGGTGTCTCTTTTTCAAAAAGGATATTGTCATCTCGTCACATTGCCAAAAGTAGAGGAGCCGACCCAAACGACAGGCCGGCTCACTTTTCTTAGAATCACGGTATGGTCTACCGTTGGTAAAGGAAACAATCAGTCAGTCACGATCTCATTTGAGGAGTTTAAAAGTATCCCGCCTATTCAATGCCCAGGCCGTAGGGTTGTGCGCGGGATCGGCGGGTCGTTCTTCACCGTAGCTCACGGTCGAGATTCGGTCTCCAGAAATTCCCAGGGCCACAAGGTACTTCTTTGCTGAATGTGCCCTTCTCTCACCCAGGGCAAGGTTGTATGCCTCGGTCCCTCTTTCGTCGCAGTTGCCCGCAATGAGGACCCTTGCGGAAGCCTCACCGCGGAGAAAGGCCGCCTTTTTCTTCAACACCATTCTGGATTTGGGCGTCAAATTGGATTTGTCAAAGGCAAAGTAGATATTTTCAGAGTTGAATTCACGTATTCTTGCTGCCAGCCCCGCTGGCACAGCTTCTTCTTCCACCACCACGACGACCTTTTCCTCGGTCCCGGGCGCCTTTTTTTCCTCCTCAACCACCACAACCGTTTCTTCTTCTTCCGCAATGGGTTTCTGAACTCTCTCTGAAACACCGATCTGTTTCTTTGCGCAAGATGTTGTAAGTAACAGGAATGAGCAGACAAAAACCAGGGCCGTCAAGCCACATATCATTTTTTTTCTCATACTCCCTTTACCTCCTAAGTTATGGATTATTGCCAAATCAAGAATACTGGAAGCTAACGGGTGGAGACAAAACTACCCTTCCTCTACATCATTTCTTACCAGTGTCTATTTACTCAAAAACCGCCTACCTTTGCAAGTGAAAAAACATCACACACCAATAAAATTATCTTATACCATCTCATTTTAATAATTGCAAGGGTTTAAGTAAGTATCTGAATATTCGACATAAGCCATAATTTTTTGGAAAAAATTAAAAAAATTTCAACAAAAACGCAAAAGTGAAAATTCATTCTCGCCCTGCGCCTTGCTCAAATCAGGCGCCACAAGGACGCAAGATTCCAACTAGTGTCCATCCAGAAATGAGATAGTTTTTGCAAGGTCAAGCCTCCGGCCCGGAGGGAAAGATGAGGATTTTAACCACCCCAGAGGAATAGGCTTCGCATTCCACGGGGCAGGCAGGAATACATTGAAGTATTTCGAGGATTAAAATCCGAATCTGACCCCAGTACC
>JADHXI010000038.1 GCA_016783065.1 Desulfobacteraceae bacterium | reverse complement strand
CAAGTTGCCATCGGAGGAGATCATGCAGTTCAATACCATGTGCGGGCATGGCATGGTAACGACAGGTCTCATTGAAGAGGTGATTGCAGATGTAAAAGGGGACAGGTGCTCTCCTGAAGAGGGGGCCGAGCGTCTTTTTCACCCCTGCATGTGCGGGATATTTAACCCCCACCGTGCGGCAAAGCTTCTCAGGGAGGAAGCTACACCAAGTCAACATGAAGATACTTGAAGATTAAGACAAAAGTCGGCCAGGAGATGTAATCTCAATTGAGTTGGCCGGAATCAGCGCATGTTCTGCTCAATAATTTCGGGCATCGTGGGGTTCAGCCGTTTCTTTTCGGCGCTCTCTAAACCTATCGTCGTAGCGTGGCTGATATTTGGGGTTTTGCCGGAAGCATGGAGAAGCCAACAAGGGTTCAGAAGGAGAAAACCCCAAATATCACCCACTGCGAAAGTGAGAAGTAAATCCACTTTGAGAGAGCGCCGAAAAGAAACACCCAAACCCCACTTTGGAGCTCCTTTATTTCTCCCGAATTTATTGAGAAGTTACAAATCAACAACACCCATCCAGGAATGAGGGAGGAAATAGAATGGCGGATGCAGTTGGAATCATCGGCTTGGGACGTATGGGCATGCCCACCGCAAAGAAGTTTATCAAGGCAGGGTACCAGGTTGTGGGCTGTGAACTGCGGCAAGAGGCGATTGATGAACTACAATCGGCGGGCGGGGAAGCCGTCGAAAATGGTAAGCGGGTTGCTCAGAAAGCCAAGACCGTCATCGTATTCGTCTTAAACGATCAGCAGGTTATTAACGTTGTTACAGGAAAAGATGGCGTGCTTGAAGGATGCAGCGACAACTCAATCGTAATTTGTATGGCAACCATAGACAGAAACAACCTGGAACGGGTGGCCAGGCATTGTTCTGAAAGGGGTGTTGGGTTTGTGGACTCGCCGTGTACCGGCGGACCGGCAAGAGTGGAAAATGGTACCCTTACGATGATTGCGGCAGCACCCAAGGAACTGCTTGAAGCGTGCCGGCCGGTTCTTGAGGTCCTGGGGCAGATTATTGAGGCGGGAGAAACACCGGGCCTGGGGCAGGCCATTAAGCATTGCAACCAACTCTTGATCGGAACAACCCATGCGGCTGTTATGGAAATTATTGCTTTGGCAAAGAAAAGCGGGCTGGATCCCAGACTGGTCTGCAAAGTGATTGCGAGTGGCATTGGAGGGAGCGACTATTTTCGGCTTCTTTCGGCGAGTGTGCTGGAAGATAAGCCTTCACCTGGGGGGATGGGTCAGTTGTTTAAGGATATAGATCTTGTGATCAACGACAGCAGACGTGTTGAACTTCCATTGCTTGTGGCAACTGCAGCGTATCAATACTTCCTTGCCGCACAGTCCCTGGGTATGGAAAATCAAGATTCCTCAAAATTGATTGATGTGATTGCGAGGTTTTCCGATCCCAAGGTACCGGATTCGTCTTAAAGGGAAATGATTGTAAAATAATGTCTTGAGAAAAGGAGGGACGCCGTGACAGACAAGATTCAATGGGAAACGGATTTTGACAGAGCGCTTGAAAGATCAAAAAGTGAGGGAAAGCCTGTTTTTCTGGATTTTTTTAATCCGGGCTGAATAGGCTGTCAGCAGATGGATGCAGTTACGTATCCTGAAAAGGCAGTGATCGAATTTGTAGAAAGAAATGTCATCCCGCTGCGCATTGGCTTTAACGAAGAGCCATTTGCATCAGACTTCCGCATCAAGTGGACACCCACGCTTGTCACTCTGGATAATGAGGGGGAGGAGCATCACCGAACCGTTGGGTTTCTTGACCCCGGACAGTTGATACCTTCCCTAATGCTGGGCATTGCCAAGGTGGCTTTCGATGGGGATCAGTTCGAGGCGGCCCTGGAGTATCTGGAAAAGCTCGTTGCTGATTATCCTAAAAGCGATTCTGCGCCTGAGGCCATCTACCAGCGCGGGGTAAGCCGGTATAAAAAAACGGAAGATCCCAAGCCACTCAAAGAGGCATATGAAAAGCTGGCGGATTCTTATCCGGATAATGAGTGGACCAAGCGGGCTTCTCCGTATCGGTTGTTATAAGTCCATACCGCCTTAGCCGTTCTCCACCCTTATCAGCTTCTGCGACCAGGTGCCTTCGGATTTGCCGACATGAATAGATTGCCTTATTCCGCTCGAGCATTTTTTGCGGGGCTGTGCGTTTCCCAGATCATAGCAACCCTGCACGTTTATCTGTCAAACGCCCACCTCTACAACAAGCTCACCGTAATCAGGGAATCCGGATATCTGGCAGTGCCGAACCTGGAGGTCATGGAACATCTCCGGAATCTGGCCCCCGCATTTTTCGGAGGGCTTTTCTTTACCTTCAGCGCGGGGGCCGGGATTTCCATTGGCGCCCTTGCTGCTGTCTGGGCCTGGGATCGGCTTCTATCCAGAAACAAGGTCCTCCTGATTCCGTTCTTGCTCCTTTGGGCTTTTTGTCTCTTAATTGTCAATATACGAGCGGTTTGCCCAATGGTGAGCCTTTATTTTCTTGCCATTCCCCCTGTCATCTTTGTTTTAGCCCTCAGATGGATGCCCCCTCGTTCTGGAGAAAGGGTCTGGTTGAACTTCACAGTAGGCAGTGCCCCCATTATCCTTCTGGCGCTCCTGTGGGCGCCACATCTGGACAGCCATATATTCTTGAAGCTGAGAGATCATTTTCTCCTGTCAAATCGCCTGGGCACCACGATCAACGACTTTTATTACAAATATACCCTTTATCCTGCAGAGGCCTTCAAGTCCCCGGAGCAGAAGATGCTCAAGACCTGCAGTCTAGAGAACATAGAGAAACTCCCCATCAGGCGGCTGCTGGAGACAAAATTGCTTAATCACGACTACCTCAACATAGTCGGGGCAAGGGAGGGCGATTTGGAGATAAGTCCCGAAGGCAAAGGCCTGGTGTTTGAGAATGGGGGGAGGACCATTCTCACCACCACCCTGGATGATTTTCTCTCCAGGCGCAGCAGTACACTGGCGGAGTTTTCCAGAAAGAGCGACAGGTATTTCTTTTTCCGTCGGTTCACCTTTTTTTCACTTCTCATAGGGTTTCCCATCACCCTGTATATCTTTGTTCATGCTGTTTTGTATTCCATGTTCGGCCTCTTTCTGGTGCCGCAAAGGGCCCTTGTATTGGCCTCAATCGTGTGCCTTCTGGCGGGTATTATGTTGTATACGCCGTTCTACCGATATGAAGGCGGGGACATAAAAAGAACCGATCTGGCCCGAATGTTGGACGGCGAGGACTGGGAAGAGAGGGTCAGGGCCCTGAGAGCGGCTTATGAGAAAGGAGTGGAGGTGGCGGATTTTCCGAACTATGAAAAGATGCTGACAAGCCCCCATATACCCGAACGGTACTGGTTTACAAAGGCCCTGGGTGTCAGCCGGAGACCCGAGACCCGTAAAGACATCTTGGCACTTCTGGATGACCCCCATCCGAACGTGATCTCCATGGCCTACCAGGCCCTGGGTCAGAGAAGAAATAGGGGGGCTATCGATGAAATTCTGGAAAGATTAAAGAGATCGAACGACTGGTACAACCAGTGGTATGCCTACAAGGCCCTGAGGTCGCTTGGATGGAAGCAAAAAAAGTCGAACTAAAGACCCTTCTCATTTCTCTTGGGGTGGTCCTTGGTGTCGAGTTCCTGGCCAAAGCAATGATCTCAACGGGTCTTTATCACTCGATGATTTTTCTGGGTGTCCTACGCCTCGTTGAGACAGCCCTGGTTTTGTTGATCGTCTCTGTCCGGGGAAAGGGAGTATCCTCCATAGGATTGTCCCCGAGGACCCTGGGGCCGGGGCTCAGGAGTGGGCTGATCTGGTCGGCCTGTTTTGGGGCGATTACTGCACTCGCCTTTGTGGCCTTATTCCTTGTGGGTATCGATCCGCTGGGGATCATACGTGTCCGGCTCCCTTCAGGCTCCCGTGAAATCATCATCTATTTCTTGGTTGGCGGGATTGTGGGGCCGGTGGCAGAGGAGGTCATTTTCAGGGGAGTGATCTACGGGTTTCTGAGACGATGGGGGGTGGTTTTGGCCGTGGCCCTGAGTACCCTGGTCTTTGTGCTGATCCACCCTTCTGCTTTTTACGGGATTCCCCTGACCCAGGCAGTGGGGGGAATCCTCTTTGCTTTGGCGTATGAGAAAGAGCGAAATTTGATGGCACCCATCACCCTTCATGTCCTGGGCAACAGTGCCATCTTTGCTCTTTCATTGATATTTTAGGGGTTCTTCAATTCAGGCCTGTCCGGCAAGGGTCCGTGTTTCTAATCGCATGTTTTTGTAAAGCAGCCACCACCACCTGAACCGCTTGTACCCTCAGCCACACAGCGGAAATAGTTGTCCCATTCCCCGGGTTTTGCGCTGTCGATGGCTTTTTCAAGCTTTACTTCCAATCCTCCACTCGCTTTCAGCAAGATGATAAATTCACTCAGGCCCACGTGATCGTCCGGGTTTCCCCAGTCATAGGTGTATCCCAGCCTGGTCCAGGCAGAACCCCATTTCGATACGTCCTCTCCTTTCCTATTGTAGTCTACGTTTTTGGCAAACCAGTCCTTGAACGAGGCAGGTTTGTAACTTTCATTTTCGATGAGGGTCAGGAATGCATTGTAATCAGAGGGAAAGGTCCAGTTGCCGTCGATCTTGACGGACAATTCGCCTTCGTGGTCTCTGATCTCGGGGTCTGGGGTAGGCCTGAACAGGTCCTTGGGATAGACCCACAACTCAACTATGATTGAGTAGTTATCGTCCGGGTTTTCTTTTACCAGTCTGGCCGGGTTCAGTCCTTTCACTTGAACAATCCTTTTCAAGGAGGGCGGGCATGTTTTTCCTATAAAAAAGTTCTTCATTTCCGGAACAACGGTCACCCACAGATTCCTGGTAAGAAGATACCCTTCTTCTCCGATGTGGTCGCGATAAAATTTGTCATAGGCCCATTTGTCCAAGAGCGTCTCGACCAGGATACGGGAATTGCTCGGATCATCCGGATGTTCCCACTTGAGGGAGCTTCCGTGGAGCCTGTTATCATTCAGCGTGTCGTACCATGGCACTACGGCAAGGAGTTTTGTGGATATCTCTCTCTGGGTGGCATCCTCCGTATCTACCAGTGCGTCAAAAAAGGCCTTTTTGTCAACAGGGTCAACATCCCCGCTATAACCCTTCCCAACCGGAGAGGCAAGGACCAACAACAACGTTACCAACAGGGAGATCACCCAAGACCCGAAATTCAGTTTTCGTTTTTCCATTAAGACATTTCCTCCTTAGCTTTTGTGGGCGTTCGCAGGTGCTCAACTGCAAGATGTTCGCAAAATGCTATGATAAAAATGATAAGTCAAGTGAATTCTCCGATCAAATTGCCTTGAGTTGCCGAAAACCCATTCGAGGTGAAGGCGGGACATCCGCTGCCTTGAGAGATTTGATCAGTGGCTCGATATATGTTAGGGGAAGAACGGGTTTCTAAAGAAAGGGATGAGAAAGGAGACAAAGATGGGTATTCTCATGAATGAAGTGGATAGAGTCGAGATTCTGACACTTCAAGACAACACGATTGATCTCGTATCCCGGGATAATAGCGACGTGGTTCAGAGGGCCATGCCCTTGAAAGGGCTGGAAGTGAAAAACTCGGTCCTGGCTGAACACGGTTTTTCTTCGGTGGTAACCGTAACAAAGGGGGACCGGACGAGAAGCATCCTCTTTGACTTTGGATTTTCCGCCCACGGTGCGGCCTTCAATGCCGATGCACTGAGCGTGGATATGGGGGGCATCGAGGCGGCGGCTCTCTCACACGGTCATCTGGATCATGTGGGAGGTTTGGCGGAACTTCTGAAACAAATTGGAACAAAGAAAAAGTTTGTGCTGGTAGTTCACCCTGAGGCATTCAGAGACGGCCGATTCATGCGGGTCGCCGAAAATCTGAATGTAACGTTCCCGGCCTTTACCAGAGAAAAGGTGGAGGGATTGGACGTGGAACTGGTGGAGACCCATGAGCCATATCCAATTCTGGATGGAGATATTTTTTTCCTGGGGGCCATCCCCAGGGTTACGGATTTTGAGAAGGGCACGCCAAATCTATACTACCTCAAGGATGGTGAAGAGAGGTGGGATGACCTGGCCGATGATACCGCGATCGCCTGTCATGTGAAGGGGAAAGGCCTCGTGGTGCTGTCGGGATGTGCCCATTCCGGGATTATAAACACGGTCAAATACACAAGGGAGGTCTCCGGCGTGGAAAAGGTCTATGTGGTGATGGGCGGGTTTCACCTCACCGGTCCTGAAATGGGTCCTGTGATAGACCCCACGGTTACAGGTCTTAAGGAAATCGATCCCGTCTATGTGGTCCCGACACACTGCACCGGAAGAAATGCCATCATGCAGATTGAAAGGGAGATGCCGGAGAAATTTCTCTTCAATATGTCGGGAACAAAACTTACTTTTTCAGCCTGAGAAGGCCATTCGAAAGGTGAAAGATGTGTTGACAGGAGAATATCTGGAGGCCAAGAACCTCTCTGAGCAAATCGCCGCTGGGATGGAGCCCCCGCGGTTCTATCTTGAAAAAAAGAGGGAAATAGAGGCATCCCGCAGGCTTTTCACCGACGCCCCAATGGTTATGGCGGGACTCAACATTGTTGAAGACCGAGCGGATCGCATCGGACACGGGCTGACCCATGTGCGCAAAGTCGCAATTGAGGCCGGGGCAATTGTGATCATCGAGACAAAGGGGATGTCCTCGGAAGAAGCGGTGAAACGGAAGGTCCTTCTGGTTCACCTGGCCGGTATCCTGCATGACATAAAGAGGAAAGAACCCGAGCATGCCCAAAGGGGCGCGGAGGAAGCCGGCAGGATACTGAAGGGATTTGATCTGGAGGAAAGAGAACGTTTGGGGATCGTGGAGGCCATACGAAACCACGAGGCATTCAAGCCTTCCCGGGCGCTGGATGATCCTTCCCTCCAAATTATATCAGATGCCCTCTATGATGCGGATAAGTTCCGGTGGGGCCCGGACAATTTTACGGAAACGGTCTGGATGATGGTGGCCCCGAGAAAGGTTCCCATGCCAGCACTTTTGAAGCGCTTTGGTCGTGGTCTTCAAGGTGTAGAGAAGATCAAGGACACCTTTCGCACCCCAACTGGACGGGAATATGGTCCCGACTTCATATGCCGCGGCCTTGAAATTGGTAGAAAGGTCTATGAAGCCTTAGAAAAGATTTATGGAAGTCAGTGAGGGGGAGAATAAAAGCGGTCGTTCACTGGCCAGCATGTAAGCATAGACAACAAAAGCAGGGGTGAGATGTTTTCCCACGGAAAGATTGAGGCTTGACAGGCTATATAAAAAAGGCTATTATAGTCATATTTATTCAGAAAGGAAAACCCGGCCCTCTGGACCGGGTCAGAGCAAAGCGGCTCTGCAGTGTATGGTTTGACATGGAGTACTGGAGTATTGGAGTATTGGAACATCCTGGAAGGCGATTATTTTTGCCAAAAGAAGAACTGTTTTGTACGCTCCATAATCTCTGTTCAAGGTTCTTTATCAGCACTTCAACACTCCAATACTCCAACACTCCACGTGCCAATGAAGTTGCGGTAAACTTATCCCCTCTGGGGTAAACCAAAGCCGGGCCCTCTGGACCCGGATCTTTACTGGTCTTGTTTGGGAAGAGGAGAGATTCATGATTCGAGTCAATATATCTGAAGTCAAAAACCGGCTCAGCTATTATCTACGGCTGGTTAGGGGGGGGGAACAGATCGAAATCCTTGACAGAAAAACCCCTCTGGCCAGGCTGATTCATGTCTCACAGTCAGATGTTGGGCAAAATAAAACACCGTGGATCAAGGAGATGGAACAGCTGGGAATCGTTACGTCGCCCCAACAAAGGGGGCTTCCTCCAGAGGTTTTGCACGGGGAGAAGAAGAAAACAGACGTCCTTAAGGCATTATTGCACGAGAGGGATACGGGAAGATGAAATTTTGGGATTCATCGGCAATAGTTCCGCTCATTGTGGGGGAAAAAGAAAGCGATTACTGCCTTCAAACGTTATCCGATGATCCAGAGATGCTGGTTTGGTATTTAAGCAAAGTTGAGGTCGTGAGTGCCCTGTGTCGGCAGGTCAGGGAAGGTATGTTAAGTGAGAATCTTTTTCAAAATGCAAAGAGGCTCTTGAACGACCTTATTGAACGTGCCTATGAGGTAATAGCGATTGAAAAAGTAAGTCTCAGGGCTTCGCGGCTCTTGGAAGTTCACCCGCTGCGAGCGGCTGATGCCTGCCAACTTGCCTCAGCCCTGGTTGCAACCCAGGAAGACCCCAATCGATTGGCAATAATCTCATTTGACCGGCGTCTTAGCAATGCCGCTACCAAAGAAGGATTCGTTGTAAACCCTGGGGCATAAAGTGAACGTCGGAGCGTCTATAGCCTTCCAGATAAAGATTTTGGACTGCGTTATCAGTCGGAATCCTCGACGACGTACCAATATGTACGACTTACTCGGATTCCTCCCTCTGGCCTTGCCAAAATCATTATCTGAAACTCTATACATCTAATCATTGATAGAACCTATCTTAAGAATTCTTCCTCGTATACGTCGGGGTCGGTGAACGGTCCGGTTCAATATTTTCCCACCCTGTTTTTCCACGAAATATTCTGCAAGTTCATCAAAGGTTGATCTTCCCGGATCAGCGATAAGCACCAGCTTTATTCCTGACCTCAGGGCGCGGTTGATGAGCCTTTTTAGCGAGTAAGTCAATGTCTCCCAAAAACAGATGTCCGCGCCGATCAACACATCAAAGCCTTCCAGGTCTGCGTGTGTCAACCCTCCGAAGGCCCGTTTCATGGTGGCAACCTGAACGCCGTTGATCTCTGCGTGAAGTTGCAGAAATGGGAAAATCTCGGAGTCCGTGTCAATGGCGGTTACAACGGCATCGTGCTTTTTCGCACAATAGATCCCGGCCAGTCCCCACCCGCATCCCACATCCATCACCCTGGACCTGGCGGGCAATCCTTTGCGGTTAAAGAAATCCATCAAAAGCCAGCTCGAGGTCCAGAACTTATTACCGTGCCCGGAGGGAAAATGGAGACGTTTGAGTCTGCGCACCCTTGGATGATGAGAAAGCAAAACCTTTACGCCATACGCCCGGATCTGAACCTTTTGGCCCTTGGTTTGTGACATGATGTTTGTCCTAAAGAAAACGTGGCTCGCAAAGGCCGAACACCACGGAGGCCATGCAGATCATGGGCGGGATCAGCTATACAGCTGTCTACCCAATCGAGCGGCTGTTGCGGGATGGTCGGCTTTCCATGATCTGGACAGGAAGCAACGAGATTATGAACCTCCTGATCCAGCATGAATATTACAAGGAATTAAGCGCAAAAGCCGGACCGGCCCGAGATATGGAGCAGGATGCCGTAACCCCGGATGAGGAGGAAAAACACTACGGGTAGCAAGGACCGGGGTCGAGCCTGATATAAGGTCAGATCTGCCGCTTATCTGTGCAAGACCGGCCTGAAGTGAGCGGGACTTAATATCACTATCCGGGCCTGGATTCATGATGACAATAATAGCACTGAAACACACAGGCAACCCACAGCAATCAGTGCCATCCAGTCCTGTTTGTGCGCAATCAATTCGGGGTCCCTCCGATTTTCCGTGAAAGCCCTGGCCTCCATGGCAACGACCAGATCATCCGCGCGTTGAAACGTTCGATTGATTAGTGGGAAACCAAATTTTGTCAAACGATAGACGGGATTTTTTCTGTTTTCCACCGCCCGTGCTTTTTGGGCTTCCGCGGTTTCTCTGGCCTGATCAAGAATCACCGGTACAAAGCGCAATATCAGCCCCATCATGATGGCAACTTTTTTTTCAGGAATAAAAGGAACCGGTTTTAGAAACCACTGGACGGCCGCTTTTATTGCCGAAGGCGGGGTTGTTGATATAAATGCAAATCCAAGAATAACGATAAGGGCCAAACGCCAGCAAACCAGGATTCCGCTGTAAATACCCTCCATGGAAACGGAAAAATATTTGAGATCAATTATGGGCACTCCGTGGGTTGACAGTACACGTGCAAGAAAGATCAAAAAAAGCAAAATTAAAAAATAGCGCAGCTCCTTGAGCCCTGAATCAAAGGGCAGGCGGGCATAGAAAACAGCGCCGAGCAATATGAATGTCAGAAACCCGAGACCCCGAAAATATACATTCAAACTAACCAGGGTCAGAAAGATAATAAATATTATTTTAAACCGTGCATCCAGCCGGTGCAGCAAGGAATCCCCGGCAGAGAAACTAAAGGAGGTTAATTCAGCCATGAGTCTGCCTCCAATCCCAAACGAAAGGCACAAGGTCTGCGAACGCCGAATGTTTCGACGTCAGTCATAATATCGGCAGGAATCCCGTCTCTGACAATTTTGCCGTCGTGCATCAAAATCAATCGATCCGCATGGGCGATGATCTTCTCCAGGTCATGAGTTGTTACCAGAATCGTATGGCCTAACTGGTGCAAAGACAGGATGTGCTTTAATATTTGTTTTGTACCCGGGTAGTCCAAACTTGAAAAGGGTTCATCAAAAACAATGACTCTGGGCTCCATGGCGAGAATACCGGCGATGGCAAGCCTGCGTTTTTCGCCACCCGAAAGCAAATGAGGGCGCTGACTGGCAAGATCCGACATACCGACCGCCTGCAGGGCCTTTTGCACTCTGCTTTGAATCTGACCCCGGTCCAAACGCAGATTTTCCGGTCCGAAAGCCACGTCTTCGTAAACGGTTTCCCCAACAATCTGGCTGTCAGCATCCTGAAACATCATTCCCACAAATTGTCGGGCTCGCAAGAGATCCTGCTTCACGCCGATACCGCCCAACCGAACCGTTCCGGTAGTGGGCAGGAGAAGCCCATTGAGATGCCTCAGCAATGTGGTTTTGCCCGAACCATTGGGTCCGGCAATCACGGCCAAGGCCCCATCCCGAATCTTTAGATCAATATCCTTCACGCCGAATGTTCCGTCGGCAAATCGATGTGAGAGGTTTTCGATTTCAATAATATTCATGTTTCCAACATAGGAACTCGGGAATGCAAGGTATGTAATCTGCCAGGAAATGGCGAAACGCCTGATCCCTCACTGCCTCAATCCCTTTCCTATAATCGGTCGCAGCGCTCTTGCAATCACAGCTGCCGCAGCAATTTTTAAAGCATCACCAACCAGAAAAGGGTACATACCCACGATCAACGTTTTGGACCATGTCATGCCGGTGAGGGTTTTCAACCAAGTAACTCCACAGGCATACAAGACAATGGTTCCGCAAATCATCGCCAGGACATCTCGGCCGATTCGTGTGGTTGATTTTCCAGAAATGTATCCCACAATAAAAACAGCCGGCAGATAACCGATCAGATACCCCCCGGTGGGCCCTACTATGCGGCCGATTCCCCCCAGACCGCCAGCAAAAACCGGCAACCCGCATGCACCTGTCAGAAGATAGACGCCAACGCTGGCAAGCCCCCACCGGCTTCCCAGCAGAAGACCTGCCAGAAAAACAAACATATTCTGCAAGACAATAGGTACCGGTCCTATTGGGATGGCAAGATAGGCGCCGGCCGCCATCAGTGCTGCCAGCAGCGAGGCAAAAACAATCATTCGAAGTTGGTTGGAATTTTTCATATAAAAAAACAATCTCCATAAACTATTTTTTTCCTTTCACCGTCAGCCAGTTCCAAAACCAGGGCACCGTTTTCATCCACATCCACCGCAAGCCCTTCCGATTCCGCTTGCTGGGTAACAATTCTCACATGACGGTCTAAGGTAACGGTATGTTTTTTCCATTCTGATATGACATGGTCAAAATTTGCTTTTTTCATCCAATAGCTAAACTCTTTGAGAAAGCGGGCCAGCAGATCCTTTCTTGAAACCTCTCGGCCCGTGATCTTTTTCAATGATGATGCCCCCGGTTCAGCCCCGGACGGATCGTTGTTAACATTTATCCCCATCCCCAGAGCGATAAAAAAGACCCGGTCTGCTTCAGCCTCCAACTCAACGAGCATCCCTGATATTTTACGTTCGTCCACCAGGATGTCATTGGGCCATTTTACCATGGCATCTATCTGAAGCATTTTACGAATTACTTTCGCAAGCGTTAAGGAAGCCAAAAAACTAACCTTGAAGCTCAACTGCAAGGGGATTGGCGGTCGAAGCACCATGGTAAAATAAAGTCCGCCGTCATCGGACAACCACCGCCTGTTTAACCTCCCTCGGCCCTTGGTTTGACGTCCCGCAATGACAACTGTAAAGTCAGGGCAATGTTTTCTTGCCTGATCTCTGGCAACATCCATGGTCGATGAAACTTCCGGGAAATAAAGGATGTTCCACCCTTGATCAACAAACTCCCATGGAAAAAGGATGTCCGGGGAACTGATAAACTGGTACCCTTTGGGGGTTGAGAGGATGTGGTACCCCAATTCCTGCAACTTGTGAATATGTTTCCAAATCGAAACCCTCGAAACCCCCAAAGTGGCACTGAGTTCTTCTCCGGAAATGATTGTGTCTTGTGTCCGCAGTTTTCTTAGTATCCGTGCCTTCATGGCTGCAGCATCTTCACCTTGTTACCCAAAAGAATTGTGAAGGTTAACGAAAAATTTGAAAATGTCAAGTCCAAATGGATAATGTTAAGGGAATTTCAGCCTGTTCTTTTGTTCTCTTATCTTGACTTGACCTTTTTTTTAATAACATATAGCTTTCAGATATCTGACATCCAGGTCGACAAAGAACTTACGAAATGTGGAGCAACTAAATCGAAAGGCCCAAGTTTAGGAGGTGGCAAGGGCCAAAATTAGACAGGAGGGCGAAATAATGAGAGAAGTTGCTGTTTTGGGCGTGAGCATGACCAAGTTCGGTGTATCTGAAAAGACCAATTTGGAAATGTTTACGGAAGCAGGCCTTGAGGCCATGAGTAATTCGAACATCGAATCCAAAGACGTGGAGGCGCTCTTCTTCGGCAATTGCCTGGGTGATTTTGAGGAGGGACAGATGCATATGGCACCCTTTGCCCATGCAGAACTGGGGTTGCCCATGTCTGCGCCGGCTACCCGTTTTGAATCGGCGTGCGCAACAGCCACCGTGGCCATCCGACATGCGGCCCTGCTTGTGGGAGCAGGCGTGTACGACGTGGTCCTGGCCGGGGGAACCGAGAGGGCCACAAAGATGGGGACCCCTTTGGCAACGAAAACCTTTGCCATGGCCACACAGTCACAGCATGAGGCGAGGGCGGGGCTGACCTTTCCGGGGGTCTTTGCCATGGCGGCCCACATGTATTCCAGCAAGTACGGGGTGGACTTGCCGGAACTGAAAAAAAATATGGCGGAGGTTGCCATAAAAAACCATTACCACGGCACGCTAAACCCAAAGGCCCACTTTCAAAAAGAGATCGATCTGGACACGGTCCTGGATGGAATGATGGTTGCAGATCCGCTCCAGCTGTTTGACTGTTGCCCATTTTCTGACGGCGCCTCAGCGTTGGTGCTGGCGGAGGCAGGCAAGGCCAAAGATCTTGTCAAAAAACCCATTTATGTTGCGGGAATGGGACAGGCTTCGGCAGGGTCCCTTTATCTTCAACAGGATGTCACCAGAGTGAAGGCCAGGGAGACAGCAGTGTCCCAGGCTTACAAAGAGGCCGGTGTGGGCCCGGATGACATAGATGTCGTGGAACTTCACGACTGTTTCACCATTGCCGAGATCCTAGCTCTGGAGGGGTTTGGATTCTATGAGTTTGGCAAGGCCCATGACGCTGCCGCCAAGAGGGAGACCTATTTGAACGGAAAGGTGGTGGTCAATCCATCCGGCGGGCTCAAATCCAAGGGACACCCCATCGGTGCCACCGGTGCCGGTCAGGTGACCGAGATTGTGGAACAGTTGAGAGGAGAATGCGGCCCGCGACAGGTGGAAGGGGCCCGGATAGGTCTCGTGGACACCCTTGGTGGAGATCTTGGAACCGTCTGCAATATTATTTTGAGGAGTTAAAAAAATGGAATACGCGCTCACTTTTGAACAATATCAGGAAGGCCTGGAAAAGGGAAAACTTCTCGGGCTCCATTGCAACACTTGTGAAACCTTTACATTCCCGCCAATGGGTACGTGCCGAAACTGTAACGGTACTGATCTGAAAGTTGCTGAGGCAGGCGGAGAGGGGATTATAAGCACTTTCACGGTAGTACGGGTGGCTCCCGAGGGAAAAAGGCCCCCGTATGTGGTTGCCATGGCGGAACTCAAAGAAGGACCCTCGGTGATAGGAAATCTGATTGACATAAATCCCGATGAAGCGGATATGAAACTCATCGGAAAAAGCGTAAAACTGGGGAGCCAAATGGTGGAAGGAGATGTCTATTCTTCTGACGATTGCCGGGTTATCACCTTTTCGTTAAAGGAAGGATAGTTGTTTATCAGGAACCCGTAAGATAGTTCTTATCTAGGGCCCCAAAGACGACCGGAAGCGATTCAATATCCGGAGGGCTGAACCCAAAGACGAGTTCAAGAAAGACCATCACCATACGGTAGGTGGCGCCCCAAAGGATCTCGTTCTCCTCCTGTTCTTTATGGACAAAGCAGGAGAAATCTTGGGTTGTTCCGTTTTTCCCGTTGGTATAGAGCGGTCCGAAATCGAGTCGATAACGGGCATAGTAGTCGGGGTTCAATAGGTCCCGTAAAGAGATACGAACGATCTTTTCCACCTCCCAGTTGGGCAAGAAACGGGTTTGACGGGTAATCCATCCTGCCATCGGGTAGATGACCCGGGGAAACATGACAAGATTCTGGGATGGCATAGGGCCCAGGAATTTCACTCCCAGAGGATTCAGGCACATCTCCTCAAGGCTCTCCCGGATGCTGGCGGCAAAAAGGAGTGCAAGGTTCCGGCTCTCCCGTTGTCCCTGATCACGCCATTTAGACCAGTAAGGCCAGCGTGCCAAGGGAAAAAAGGGCAGGGTAAGGAGTTTTGAGAGGTAGGAATCCAGACGGGGCGCAACACCTCCGCCGGGAAAGCAAAGATCACCCGGTTGTTTTACCTTTGGGGACCTCTTATTTAGAATTATACTGGGCTCGGCTGGATCTTTGTTGTTCCTAAAATGACGGCCTAAGAGAAACAGTACGGCTGAAGTGGTCTGTAACTCAATGGTGGCTCTTGGAAAGATTCGCTCGCGGCTGTTTCTCTCTTGGAGCACACGGATGATGTGCTCAGTCAAAGCGGATGGGTTTCGCAGAAAATCTGACATTCCATTTTCATCCTTTTCCCTCCACATGATAGGAACTCACTTCTTTTGCAAGTGAGTAGAGGCGCACCTTCACATTCTTCGTCCCACGGTTTTGGAAAGCGGGAAGGTGGATTCCCTCCAGCTCACTCTTAGAGGGAGTGGACCAACTGGCCACCATCCACGACCAGGGTTTGTCCGGTTAGAAAAGCGGAGGCATCTGAAGCAAGGAATAAGACCGCGCCGGCAAGGTCTTCCACCTCTCCCAGCCTGGGGATGGGGAGCGATTTGATTCTCTTGGCGGCTTCAGGGTTTTCCCATAGGGCACGGCTCAGGTCGGTTCTAATTAAGCCAGGGGCAATGGCGTTTACCCGTATACCCATGTGACCCCATTCATTTGCGAGACAAGCCGTCAAATGAACCAGCGCCGCTTTGGTAATGTTGTAGGCGGGGGTGAACCAAGAGGTCTGGTATGCCCCTACGGACGCGGTGTTAATGATGGCCCCCCCGTTGTCCTTCATCCATGCCTTGTATGCCAATTGAGAGAGAAAAAGGGCGGCATCCAGATTCACGGCAAAAATCTTATCCCAGGCTGATTCAGACACATCGGCCAAGGGACCAAAGGCGGGATTGGTTCCGGCGTTATTCACCAGAATGTCGATGCGACCGGCCCATTCCATACTCTTTGCGATCGCTCTATTTCGCTCATCGCCATTAGAGACGTTGGCGGCCACGGCAATTGCCTCACCCCCTGACTCAGTAATTCTTGCTGCAGCCTTGTCAATGCCTTCCTGCTTTCGGCTGGCCAGAATGACCTTGGCGCCAGCTTGCGCATAGGTTTGAGCGATGCATTCGCCGATTCCGCGACTGGCGCCTGTTACCAATGCTACCTTCCCCTGCAATGAAAATCTATTGTAGATCTCGTTCTCCATTTTTGACCTTCCTTTGCTTTGATTTTATAAGAACTCTCTTTCTCAGGTGAGAAGTATAGGGAAACCAGGCTTGCGTGTCAATAACCCATCTGTACCATTTTACTCGTTTATAAGAACCCGCTTTTTTGACAAAATGAGTATGAGTTAACCCCAACGTTGCAAAAGTCGAGGATGCCGCAGATTTTAGGCGTCGAGGGTGAAGCTGTAGTACTTTACCGCGAACCCTCGACAACGCACGAGATGTGGTATCCTCGGCTTTCCCTCAGGGTAAATAAAATGGCTGTTTTTTCCTGCTTTCAGGATGCCACCTGTAGTGGATTCCAGTAAAGCATCAAAAATGAAGAAATTGCCTATATTTGCAGCTTTTAAACTTATTTTGCCATTTTATTTATGCAACTAAGGGGCTAAATGAACACATGAGTCAAAATCAAATGTGGCTCGTGATAATTGTGGTGACGGGATTTAGGGCCTGCGCAAAAAAACTTCGCAGAATTGGCGCCCGGATTTGTGTCAGATTTGGCTGTGCCGATTGAGCAAAACCAGAGGAATAGTAATACTATTTCGAGGTTTTTGCGATTGAGGCGCAACCAAAGATGGCCTGAAGCAGGGATGCGAAAATGTGAAGTTATTTTTGCGGAGGCCCTTAGGATGAAAAAATAAGACACTTGTAATCGGCGCTCCAGTGCTTATATTGCGCCTTCGGCCCACCCGGAAAAACCATGTTATGACGGAGATCTTGAATTATGACAAGCGCAGTCCAAAACGATAGCTTGCGAAATATTGCCATCATCGCCCATGTCGACCACGGCAAGACCACCTTGGTGGACGCCATGTTCCGCCAGAGCGGGCTTTTCAGGGCAAACCAGGAGATGGACGAAAGGCTTATGGATACCATGGACCTTGAACGGGAGCGCGGGATCACCATCGCTGCAAAAAACTGTTCGGTGGTTTGGAAGGACGTCCGGATCAATATCATCGACACACCGGGTCACGCGGATTTTGGGGGAGAAGTAGAGCGGGCCCTGTCCATGGTCGACGGCGCGATCCTTTTGGTAGATGCTTCCGAAGGACCGCTGCCCCAAACACGGTTTGTCCTCAAGAAGGCCCTGGAGGCCGGGCTCGAAATCATCGTGGTCATCAACAAGATCGACCGCCGGGACGCCCGCCCGGACGAGGTTCTCGATGAGATTTATGACCTGCTGATCGACCTGGACGCAACCGAAGAACAGCTTGAGTTCCCTCTTCTTTATGCGGTCGGCCGGGATGGTATTGCAAAAACAACCCTTGACGAGGAAGGGGATGACCTGCACGTCCTTTTCGACACAATTCTTGACCAGATCCCCAGCCCATCCCATGATCCAGGGCTGCCATTCCAGATGCTCGTGTCTGACCTGGGATATTCGGATTATGTGGGCCGGCTGGCCGTGGGGAAAATCTTTAACGGGACAGCACGGTCGAGGGATAACCTGGTGTGCATAGGCAAACACGGAAAACCCGTACCACTGAAAGTGTCAAGGCTCCAGGTCTATGACGGCATGAAATTAATGGAAGTTGATGAGGTTCAGCCCGGAGATATTGTGGTGCTTGCGGGGATTGAGGAGGTCAAGATCGGGGATACCATCTGCAACCAGCTGAGCCCCAGCACACTGCCAAGGATCAATGTGGATGAACCCACGGTGTTCATGAAATTTACAGTTAACAACTCGCCGCTTGGTGGAAAAGAGGGCAAGTACGTTCAGTCAAGCCGGATCCGGGAGCGTCTTTTGAAGGAGACCCGTTTAAATGTGGCCATCCAAGTGGGTGAGACCGAAGACCGGGACACCGTACTGGTAAAAGGTCGAGGAGAGTTTCAGCTGGCCATTCTTATCGAGACCATGAGAAGGGAGGGCTATGAATTCTGTGTCGGGAGGCCCGAAGTCATCTATCGCTATGAGAACGGCAAGAAACTGGAACCCATAGAGCGTTTGCTGGTTGACTGCGAAGAAAGCTTTCTGGGCGTGGTAACGGAGAAACTCGCGCTTCGGAAAGGGAAAATGACAAACATGGTCACCAACGGAAACGGACGGGTGCGGATGGAATTTTCAGTGCCCGCCAGGGCCTTGATAGGATACCGGGATGAATTTCTCACCGACACCCGGGGTACGGGAACCATGCACTCCTTGTATGACGGCTACGGGGAGTTCCGCGGGGACTGTCCCAGTCGTTTTACCGGCTCCATCACGTCAGACCGCGCTGGAAATGCCATACCGTATGCATTGTCCAATCTGGAACCCCGGGGCAGACTCTTTGTGGTGCCCGGTGATCCCGTCTATGAGGGAATGATCGTCGGCGAGCATAACCGGAGACAGGATATCGGCGTGAACCCCTGCAAGGAAAAGAAACTGACCAACATGCGGGCAGCCGGAAAAGACGATAATGTCATCCTTTCCCCCGTCAAACCCCTAACCCTGGAACAGGCGATCAGTTTTATACGCGATGATGAGCTGGTGGAAGTCACACCCCTTTCCGCGCGTATGCGCAAGAGCGTGCTATCCGCAAATGAACGCCACACCCTGCGGGCCTCCCGAATAAAGAAAAAACCGTCCGGATATTCCAAGAGCCGGAAAGGTGAGAAACCAGTTGCGAAAGCGGCCAACCATCTGTAATGATACCACCTCTATTTGCGACTTCTCAATAATTCCCCACAGGCCGAACGCGATAAAGGAATGGATAACACAATACCCGGCAGCCTGGAGGATACCGGTCCACCTGGAGTTCGCCTCTGTGACGGGAGACGGACCCTATGAGGCCTATGTTTGACTATCAGCGAAATAATCGCTATTTTGCTCAGACAGCCGGGGGTATGGAAGCACTCGGGGCAGAAGAACTCTCCGAGTTGGGGTCGTATAATATTTACCCCGCTTACAGGGGAATCTATTTTGAGGCGGATAAGGATACCCTCTACCGTGTAAATTATTGTTCCCGATTGACTGCCAGGGTTCTGGCGCCTTTATGCTCCTTTCAATGTCACAGCAATCGATATTTGTATCAGCGGGCTCTGGAGATCGATTGGCCTGCTTTTTTCCCGAAAGATTATTCCTTTGCGGTTTCCGCCAATGTGTCCAAAAGCAAGATCAGCCATTCTCACTATGCGGCCCTGCGGGTGAAGGACGCGGTCGCAGATCGTTTCAGGAAGGCCCGGATGGAAAGGCCGAATGTTGACAGGATTGAACCGGATATCCGGCTTAATCTTTATATGAAAAAAAACTGGGCCACCATCAGTGTCGATACTTCCGGCGACTCCCTTCACCGCCGGGGTTACCGAAAAGAAACCGTGGAAGCCCCCATGCAGGAGACTTTGGCGGCGGCGATCATCCGTCTTTCGGAATGGGACGGATTAAGACCCTTGTACGACCCCATGTGTGGATCTGGCACCCTGCTCTGCGAGGCCCTGATGAATCACTGCCGCATCCCGTCCGGTTATCTTCGAAAAAGGTTCGGGTTTCAATTGCTGCCCGATTTTGAAGGAAATGTGTGGGAAAAGGTGAAAGGGGAGGAAGATCGGAAAATTCGGCCTCTTTCTTTAGGGGGTATCGCGGGAAGTGATATTTCCCGGACGGCGCTTAAAACTGCAGCCACAAACCTTGCCTCCCTGCCGCACGGTAGAGACGTCGGGCTCAGGACCGCCTCCTTCCAGAAGATCGGCGATCTTAGAGACCGGGTTATTGTCTGTAACCCCCCGTATGGGATACGGACGGGGAATAGGGATGACTCAAGGGAATTGTACAAGGCCTTTGGGGACTACTTAAAAAATCGATGCAAGGGCTCCACGGCGTACGTCTATTTTGGAGAAAGAAAAGCTGTCGGTTACATCGGCTTAAGACCCTCCTATAAGAAACCCTTTTCAATCGGCGGCCTTGACGGAAGAGTGGCAAAGTTCGAAATCTATTGACAATTCGGTCAGCACAAAAGATAAGCCCTAACGTTGCACAAAATTTGAGTTCAAAACGCTTTAGATTAGGTCAGCAAGGGACCAGCGTTTCTTGATGGCCTGATATAGAGCGAGCGTAGCGTTTTTGAGCCAAAGATTTATGCAACGTTAGGGTAAGGTGTCGCGGTTCGATCAAAAGACCAACGGCCGCAATGACGCCGACGAGAAAGAGACATGTCACAAATACGAAACTTCAGCATTATCGCCCATATTGATCACGGGAAATCAACACTGGCGGACAGGCTCATCCAGCATGCCGGTCTGGTGACAGAACGGGAATTCCGCGACCAGATTCTGGACACCATGGATCTTGAGCGGGAAAGAGGGATCACCATCAAGAGCCAGACCATCACCCTTCCCTATACGGATAAAAAAGGAGAGACCTTTTCCTTCAACCTGATTGACACGCCGGGTCATGTGGATTTTTCCTATGAGGTGAGCCGGGCCCTGGCCTCGTGCGAAGGAGTGCTCCTTTTGGTGGATGCCTCCCAGGGGGTTCAGGCCCAGACACTGGCCAATCTCTATATGGCCATGGAACACGATCTGGAGGTCATCCCGGTGATCAATAAGATCGACCTTCCTTCTGCCGACATCGAACGGGCGCGAGAGCAAATCGAGACCGAACTGGGATTGGACGGCGAAGCGGCCATTCTCTGCTCCGCCAAGGAAGGTGCCGGGATTGAAGATGTGCTGGAAGCCATTGTTGAACACATTCCCCCGCCGGCAGGCCAAACGGATGCCCCCCTAAGTGCCCTCATCTTTGATGCCAACTATGATCCTTTTAGAGGGACCGTCGTCAGTTGCCGGGTGTTTAATGGGAGCCTTCAACCGGGCGACCTCATCAGGTTTATGTCCAATGGCGCCGTTTACAAGGTGGAGGAGGTAGGGGTTTTTCGGATTCAAAGGGAGCAGCGCCCCTCACTTTCCGCCGGTGAGGTGGGCTATATTATTTCGGGGATCAAGACCGTGAGCGACACGAGCATGGGGGACACCATCACTTTGGACACCGATCCAGCCCCCGCCCCTCTTCCGGGGTTCAGGGAAGTCAAGTCCGTGGTCTTTTCATCCATTTACCCCATTGCCTCAGACGATTACCAGGATTTGGCAGATGCCCTCGAAAAATACAAGCTCAATGACGCTGCGCTGACCTACCAGAAGGACACCTCTTCCGCACTCGGTCAGGGATTTCGCTGCGGTTTCCTGGGACTCCTTCATCTGGAGATCGTTCAGCAAAGACTCGAGCGCGAGTACGGCCAGACCTTTATCATGACCGTACCGAGCGTCCAGTACCGGTTTACACTCCAGAACGGCGATACGGTAACGGTCGACAACCCCCAATATTATCCGGACCCGGTCCTTATCACAGGTTCTGCCGAACCTTACATCCGGGCCAACATCCTCATCCCGGAACGTTATATGGGGGCTGTTATGAATCTGTGTATGGAGCGCCGCGGCATGAATTCCCAATTTACCTACCCAACGCCGGGTCGAATCGAAATCAGCCTGGAAATGCCCCTTGCAGAGGTGATTGTCGATTTTTACGACAAGCTCAAGACTGTGACCCAGGGATACGGCTCTCTTGACTATGATCTCATCGACTACCGGGAAAGCGATCTCGTAAAACTGGATATCCTGGTAAACGGCGAGCGCGTGGACGCCCTCTCGCTCATCGTCCACAAGGATCGTGCAAGGGAGTGGGGCGTAAAGGCCTGTGACCGTCTCAAAAAGGAAATCCCTCGACATCAGTTCAAGATTGCCATCCAGGGCGCCATCGGAGGAAAGATCATCTCACGATCGACCGTTGCCGCTTTCAGGAAGGACGTGACGGCCAAATGCTACGGAGGAGACATCACCCGGAAGCGGAAACTCCTGGAAAAACAGAAAAAGGGGAAAAAGCGGATGAAGATGGTGGGCTCCGTGATGATTCCCCAGAAGGCCTTTGTGGCCGTTTTGAAATCCGATGATGAATAATTCCCAACTGCCGGGACTTTATGTCCATGTGCCCTTTTGCGGCAGCAAATGCCCCTATTGCGACTTCTATTCTGTTACCCCTCGATCTCAGATGGGGCAGTGGATGGCGGCCCTTGAAGGGGAAATATCGTTGTACAAAGACCGCTTTCCCGTATTCGATTCTCTGTATGTCGGCGGTGGCACGCCCAGCCTTCTTGACGAACAGACATTGACATCTCTCATAAAGGGGATCTTTCATGGGTTTGCCATCTCGCCTGACGCAGAGGTGACCATGGAGTGCAATCCAGACGATGTGACCCCCGGAAAAGCAGTGCTTTTCCGGTCCCTCGGGGTGAACCGCATAAGTCTCGGTGTACAGTCTCTTGACGATAAGGAACTTGGTTTTCTCCAAAGAAGACACAGTGCCAGTCAGGCTGAACGGGCATTGGCGTGTCTTCAAAGGGCAGGGTTTGATAACGTGGGAATCGATCTCATATACGGCCTGCCCGGGCAGATCCAATCCGATTGGTGCGAGACCCTGGACCGGGCCCTTGAGTTTGAGCCCGCCCATCTCTCTTGTTACGAGTTGACCATTTCAGCGGGGACGCCTTTTGCAAGGATGCGTGACGAGGGGGTCTTTGCGCCTTTAGAAGAAGAGGAGGGGAGGGCACTGTTTCTTGCCACCGCCCAATACCTGGCAGACCGTGGATACATCCACTACGAGGTCTCAAATTTTGCGAAGGAAAAAAAATTCATGTGCCACCACAACCGGAAATACTGGAAGCGCACACCCTATCTGGGCCTGGGACCCTCTGCCCATTCCTTTGCCCATGGAGAACGATGGTGGAATGTGAGGTCAGTGTCCCAATATTGTGAGCATATCTTCAAAGGCCGATCACCTGTTGAGGGGAGCGAAAAACTCTCGCAGGATCAGGCATCCCTAGAATCCCTGGCCCTGGGGTTCCGAACGAAAGAAGGGCTGGATGAGACCCTCTTTCAAAACCGGCCCCAGGCCCACAAGATTATCACCGAACTGTGCGAATCGGGTCTTGTGAGTCGCGAGGACGGCAGGATCCTTCCCACCCCAAAAGGTTTTCTGGTGGCGGATAGTCTGCCCCTGCTCTTTTACTGAACTAATTGGTTCAGCCAATAATCTTGACGCCCCGCTCGATCTCAGTTAAGCTCTCATTCCAAGCTATCCGCAAAACCTAGTTCCAGGAGGTACTTATTTGGAAACGCGTCGGCCTTACCGTTCTTTTGTGAGCTACATTGACCGCAGTCGTGATTACTACGCCGCCCAGGGGTACACTAAGCCCTTTGCCTGGTCCTACCACCGAGAGGTCCCTTTTACCCGGCTTACGAAGCCGCTCTCAAAGTGCCGGGTTGGTGCCCTTACCACTGCAGGCCAGCCTGGCGCCGAACTTCAAGACCTGCCTCGCGGAAAGGTCAGGGACCTTTACGCGCTGGGTGCAGATCCTCCTCCTCAGCGCCTGGTTACGGATGACCTGTCGTGGGACAAGAACGCGACCCACACCGATGATCTCGACAGCTTCCTTCCCCTAAATCGCTTGAGCGAGTACGCGGCCGACAACCGCATTGGGTCCACGTCAGCGCGCTTTTACGGGGTGCCCACCAGTTATAGTCGAGGCAAAACACTGCGGGATTACGCCCCACAGGTCCTCAACTGGTGCCGCGAGGATGCCGTTGATGCCATGCTCCTCTCTGGGCTCTGACCGGTGTGTCACCAGACCGTGAGTCTGGTTGCGCGACACCTTGAAGAGAACGGCATCGCTACCGTCATCATGGGTTCCGCCCGGGACATCGTAGAGGAATGCGGCGTCCCTCGGTTCGTTTTCACCGATTTCCCATTGGGAAACCCCTGCGGGAAACCCTGGGACAGAGAGATGCAGCGCTCGATCGTGGGAATGGGCCTTGATCTTCTCGATCGAGCATGGGTGCCCAGAACCACGGTCCAGACGCCCTTTTGCTGGAAAAACGACGAGTGGCGCGATGGATTTATGCGGGTCGACGACAGCAATCGTGAGGCACTTGCGCGGGAGGGAGAAGAGCGGCGCCGCCAACAGGCTGAAACAAAGGCGAAACAATAACACAAGGTCGACTTCACTAACTTGACATCTCGTAAATTCTACAACTTATTGAAATTATACATATTTGCTGAGACATTGCAGTCTTGCCTCACACGTGGAATAATGGAAAGATGTAATGAGACCTTTGAAAAATGTTCAATTTTGGCCAAGGTCAAGGAAGGCGAAAATTTCAACCACAGGAATATATTGGATATTTCGAGGATTGAAATTTGAGTCTGACGCTGAGATTGGCCAAAAGGGGGCGTTTTGCAAAGGTCTCGTAATTTCGTTTTCTATCCAATGGATTACATCTAGATTTCTCATTTCTCTCATGCTTTGTCAACTTGGCCTTCCCAATACTGCAGTAACCGACATGTGACCAAACAGGTTCAAAGTTGAAGTCAAGAGCCAATCTGACAACACCACACATTGCCATATGGAATAAGATGGACTATTCAACCCGAATCTCGGGAATTGAAGATATCACAGGGTTTTAGGTTGCTAAAATTGGTGAATTCTGGCAAGATAAAAGGCCTGAAATGAGGCCAGAATTGCTTCGTACGCGAATCAATATGCTATTTTGTGAAAGTGATGTTTAATGCACGTAACCTTCTTCGGCGAATGGATGAGCAAAAACTGATCAACCTCTATTTGTTGTGTTTTGTTGGTTTTTGTAATATGATGGGATATTCAGTCAGGTAATCACTCGAGAATCAGGGACGAATAAATAACAATGACAACTTTAAGGGGACAGCAAGGGAGGAGAGATGGCTCCAGCAGTTTTAAGGGATGGACCATACCGGTTCTACTTTGTTAGTCACGACTTGAATGAACCACCACATGTCCATATTGACCGGGATGCTTTCTCAACCAAATTTTGGCTTACTCCTGTGGCATTGGCGTACAACCTCGGGTTTCCAGCAAGGGAGTTGAGAAAATTGGAAACACTTACTTCCTTTCACAGGAATAAATTATGGGAGGCATGGAATGACTACTTTGGGACCTAAAGTTGGTGAGCAAGTCAGAGAAGTTTCTCTCACCGAGGACACTATTAGTGTTGATCTCTTCGATGGACGGACCATAACGGTGCCTTTGGCATGGTATCCACGTTTGCTCCATGCAACGCCTAAACAGCGTGCGAACTGGAGTATTGCTGGAGCAGGGTATGTTATTCACTGGCCTGACATAGATGAGGACCTCAGTACTCAAGGCCTTTTGCAGGGTGCCCC